>DYFG01000042.1 GCA_020725315.1 Nitrosotalea sp.
CTTTAGTTCTCTCCTCTACCTTCAACTCCAGTTCTTCGCTGAATCGACGAAGCACCTCCTCTGCTCGCTTACGCTCGGTGATCTCCTCGAGCACGACCAGTCGTTGTTCTTTTTCTGCAACGATAATTCCTCTCACTCTGATATTGAATATTAGTTCACCTTTTCGGGTTGGATTTGGAATTTCTCGTAGAATGTGCGATTGGCGCTCTTTATCCTCAAATCGCGGTCGAGAACGAGCAAGGAATCAGGGACGGTAGCTATTATATTCCCTGAGAATCTCTTCTCTTTTATTATCTCCTTCTCTCCTTTAGCGTGCTCCTCGCTGATAAGCCCGATAACATACGCCACTGTTATAAGAACAATCACTCTTGAAAGTTCATGTATGGTGAGGGGAGGAGTATAGAAGAGCGTTAAGAGAATATGAAGCACGCTGAGAGAAAGTGCAACTAAATGTCATGCATCTCGATAAGCCCTCTAAAAAGGCTTGTTAGTAAAGAAATTGAAATAAAGTTATAAGAGCAATCTATTCTCTTGAAACCCTCTCGCATCTCCTTACGAAACTCATTCACATGGTTCCGCAGATACCAGAGATTGAAGATGTTACATACGTCAGGGTCGGTAATCTTCCGTCTATCATTGAATACATCCTTCATTGCTTCACGGAACTCCTTTTCCAGCACCTTAAGTAGCAAATCTTCCGTGGCTCGCTCGGTATATTCCCTCTCTTCTCCTCTCCTCTCTCTGCTTCCATTTTTATTGCAGATAAAAATAATCACTTCCTGCATATATTTAATCTTTATCTTCGCTCGCCTTTGGAGTAACATGATTACAAACCGGGGAATCCCCAAAAGTCGATATAAAGAGGTTATAAAAGCGGTTCTCCTCTCGCCACCATCCTCTGTGAACTTGAAGGTATCTGAAGACACAACTTTTTTCCGAGACAAATCTTTTTATATAACCATTCTTACTGCTCGGGCTCAGATGGTCAAGCAACCTCTTTCTCAGATTCTTCGCACTTCCTATATAGATTGTTTGAGAATAACCACTGGGATATTCTACCCTGTCCTCAGCCAGACGAAGTTCATATACCCCCGGACAGGTAGGAGCGTTATTCTTTACCGATGCGACTGTAAAAGGAAAAATTTTGGAGAAGTTTGCCAGTAACGGAGGGTCTCCATAACCATTTACCCTTTTAGAATACGGTAAAATCCCCAGGTCCTTTCTACAATATGCAACCTCCCTCCTTGTAATTGATAACCCATCTTCATCTTTTAATTTACGTTTTAGCTCTTCGTCTGTATATGGCTTCTTGACACGTCCATTACGAATATCTTCCTTCTCCTCAGTGAGTATTACTTTTATATGCCTCTTCACTATATCCCGTCTCGCAGGGAAGAATGAATTTAACGGAACTTCGTTTCCCTTAGGCGTGATAATAGATATTCCCTGCATAACACGTGATATTCTACTTATATCTATTACAAAGCTATGGTTACTTTCCTTACACTCAGTGTTAGAGAGGGTCCTTGCTAACTCTGCCCTTCGCAGAGGCTTTAGTTTTAATTCCAGTTCATCTTCAGGTTCACTATTCGATTCAAAGAAATCTCTCTGGTATTCCACCATTCCTTTCAGTATCTCATGCGTTATCAGGTTTCTGGTATTGATACGTCTCAATTTATGTAAAAGTCTACGGATGTTCCTCTTTTCATCTTCCGTTAGCTTCACGTCATTTATAATTCCACGGAGTTTCTCTTCATCGACTATATATTCGATTGAAGACTCCTCGTTGGTATAGCAGATGTAAAAATCCGACCCCTTTTCAATCTTAGCAATCACTCCAGAGCTGGCAATGCTATCATCTTTTAGTATCTTAGACTCTGAAAGAGGCGTGCGAATTATAATGCCTTCACGAATCAGATTCTTATAGAGTGGCTGCCTTTCCACCTCGCTAATAAAAGCTATAAATTTCGCCAGCCGATATTCCAGAAAATCCGCAAGGATTATCTTACCAATGAGTTTACGCCGTTTTCCATTTTTCTCTTCCATGAAATCTGCCTGATACATAAGAAACGGGGAGGTGCGACATGCACGTAGGATTGGATGGTGGTGGAGGAGGCACTGCACGGGAGAGTCGTGCGTTGCATTTTTCACTCTCTCTTCAACTCCTGTTCCATCTCCAATGCACCCACGGGACAGATATTCACGCAGACTTTGCAGGGATTACATTTTTTATCATCTATCCTTACCCATGTCCCCACCAGCTCAATTGCATCGGTGGGACAGACCGAGACGCATGCACCACAGTATCCACATTTATATCTATCTATTTTTATCATCGTGCCTCTTCCTCCTTGAATATCTGGCCCTCGAACGTGCTGACCTCGGTCTCTTCCTCCAGCCATGCGTCCTGTGGCAAGCCTGCTTTCCAGCATGTCTGGCAGAGAAACTCCTCCGCTGACCAATTATACTCCGTAGCAACCTGAGGAAGCAGAAGTCCCTGATATAGCCCTCTCTTTACGATTAATCCATGTCTGCCTATCTCTACGTACTTAGGCAACTCCTTTGGCTTAACTTTTAAGACCTGCGGCATGCTGAGTACCGTGAGTTCGATGGTCACATCCTCAAATTCCTCTCTCGTTACCGGCGGAAATCGAGGGTCGCTAACCGCTGCGGATATCGCGGCATCGATGATCGCATCCTTCAACTTGAATACGGGATAGGGATAGCCTATACAGCCTCTCAGATTCCCGTATTTATTCAACGTGACAAAAACACCTCTTTTCTCTTCAAAGCTTGCAGGCAGGTCCTCAGGCGCTTTGAGCCTCGTATTCTCACTCAAGTACTGCTCTATTGCGGCTCTCGCGAGCCGTAATCCCAATTTTCCTTCTTCTTCTGTTAGCATGGGTATATCTGGTTTGTCACTGTGTACGGAAAAGGCTTAAATCTCAAATTTATTTCCGTTAAAACCATGCGGGGGGCAGGATTCGAACCCGCGAACCCCTACAGGAACAGATCTTGAGTCTGCCACCTTTGTCCACTCGGTAACCCCCGCTTATTTATTATATTATACTATGATCGTAGCAGCTGAAGCTATCTTTGAAAACCGCTCCACCGCTTCCCTCGCCACCGGTCCTCTTATCTCCGAGCCCTTTGGCATCCCCTTCTCATCCACGATAACCGCAGCATTATCCTCAAACTTCACGCGTACCCCAGACGGGCGTCTGAATTCCTTACGCTGCCTCACTATCACTGCTTTCACCATCTGCTTCTTTATCGCCGGTCTCCCCTTTTTCACCACTACAATGACCACATCGCCAATCCCAGCCTTTGGATACCTGTTCTTTACACCGCGGTATCCTTTCACTGCAATTATCTGTAATACCTTCGCACCGGTATTATCCGCGCATTCTAAGCGAGCACCGGTTGGCAACGCCTTTGTTATCCTCGCTTTTACTCCCTTCATCTTCTTATCCTCACAATTTTCACTTTGAAAAATCCAAAACGCAATCTCTTCTCCCCATCATTTTTTTCCACTACTACCTTTTTTCCACCACTACGAAGCTTTTAGTCTTGCTGAGCGGTCTGCATTCCGCTATCTTCACCACATCCTCCACTTTGGCATTTATACAGGGCGGGTTGTGTGCGTGTATCTTCGATCTCCTCTTCTCAAACCGTTCATATTTCCTGATCTTCCTCAGATAAGACCTTAGAACAACGACCGTCTTCGGTGCTTTATCGCTCACCACGACGCCTTCCAAAATTTCCCCCCGTATGGGCAACTTCCCGTGAAACGGGCAATTGACATCTTCACATTCCTCCTCAGGCTTCCTGACATCTATCCCTATATCTTTCATCTTTTTATCCTATCCTCTGGTCTTGAAACGAGCCGGTCACCCTTTACTCTCACCTGTACTCCTCCGTTCAACTCAAAAATGAATACACTTCCAGCTTTTGGTATCTTCTTCTCATTTTTCTGCTCGTTCTCTATAACAAGCATATTCCTCGTCTCATCAATAACCGTCCCCTCAAACCCCCGAAGAGTACTATTACTGCTCTCCTCCACGTTGATTCTCAATCCTATCAGCTCATGCTGCAATAAATTACGCGGATTTATTTTCATTCTTCACCCTCTAACGTGTAGCCCATCTCCCGAAGCGTCTTCTTCACTACCTCTTTTTGATTGCCCTGTAATTCAATGCATCCCCCTTTCACCGTGCCGCCACACGCGAATCTCGACTTCAACGACTTTGAAAGCGCTTTCAAATCGACTTCCTTCTCATTTATCCCCTCTATCACGGTGATGATCTTCCCAAACTTCTTCTTTGACGTAGAAATCTTTACTAATTGCTGCTCTTTCGCTATCTCCTTGCAAATGCATAAATCAACCGGCAATCCACATTTATCACAGATCTGCATCTGCTACTTGCTCCTCTCTTCGCTTTGAACCGTTTTTATCCTCGCGATTGTCCTTCTTATCTCTCCGACTCTTCCTGGATTCTCAGGGGATCCACCCGTCGCTATTATCCCTCGCTCACGTAACAAGTCTTTCATCAAACTCTCCAGTTCCTTCTTCCTCTCTTTTTCACTCATCCTTCTTATATCTTCCATTCTCAATATGCTCATTCTCCGCTTTCCTCTTCTCCTTCTCCTTCTCCTTTCTCATTTACAACTTTTATGTGAAAATCATCGGGTATCTTTACATCCGGCTTTACTATCTTTACCTGCACACCGATGACTCCTGACTTTTTCCGCGCTATTGCATACCCCTTATCCACTATCTCCTCAGCTATAGAACCGCAGTGTTTTATATAGCCATCTACCATCTTCTCCATCCGACCACGAGGTCCTTTAAGCTTCCCGGACATAGTAATTTCGCAGCCAAGCGCCTCTATATCCATTATCCTCTGGAGGGTTGATCTCCCCGCCCTTCTGAAATGCCAGCCTCGCTCGATGAGCTTTGCAAGTCGATTTGCCATCAACTGCGCATTCAGTTCAGGCACCTCTATCGGTTGAACATCGATTTGCGGGTTATCCAGTTCTTGCCTCCTGGTTATCTCATCGGTTATCCTTTTTATTCTCTTACCGTCTTTCCCTATGATCATCCCCGGTTTTTCAACTTTCACCGTTATCTGCGTGCCCATAGGTGTTCTTTTTATATCCATCCCTCCGTAACCCGCTCTTTCTAACTCATTCCTGAAGTACTCGTTCATTCTTACTTTCTTTATCCCTTCCTCTACGAATATTCTCTCTACCACTTTCTTCTCCTATCCTCTCTCCTCTCTCAGTACGATCTCAACGGTGACCGTCTCGGTATCCTTAGGTGTAGCGCGACCAAAAGCACGGGGTATTATCCTTCGTATGGTACGACCTTTCTTCGTGGCTGCACGCCAGACTCGCAATGCCTCAGGATCAAGTCCTTTGTATTCAGCATTGCTCTTCGCACCTCGTATCAATTTTAATATCTCATCGGTTGCCTTCACGGGATATCGCCCCGCATACCACTTCTTGAGCCCTCTACGATGCGCTACTTTCTTTTTATAACGTTTGAATGGAACAGCATCCTTCATATCCAGTACCTTTTCCAGATATACCTCTGCATCCTCCACTTTTTTCCCCCTTACCGCCCTGCATACCTCGCGTGCGTGCTTAGGGGATATATGAAGTTCGGAACCCATTGCCTTTGCAGTCGTTTCAGGATCAATTTCGTTTTCCGCGTAAAACTTTACCCGTCCCATCTTCAGTTCTCTTCACGTCACTTCAGTGGCACATATTTTGAGGACCTCGTAGCCCCTACACCAGCAGCCCCGTGCGCCACTCTCTTTCGTGTCAATGCAAGCTCACCTAAATAATGCCCTATCATCTCTGGCTTTATCTCTACGTATTCAAAACTCTTTCCATTGTGTATCCCTATCTTCTTCCCCACCATGTTCGGCAGAACGATCGCATATCTCAGATGCGTTTTGATGTTTTCCTTACCCGAATTTATCTCCTCCAGCAGTTTCTCCTCTTCGGCTCGCAAAGTCCGCTTTATCTTCCTTCGCTGCCTCGCACCCAGTAATTCGGCTAACTCTTCGAGCTTCATTTTCTTGAGCTTCGCCAGTGTATAGCCACGGTACGTAAACTCCTCCTCCTTCTTCAAAGTTGTTTTAACCTTAGCCTTCTTCTTTGCCATTCTCCTCTTTCACCTCATTTCTTTCCAGTTCTTCTCGCTGCTATGCTCCCCACCTTCCTTCCTGGTGGTGCACCTCTACCAGGCGTTTTTGACTTCCCTACATGCTGATGACCGCCTCCACCATGTGGATGGTCAACGGGATTCATTGCCACCCCCCTTACCGTCGGGTATTTGCCTGAGTGCGTTTTCATCTTATGATATCTCTTTCCAGCCTTTACAAGAGGCTTTTCGGTACGGCCACCCCCAGCAACAACACCAATAGTGGCAAAACAATCCGATGAGAGCCATTTCCTCTTCCCACTTGGCAGCACAACAAGCGTTCTTTCAGTTTCACGCTCATGCGCTAACACCGTAGCACAATCACCCGAAGACCTTGCGAACTTACCGCCATCGCCAGGTCTTGCTTCTAAGTTGCAAATCAGAATTCCTTCAGGTATAGCGCTGAGAGGGAGTGTATTTCCGGTCTTTATCGCTGCTGATCCACCATACGAGACTTCATCTCCTTCTCCCACTCCTTCAGGTATAACGATAAATCTCTCCTCGAATTTTTTCGCTCCTCCATCCCCTCTCTCAATCCTTAGACGAGCAATCGGTGCACTCCGTGCGGGGTCGTGCTCTATTTTCACGATTTCCCCTGACACCGTTTCATTCTTATCCACCCTCACGTGTTCGAGATTCCCTTTATAACGATGTGAGGGTGCCCTGAACGCGGACGAGCCTCTTCCTCTCCGCTGCGCTATGATTCGTTTCCCCATATTTACCTCTACTTATAGTATTCCAAGTGAAGTCCCTATCTCCTTCGCCTTGCCTTCCTCCTCTAATTCTATTATTGCTTTCTTCTCACCTTTAAATCTTATCATCGTCCTCACGCTCTTCACCGATGTCTCAAATACCCGCTCCACTTCTCGCTTTATCTCGCTCTTTCTCGCTCTTAAATCGACAATAACCTGGATTTTGTTCTCCGAATCGATCATCTTTGTTGCTTTTTCGCTCGGGACTATATGCTTTAGTTTTTCTGCCATTGCTCATCACCAATCGGAAACATTTAAAAATCTCCCTTAACCTCCTCTCTTTTAATCAACGTTTTCTCTTTAGAGAAAAAGTTGAGCGAAGATTCCGTCCAGATAGTCAACCTGCCTGGATGCGTTCCCGGTGCAAGCAATTCAGCATTGAGCTCCTCCACAGAGGATACATCCACACCGGGTAAATTTTTCGCCGCTTTCTTTAGTTTGTTATCCCTGCTTGTTCCTTCTTCACGTGAAATAACAATTAAAATACTTTTTTTGGACTTATATCGCCTGCCTCTCATCTTTCCTCGACCAGCCCTTATTTTCCTTTCCTTTGCACGGATCACATCCTCCCAGACACCCACGGACTTCAAAAATCCCCCCACATCGGAGGTCTTTTCCACGTCTGCGAAGGAATCTTCAACTATTATTGGTAGTTCTACTTCCTCGCCGAACCTGTGTCCCCTATTTCTTACGAGTTCGGGGTTTATAGTGGCTGCGATAGCAGACCTTATCGCTTTCATCCTTTCTTTTTTGTTTATCTTCTCCTTCAAGACCTTCTCAGTCTTTGGAGGATGCGCTCTTCTTCCACCGACCGCTTGTGGCGCTCTTGCTGCTCTTCTTCCACCCTTTATGCGAGGAACTCGGGAAACTCCTCTTCCGACCCCCCAACTCTCTGCGGATGTCCTCCTCCCTGCTAAGGGGTCTGAACCTTTCGGCTGCAACCTGCTTGATTGCACTGCGAGCACTGCTCTCTTTATCAAATCAGGTCGGTATTCTTCCATAAATACCGGAGGAAGTGTTATTTCTTTTACAAAATTCCCTGATAAGTCTACCACTTTGGCTTTCCCTTTTATCTCTTTGATCATTTCTCTCCTTCTCTGTTTTCTCATCTCCCTTGCTGTGATGTCTTGCTTATATACACAATTTCAGGTATACCCATCCTGGGATGAACTCTTATCGCGTGAGAGATTCTTACAAGCCTCTTTTTCGGCCCCGGAACACTTCCTTTTAGTACAATATACTCGTTTCTCACGATGCCATACCTCAGGAAACCCCCATCGGGCGTTATCTCTTCACCCTTATCCCCTATCTTCAATATTCTCTTGTTATACTCGGTCCGCTGTTGATATCCGGTCTGTCCGAACTGAGGGACTCGCCATCTGACTCTTCGAGGTGTCCAGCCGCCGATAGCACCAACATGGCGACCTCTTCCAGACCTTGCCGCCTTTGCAATTTGAGTCATTACTCCCCACCTCTTCACAGGTCCCTGTGTGCCTTTACCCGTTGTCACCGCAGTTACATCCACAAAATCGCCCTCCTTAACCACATCCTTCACCCTTAGCTCTTTACCAAACACTTTTTTTGCATATTCGAGATCTTTCTCGACATTCCCGCTCATCTTTATCTCCATTAGTTCGTGTCTCTTCTTTGGCACCCCACTCACGACCTCTGGTAAGGTCGAAGCTATGAGGTGCAGACTTAACGCGCGTTCATTGCCATTTCTCTTGATCTTCTCTTCTATCGCACCCAGGTCTCCTCCATTCCCAGCTCTTACCCATGCTTCCGTTACCGCTCGCTTACCGTAGTACGTATTGCTATAAAGACGGACACCCTCTACCCGCATAGGCGGAGTCTCTATGATTGTTGCAGAAAAGGCTACTTCCGTTCCCTTCGTCAGGCTGTGAGGGCGGTCATCTGTCAGAATAACGTGTGTCATTCCGGCTTTATATCCTGCAAAGCCCTGTATTTTCCTTCCTCCAGCTAGTTCTTCTCGTTTTATCCTACAAATCTCACTTCGTGCTCGCTTCCGTGGAGAAAAGGCAAGTGACCCCCTCCTCGGTCGGTGTCTTTTTGCCATTTTATCTTATCTTTGTATGTGGTCAGTTACGTTACATTAGAGAGATAATATAAGTATATAAATCCGTTTACATCTCAAAAAGCTCGCCTAACACACTCTTCCGTCTTGCCCAAGCTCACTTCTGCGCCGCCACAGAGGAGAGGTACATATCTCAGCATTTTGCCTGAATTTGTTGCCACGGAGTTGTATCTCTCAAAAGCCGGTGAAACCACGAAACAGGTATCACAAATCACCTTCACACCGTACTCTTCTATCTGTTTTACCACCTCATGCATGCGTTGCTTTATTGCTCGTGCGGTGAATATGAAGAAATCTCTTCTTACTTTTCTCCCTTTACCTTCTGCCTTCAAGAGCACGCATATACGGTGGAGCTCAAGTGCGGAGCAATGCGGACATCCTATCGCGATTACATCGACTTCTGCCCTCTCCTCATAAAGTTTTTTTAGATCGCCCTTTTCTACTTCTATTTTTTCACCGGGTAACCCCCTTGCATCAGCCTCAGGAGTTATTCCTTTTATATAATACATTCCTACGGAGCCGGTAGCACCTATCGCGGCGGATAAATGCTTCAGTTCGTCTTTGCTCGGAAAAGAAGATGGGGAAAGTTCTATCAGTGGTATTTTGCCCCCTACAAGGTTACCTATCAGGAATCCAAGAGCGCTGTAGTCCGCATCTGCTGGGTTACACTTCACACAGACCCGTATCTCCGGTTCCCTGTTCTCAGCCTGATGAAGCCCGTAAAAAGGTGTTTTTCCGATAAGCGCCGCGGCAAGAGCAGAAGGTGCTCCTTCCATATTCGTTCTCGCACCTAAGACAGAATTAGCATATAAAACGGCAGAGGATTCCGCCCATGCGATATGCTCACCTTTTTGCGGCTTATGAGTAATGAGATAAGGGACGCAGGTGCACGCCAACGAGACGCCCAATTTCTCATACGCGGTGAGTATCTCCTTTTGCTTCACTACGAACTTTTCTGGAAGATCCATAGCGGTCCATCTCTCTCGATCCATACCGGTTGGATTTAACGTGCTCTTGACGCTTACCCTGCCTTCTAGACCGCTTATAAACTCAAAAGCGTCTCCGATAGTCTTATACGATGCGCCCGAGAGATGCGTACGTGTTACTGGTATTAACCGTGAAGCATCGTTTATATCCCCAATGGCGACGAGTATCTCCATAGCCTTTTTCCTCGTCCAGCCTTCCTCTCCTTCGTATATCCGCTCCTCTTCTTTGGTGAGATACATGGTATACTGATATTATTGCTGGAGCATAGGCTTAATTCACAACCACCCTTCAACCCATCTCTTCATATCCTTTTTATCTTCTTCAAGGAAAGGCAAGTTTATATAGTGTTGCAGAGAGGTCAAGGTGGTGTGACCTTGTGAAAGATAGACTAAATTTGTGGCCTCAGGATAGTAAAAGATCAACCAGCTTTCATACGTCTTTCTTAAGGTTCTTGCTGATATACCAGCACTATCTAACCCCCCCTTTTTACCCCATTCAATTAAGGAATAATCCCACGCTTGAATAGAAGGAAGGCGTTTTTTATTTTCAAAGAAATAAGGCATGATAGCTTTTCCCAATGAGCTCAATCTGATCCATCGCTCGACTTGTTTTCTTTTTACTTTCTGTTGAGCCTCTGAGGGGAGATGTATAAAATCCCCATCAAACCAGTGGGGACTGTTTTGAATCCTTCGACATTCTTGATATCGTGCCCCCAACAATAAACAAGCATCTAAAAGGGTTTTATTATCTGTTCTCTTTGCCCCCTCCCGTAATAGTCCAAATTCATAGGGGCGTAATATCCTTGTTTTCACCTTTTTACCTTTTAATATAGGGATTTTCTCAGCCATGTTTGCCTTTATGTTTTACTAATACTTAAATCCGTACATATACGCTCTTTAAAACATCTTTACCTTCTACAGTAACTTAGCCTTCTCCTCTTTGATATATATATTTACTTCTTTTACACCTGTAATATTTTTAATAATAATTAGTCCTTCAATATTTCTTTATATATTGATATCTTTTATTATTTAAGTTACCTGATAGATCATAAATTACTTTTACTATTTTCGATATAACCATTATTTTTGTTAGTTCTATCTCTCCTCTAACTGATTGATTTTTAAAGTTTTAGCAAAACTTCAATAATTTCTCCGAAGTACCGCCGTAATGAGCGCCCTTTAATTTTGCCTTAATGGTAGTTTGTACTTTTCCCCGTGGCTTATGGAATACCTTTAAGTTTTACCATAAAACATCAAGGTAGGTGGGATCACGATAAAAATTACTTCTGCTTGTCTTATAGGAATAATTAGTTATAAGATATTGTTATGGATAATAGTATTATATAATAAGCTTTACAAAAAATATTACATATGAAAATTGTAGGAGTTGGGATATATATG
>DYFG01000258.1 GCA_020725315.1 Nitrosotalea sp.
AGAAGTGGACAAAGAGTTTCAACTGACGTTTCCGGCGTTCCGGTCGGGATTGACCAAGATGCTTACTGGGCTGGTGGTGCGGCGGCTAACACGAATGTTACCATAACCTTTACCAGATTGGACAGTCCTTATAAAGAGCACGAAGTAATTGTCTTCAATCCCTCTACCGATACCGACCTAACTCTGAAAATAATGGGAGTGGAAGCTTCTCTGGGTGGAGACTCAAGAGACGTGCTTTTGACCACCCTGTCTATTCCTAAAGCTCAGACTTTAACTGGAACTCTAGTTCAAGCCTACCGCAGGAGAGTGGAGAATTTATTTGTGGGCGGCAACGCTAAAATCGTCCTTTCTAACGACTCTATAGCTACGGCCACTTTTACCGCCACGGTCAGGATCCGGGAGGTCTCATAAGACATCCCCTTTTCT
This sequence comes from Nitrosotalea sp., assembly GCA_020725315.1. Taxonomy (GTDB): domain Archaea; phylum Halobacteriota; class Syntropharchaeia; order Alkanophagales; family Methanospirareceae; genus ANME-1-THS. Next base: position 427 of record DYFG01000258.1, read on the forward strand.
ATTTTAATCAATGATAATTACTGTCGAGACCAAAAAATACAAGCCTTGGGAGAGCCAAACTTCCTGTCCAGCTCTTTTTCATAAGTCTTCGGCTCGTTTTCGATTCGTCATCGCTGGAATCCAGTCGGGCAAGACGGTCAGCGGAGTCAACGAGTGTATCCGGTTTATGGTCAAGGAAGCTCCCGGCACCACCGGAATGATCGTCTCTCCATCCTATCCACTTTTGGAACAGCAGACTCAACCCGAATTATTCAGATGGATGCCTCCCCGAAAGGTGGAAGGACAGACGGTCTGGAATTATCTCAAGACTGAGAGAAAGTTGGAGTTGGCCAACGGATCAATCTGTTTTTTCCGTCATGCCGACGACCCCGACTCTTTAAGAGGACCAAAGCTTTCCTGGTTTTACGGGGATGAGGTAGCCCTTTTCCCCGCCGAAGCCTGGCACATTTTGGAGGGTCGTACTTCTATCGGACAGGGCAAAGGATGGGGAACTACCACCCCCAAGGGGTACAACTGGCTATTTGATTTATATCAAAAGTGGTTGCTAAAAGACCCCGGCTATCAGGATTATGACTTTTTCACCTGGCGCTCTATTGATTCACCCTATTTCCAAAAAAAGGAAATTGAGCGGGCCAAAAAAGTTTATTCTGAAGCTTACTTCCGGCAGGAATATGAAGCTTCCTTTGAGTCCTTTGTAGGGCGGGTTTATCCTCAATTCAATGTAAACACGCACGTTATTGAACCTTT
>DYFG01000043.1 GCA_020725315.1 Nitrosotalea sp.
CTCGATGAAGACGAGGTTGCTCGGCTGAGGATATAAGACTTTAACTCTAATCAACAACAGACATACCGTCTGAAATATCATCGGATATCAGGTTGATAAAATTCCTACAACAACCCTTTTTCTTTCTGTATTTATTTTAGCGCTCAAACTTAAGAAGCTTACTTATCTTCACCTATGCAGCTCTTATCCTCTTATTCTTTGCCAATCTCCGTATAGACTTTAACCCCTCTATTTCCATCTCCTTCGCTTCAATGTATCCCTTCTCTAATGCTCCCTTAACTACTTCTTCTCCTCTCTCCGTGCGAGCAAATACTGTTGACCAGCCCTCTTCTGAGCTTACCGACCCGACGGAAATGTCCGCGAGTTCAGCAGTAAAATCCATACAAACCAAGCACCCCTCGCTAATATATTCCTTTACCTCATCCAATCGGATGGCCTGCCTATCTCCGCCATACCCATATATCAAAAACTCCTCACCTTTTATATCGAACTTATTTACTTCATCTAAATCCTTTACACTCGCTACGAAATCCAGCAAAGCCTCCGTGAAATTCTCCATGCAGAACAGCCCTATCACCAATCGCACCTTCTCTATTCCCACATCATACGGCTGCTCAGCCGTTTGAACTTTTCGTAACCCCTGTACTTGACAGGGCAACCCCACAAATCCTATGGCGTTGCATCCCTCTTCCATCGCCTCTTTTACACCCACTACACAGGGATAAATCGTATATTTCGTGCCTGCGCCTTCCTTCAACTCCTCGTAAGTCCTTGCAACCTTCGTTATCGGTTTCCACTTGTGGGGCCCCGCCCCACGACCCCGCAAGCCCTGTAAGGGCTTATTATCCGAAGTTGTAACCACTGCGCAATCGATTATCCCCTCGTCAAGCGCATACGCGAGCAGAGAAGTAACCGCGCCACCATCTTGTCCTTTTTCAATGATATCCGCTTTCTTTGACCGAACCGTATAATAACTTCGATAGACACCAAGAGTATCTCCTTCCGCTCTCTTTCGTTCCTCGCCAAATATCCTCCGCTCTATCTCAGGCAGCGGCAGGAAAGTCCGTGGGCAGAACGCATAGCAGAGCCCGCATACCGTATCATAATTCTCAATGAACCGTGGCTCTTTTCTACCCCCTTCACCCTCATTTATCGTTATTTTATCACAAAACGCGGCACACGTACCACACACGCAGCAGATTCGTTTCGCTGTTACCTCATTCTGTAAATCCACAAAACCACGTTCCATAAAAGTGGGTAACCGCACATATTTTCGCTCCTCAATTCCCACTTCGCCTGGATCTGCTTCTCTTGCCATGTTATTTCACCCCTGCCTTCGCCCTCAATCTCTCATACTCTTCCACTACTCTCGCCTGTATGCGCTCTATAACATCATCGGTAAGATGCCTGAACCTCCCCTGTTTTCTTAAATATTCCTTCACGAGTTTCAATTCCGGGACATCAACGCTCAATCGGTACTCACCGTTAATCACTTCGTAAAGTGGAAAGACGCCAGTCTCCACCGCCAAACGACCAATTTCTATCGTTAAATTCGGTTGAGACCTCCAGCCCGTGGGACAGACGGAAAATATTTGAATGTAAGCAGGGCCTTCGATTTCCATTCCCCTCTTCACCTTATCCATCAGATCAAACGGATATGAAGGGCAAGCCGTCGCCACGTACGGGATCCTATGTGCAACCGCGATTTCAGGCATATTCTTCTTCCAGGTCATCTGTCCTATGCTCTTCTTGCCTACCGGTGCCGTGGTCGTCCATGCACCGTACGGAGTGGATGATGAGCGTTGAATGCCTGTGTTCATATACGCTTCGTTGTCAAAACAGCAATAGAGGAAATTATGTCCTCGTTCCATTGCTCCTGATAGTGCCTGTAATCCTATATCAGAAGTGCCGCCGTCACCGGCAAACCCGACAAACTTTACACCACGGTCTTCTATTTTTCCTTTCCGTATCCTCACTTTATACCCCGATTCTATACCTGACACTACCGCTGCAACATTCTCAAAGAGCGTATGAATCCAGGGGACCCGCCACGACGTATACGGCAAGAGCGATGAGATGATCTCTACGCAGCCCGTGGCATTGACAATTATAACATTCTTTCCAAGAACTTTACACACGTGCCGAACTGCAAGAGCCTCCCCACAGCCGATGCATGCACGATGTCCGGGTGCAAAGTTCTCTTCCGTGGTGATAAACCTTGGCAGAAATAATTCTTCTTCTTGCTCCATCTCCTCTCTTTCTCTCATCTCCCCCATTCCCTCACACCTATCATCTCGGGTTCCATCTCCTCTCCCCGCTCTACCATCTTTACTCTCTCCAGTGCTAGATTTACCATCTCCTTAAATCCGTCTATCGGTATATCCCTGCCTCCAAGTCCGCCAATAAAGCCCACTATGCTCAACTCTTTCCGCTTATCATACAACGCCGATTTCACTTCTGAGCAGACCGGACCACCCATCCCGAAGGATATAGCCCGGTCTAACACCACGAGGAGCTCAAGATCCTTTACCGCATCCCGAAACTCCTTGAATGGAAAAGGTCGCCACAATCGTAATCGTAAAAGACCTGCATCTCTCCCCTCCTCTCTCATCTCATCCACGGCAAGCATTGCCGTCTCACCGATGCTCCCCATTGTCAATAGCGCAATGCTCGCCCCTTCCATCTTGTACTTCTCAACCGGCGCGTAATACCTCCCGAAGGTCTCTCCAAACTCCTTCCAGATTTCCTTTATTTTTGGCTTCGTCTTCTCAAAATCGAATTCCTGCGCCTTCTTCGCCTCGGGGTATATAAACGGTGGACCGTAGCAGCCCATACTCACGGGCTTCTCAGGGTCTAATACAAAAGGATGCTCGTAATCCGGAATAAAGTGCGCTACTTCTTCCTCATCCGGCAGCACCACGCCCTCGATTACGTGCGATAGATAAAAACCATCAATATGAACTATTGCAGGAAAAAGAACTTCTTTATCTTCTGCTATCCTGTATGCGCAGACAGTGAGGTCGAAAGCCTCCTGATTGTTCTCCGCAATCATCTGAATCCAGCCTACGTCCCGGATCGTCATCATGTCTGAATGGTCGCACCAGACAGAGAGCGGAGCGGAGAGTGCTCGGTTCGCTATCACCATAACTACTGGCAACCTCATTGAGGAAGGTATAGTCATCATATTGTACATGTATTCAAGCCCTGGACCTGCGGTGCATGTAAAGACCCTCGCACCTGCCGCTGATGCACCCACACATGCGCTCATTGCGGTATGCTCCGATTCCACACAGATAAACTCCGCATCCAGCTCACCATCAGCTACCATCTCCGCCAGCCGCTCCACGATATGTGTCTGTGGTGTGATTGGAAATGCTGAGATGACATCGACTTTTGCCATCCGAACCGCTTCAGCGACCGCAAAAGAACCTTCCAAGCCCACTATTTTTCCTTTTCTCATTTTTCTCCCTCTTCCTCCTCTTCCTCAACCATCGTTATGACACCACGTGGGCATTCATGCGCACAGACTCCACATCCCTTGCAATAATACAGATCGGCTTCAAAGTATCCTTCTTCGTCCTCATTTATAGCGGCATCAGGACAATAGATGTAACATATCCCGCACTTTATGCATTTGGTATTATCACGAACAGGTCTTTCAGACCGCCAATCACCCGTTTTATAGGACGCTGCACTTCCCGGCTCGGTAACCACACAGCCAATTTCTAAATCTTGCCACCCCCTTTTTTCACCACTCATTTTTCACACCTCTCTTTTTCGATGTGCATATCGCTTAGCGAACCACTGTTTCCTCATACGCTCTTCTCATTGCATCGATATTCTTTGCGGCAACTTTTCCAAACCGCTCTTGCATCGGTTCCTCCAACGATTCCAGCTTAACGAGTCCTACTGCCTTTAGCAGTGCCCCAATCATTGTCGTATTCACGATGGGCAGGCCCAAAATCTCCCTTGCGATGCTCATAGCATCCACAACTGCTATTTTAGTCACGCCTTCAAGATCCGATTTCATCTCTTCCGGCGATTTCTTTGTGTTGATTACCGCTATCCCCTCTTTTTTGAGCCTCGAAACGACATCGCCAACATGAAGCAGCCCCGGATCAAGCACTACTAACACATCTGGTTCCGCAATTTCCGTCCTTATTTTTATTCGTTCTGTTTCGTTCACTCTGAGGAATGCGAGAACTGGTGCCCCTCTCCGTTCCGGCCCAAATGAAGGCATTGACTGCGCATATTTACCCTCTCGGATGGCTGCATGCGCGACCAACTCCGCTAAGGTAACTCCTCCTTGCCCTCCTCTTCCGTATATACATATCTCCATCATTTCAACAAACTTTTCTTATGTGGGGCTCTGCCCCATCACGGGCTCTGCCCGTGCCCCCGCATCGTGGGCTCCGCCCACGTCCCCGAAAACCCAGAAAGGGTTTACAGGAGGGGCTTACCCGCAAGCCCTGTAAGGGCTTAAAAGAGAGCTTGACTAAAGAAACACTTTAAGATGCCACTTTTAGTTTTTGAACTAAGTCTTTATAAATTCTTCGGTTTTGATGCAATTTTCAGGTTGAGAGCGGCTAATAAACGAAAAAGGAATCCACCATTACTGAACAACATTCGCTTCTCTTCGTTTCATCCTTGTTAAGAACTCCTTCTCAGTTTCAGCATCCCGGAATTCCCTCAATTCTTTTACAGAATCCCTTATTTTAGTGATATCGCTGCTATGAATCTCGCATATTCTTCCATGTTTAGCTCTTTGCCTGGTATCCACAGTGCCTTTTTAACTTTTGTTAGCTCAGCGAATCATTATACTATCCTTATAGAGCGTGACCAATTTCCCTTTGAATACTTCCATATCGTGAGCACGAAGAAAATTTTCTACCATCCTAATTTCTTCTTCGGATCGTAGATTGCCATGCCTGATATAAATGATCCCTTTTGTTTTATCCGCTGAGAAGCGAACTGGGTTGGTAAAATGATAATCTCTGGTAACAAGAACTGCCTCTTCTCGCACTGCTAAGGCATACACATCCTCATCCGACATCCCTCTTTCAGGCATCTCGGAGATAGAAAGAACATCATGTCCTCTCATTCGTAACCTTTCCACAACTCCGTAACTGACATTCTCATCGATTACAATTCTCATGCGTAAACCGCTTTTTCCGTAGCTAAATATGCAGCATATTCTAAACAGGCCATAATATCTTCAGTCTTAAGACGAGGAAAGTTCTTTAATATGGTGCCATAGTCCTCGCCTGCTGCCAGATGACTCAGGATTACGTATACCGGGATGCGAGTATCTTTAATGCATGGTTCTCCACTGCAGATGTTAGGATCCGAGATAATTCTCTTCTTGACAAAATCTTTTCCCATTTCTTTCTCACTCCCTTCCTTCACTCGAATGTTGTTTATCTATTTTTTGAAATACCCATAGTTTCCAAGAATCGTTCTATCCGCTTTAAAGCCTCCTTTAGTTCGTACTGCGATACCGCGTAAGCACACCGTACGAAACCTTCTCCACACGCACCAAACACACTTCCCGGTATTACTACTACTTTCTCATCAAAAAGCAGTCTCTTTGCGAACTCAGCCGAGGTTAATCCAGTAATTTGAATAGAAGGGAAGGCATAAAACGCTCCTTTTGGCTCAAAACACGCTAATCCTAGATTATTCAGCTCGTCCACCATCACCCTCCTTCTCCTGTTGTACTCGCTTACCATCCTTTCCACTTCCTCATCGCATCTCAACGCTTCTATCGCTGCCATCTGCGCGGTAATTGGTGCACACATCATGACATATTGATGGATCTTCATCATCGCTTCTAGTATCTCTTTATTCCCCGCTGCATAGCCCAATCGCCAACCGGTCATAGCATACGCCTTAGAGAAGCCATTCAGCAGTATCGTCCGTTCTTTCATCCCGTTGAGTGAGGCGAAGCACGTGTGCGTACCTTCGTACGTCAACCTGCCGTATACCTCATCGGATATAACGAGCAAATCGTGCTCATTCACCACATCTGCTATCTCTTCCAGCTCTTTCCTGCTCAGTGTTGCCCCTGTGGGATTGTTCGGATAGCTCAAAATAACCGCTTTTGTGCGCTCCGTTATCTTCTCCTCGATTCGTTCTGCTTGCACCTTAAATTCGTCCTCAATACTGGTAGGTACGCATACCGGAGTCCCGCCCGCGAATGCCGTACACGGCTTGTAACTCACATACGAGGGTTCGTGGAGTATAACCTCCTCACCAGGATTGATAATGGCGCGTAGTGCCAGATCAGACGCTTCGCTTACCCCGGTTGTTAGCAGAAGTTCGCCTTCGGGCTCGTAATAAACTCCGGTTTCTTTGTAAATCTTATCAGAAAGTGCCTCTCGTAATTCGAGCAGCCCCCAGTTAGAGGTATACGAGGTGTACCCCTTTTCCAATGAGAAGATACATGCTTCTCGTATGCTCCACGGCGTTACGAAATCAGGCTCTCCGACACCTAAAGAGATCGCGCCTTCCATACGTTGCGCGATATCAAAGAACTCACGTATTCCCGAACCCTTTATCTGTCTGATCTTCTCCGCAACCCTATCTGACATCCTGTTCATCTTTACAGTGTCACTGCCAATCTTTTCCCTTTCTCCTCCTCTCCGTATATCTCCCCATTCTCTTTATAAGTCTTGAGTAAAAAGTGCGTTACCGTGTTACGCACCTGTTCCAGGGGTGCTATCTTCTCCGCAACGAAGTACGCAACTTCGTGCATCGTCTTGCCCGATACCAGTACCGAAAGGTCATACTCGCCCGAGACCAACCGCACAGACCGGACTTCAGGGAATCTCGAAATCCGTTCTGCAATGGCATCATAGCCGGTATTCCGCTCAGGACTGACCTTTACATCTATTAACGCTTGCACGATCTCTATTCCTGCTCTTTCGTGATTTATCACCGCTTTATAGCTTCTTATAATTCCCTTACGTTCCAATTCCGAGATGATCTCCTTCACCTCATCCTCTTCCATCCCCACCATCTCAGCTATCTCCGAATCGCTTATTCGCGCATCTTCTTCCAATATCTTCAATATCTCCTCCTCTTTATACTCTAATTTCATCTCAAATCAACCCCAATTCTTTCAGCACCTCCAAAACCGGCGGTAAATTCCAGAACCATCCCCCATTGACCCAAAATCCACGTATGACCTCAGAGCGATAGATTCCAACCTCATCTTCTGCTCGTCTCTCGTATCTACCACCTTTCAAGACGAAGAAATCTAACCTCTTCAAATTCGGGTCGAGTATCCAGTATTCCTTCACACCCCCGAGCTCGTATTCGGCAAATCTCTCACCCCTATCCCTCAGCAGACTATCACTGGATACTACCTCGATGACCAGGTCTGCCGGACCATCTAAATGGGTCTCCTTGAGCATATCGAGATTCTCTTTCATAATGAAGATTATGTCCGGCTCTCTTCCCGGCAAATCACGCCCGGTCTTCATCTGGAACGGTGCGGGACGTATAACCCCCTGCTTCTTCGCCTCTACATAGATGGATAGCACAGAAGTGAGCCACCTCACCACATCTTGATGCAAATTCGATGCGGGTGAATACATCTCTATCTTCCCATCCACCCATTCCGCTAAGGTATCCTCATCACAAAGCTCCAAAAAATCTTCATAACTCATGTATTCTCCTTTATCCCCTATCTCCTTCCTCACCATTCTCTTTACCTCTCCAATTTACAAGAACCTGAACACCTCTGGCAATTCCCCCACGATTGCACGGAACTTCTCTGACCAGTTATCAAGGTCTAGACTCTTTTGTGCGAGAAAAACCGCAGCCCATCGCTCCAACCCCACACCTGAGCACCCTGACCATAACTCCTCACCACTTTGCAGCTTCACGCTAAACCCTTTTGGGTATTTATCGCCATTCACACTGACATTTTGAAACTCCAGCCATTTCCCGCTGTACGGCAATACCGCCTCGTAATCTACCGTCCCCACTTCTTTTAACTCTGCCAAACCACCTTTGCCCTCCTGTGCCATGAACCAGGGTGTCACCCATGCCTCTCGCCACTCGATCTCCAATATATCATTGAATATACCACGATACTTCTCCTGCAGCAACCTGGCATGCTCGATCACCTGCTGCTTCTCCCCTATCCAGACAAACTCCACACGATGGAACTCATCCAGCCGCTCTATGCCGTGAAGTCCACCACTTTCATACCTGTACGAGGGTCCAGACCTGTCAAAGACCCTTATCGGTAGAATTCCATCTGGTAGTATCTTCCCTTGCAGGAAAACCCAGAAGGGAGGACATTGTGCATAGCACATCCCGCCCACATTCTCTATCCGCTCCATTAGCATCTCTATGGGTACTTCATTCGTAACTTTATAGTAATCCATCACGTCCTCCCAGAACTCGGGGTCTCTCGTCTTTGGCGTGCACACATAGTAGGCTTCCGGGTAAATCCCCTTTGCATGACCTGATCGCTTCCACACATCCCAGGTCACGAGCTTGGGAAAGATCATCTCCTCATACCCCAAAGGCTTACACACCTCGTCAAACAATATCTTCTCAAAAGCTCTGAAGATCTTTGTTAACTGTGGTCCATAGATCCACTGCCCCCTTCCCACAGCATGCCGTATCCAACCCCGCTTGATCATCTCCTCCGAGGGGTCCTTATCGAAATAGAACGTCTTCTTTGGGCTCTCGAAGAGCAATTCCCAGTGATCCTTCTTCCCCTTCCACCTGATCGCCTCCTTTTTATCCTCTAACAATCTTATTATTCTATCCGGGATCCTTTTTTCTAACGAAACTTCATCGACATCCAGAAAGAGCTCTAACTTCCCATTTTCTTGCTTTATTTCCCTTACAAATGGCAATTTCCCTATCCTCAATCCTTCTTCCTCTTCCCATTCCATTGCCATCTTATACTCCTCGATCTCCACACCGCGTATTCCTATACGATGCTTCCTTAACAATTTGCCGAGTTCGTTTTTCAATCTCAGAAGTGCATCATGCGCCCTTACAAATCGGTCTGAAACTATCTTCAGCTCAATTGTTTCTTCTCCAACGTTCCACCATACGATCTCAGCGCCACAACCTGGTGGCGCACCCTTTTTAAATAAGTCACGGTTACAAAACGAGACAAATTCAGTGATCTCCGGCGAACTTACAATTCCGCTGAGATCACCGCTGCATTTAAGTTTAGCTTTCAGCTCAAACTCCATATCCATGGTTTTGCCCCTCTCTTCTTCTTCCGCCCCTTCACTCCGGTTCTTCATGTTCACCAACCACCAGTTCGACGATATCTCGTGCCACCTTTGCGTTCATCAAGTAATCATCCACGCTCGCTATAAGCGACCCTATTTTATCCGCTTCGAAATAGGTTACTGCGCTTTTATCCTTTACAACCGTACGCATGCCTTCCATATTATCGTGCATCAATGGATAGGCTACCAAATCTGCATTCTCTCCACTTATCTCGATCTTCGCTTTTAGTTTCATCTGATGTTAACGGCTGCATTTAAAAGAAAATGATATTCCCGTTTATAAAAAATTAGATGGGATATTCGAGACCAGCAGTGCGGATATCTTTAAATAAGCTCCCTGCTCTTCCCCTCTTCATATGTAATGAGCTCTTCCAAGCCCTCGTATAGCGTATACCTGTACTTGAATCCGAGATACTTCTCTGCCTTTGTCGTATCGCCCAATGTTCTCGGCACATAGTTCTGTATTGGATTAACCAGATATTGTGGTCTTATCTCTGTTCCAAGAAAGTCATTGAGCATGCTAACAACTTCATTAAATGACGTTTCCACACCGGTTGCCACATTAAATATATCACATTTCACATCGGATTCCAGTGCTTTCATTGCTTTTATACCGGCATCCACAACATCTTTCGCGAATATAAAGTCCCTTGTCTGGTTTCCATCCCCATAAATAGTGGGAGTTTTCCCTCTCTTCATCTCCCACAGAAACTGTGAGACGATATTGGCGTATTTACCCTTTGCCTCCTCATGGAACCCATAAACACTGAAAAACCGTAATCCAATGGAACTAACCTGATATAACGTATTATAGAGTCTTGCTATCCGCTCTACGCATAATCTCGCTTCGGTATAATAATCAGCCACCTTTATTTCCATATCCTCCCGATGCGGAGGTTGTAAGCCGCTATAAAGCGAGGATGATGAGGCGAAAATAATTTTCGATCTGCTTTTCCGTGCAAATTCAAAGATACCGATGGCATCATTAATCGCTTCACCTACGAGCATCGGGTTCTCTTTATACATCGGAGAGGAAGAGGGTATGCCAAAATGAAAGATAACATCCACATTTGAGAGATTAAGATCTGATAGAGCGCCACAGGGGGCTTCGATTATCTTTATCTTACCTTTAACGGCTCTTAAATTCTCTATCGACCCTGTGTGAAAGTTATCTAAGACAACAACTTCATGTCCACTCGCAAGTTCCTCTACCAGATTCGAGCCTATAAACCCAGCTCCTCCCGTTACTACTATCTTCATCATTTTTTTAGCGCCTCCTCAGGTGTTTTCACCTCGGATGTATAGTATAATAGCCTAAAATATTTTATTCTCTTTTTGACGCATGATCTTCTGATTTTCTGGGGGCAGAACAGTTAAACCAATATTATCGATCATATCGACCACAGCATTTCTTGTACTTTTTTCCGCTACCGCAGGGGCAAGGATCGTTTCTACCTATTTTGACTTTTGATTTAGACCTTGGTTTATCATCTATTTTTAATTTTAATTTTGCAAGTTGTTGTAGATTATAAAGTGCCAGGAACTTCTTCATCTCTCTTTCATTTGTTATATCAACCCCTGCATCTTTTGCAGCCATAACAAATGATTTCGCACTTCCCCAGTTTTGGGGATCGGACGCATTCTTTACAATTTGCTTATCGATTTCTTTAACCGCTCTTGCAAGATTTGAAGCGTTTCTTAGCAGCCTCTTCTCTTCCACAAAGCTAAAGAATGCGGAGAGAACCGGAGCAATTGACCTGAAGTAGGAGTTGCCTGCACTGATCTTTTCTGGCAACGTATATAAACAGCAGTCTTCAAGCCCCTCTTCATCCCATTCCTCTGGCGATAATCCTTCGTAGGAATACATATATTCGGTGAAGGACAGAACTACAAATTCAGACTCTCGTCTTTGTTCTTCGGTCAATTCCTCAAAATACTTACTCTCGGAGAACGCTACACCCCATTCATAGACCTTATCCAGGATTTTCTCCTTTTCCTCTTCTGAGTATTCTTCTACCATTTCATCCCCTCACAATTTTAGGCGTGGAATTTTCGGATAACGG
>DYFG01000044.1 GCA_020725315.1 Nitrosotalea sp.
GAACGAAATTCAGAAAACAACATCTTTATAAACTTAAAGTGCGGAATATGGGTGATATCACTGCTTTTCCTTTTTAACGCTCGTTCCTTCGATTTTTCTTCACGCCCCCCCGTTCAAAAGTAGTTCTCACCAAAATAGCTCGAGATGGCCTCTCCCGGAAAATTGCCCAAATTGAGCAATAGTACTAAAGTTTGATAATGTTTCGTTTAATTAACACTTCCTCAGTAATAGATATATTTTCTTATTACTCCATTAGGGTAGCATCACTTAAACAACTTTAAAGAGAAGGCACTGTTCCCCGTGTTGATGAGGATGCTCGCTACGATGATTGTACTATCTGTTCTCCATGAAATGGTTCTTCGCCGCCATTGACGCAAGTTCAGTCCCGAGGACAAAAATAGCCTGCTTGTGCTCTTCCTTGCTCCGGTGCACCTGGAAAGGCGAGATGCCCAGATCGTCGTATTTACTGAAATCACAGTCTAAACCGTTTTCAATGCAATACTTCTTCAACTGAGCCAATAACATGTGGAGGTGTATCAGCTCTTCTTTCTTCATGGTAAACTATTTAATTTTTAGGGATATAAAAACTTTTGGGAACATTTCCACTGGAGAGTGATAGAGCACCAATGAGCAATATGCTGTTACTGTCACTCGTTGGCTAAAGGGAAAAATAAAGTGGTATAAAAGGATCAAACCAACATCCATAACACTTTATACCGTAGAGTTGCAAAGATTACATACCACTCATGCCGCTGTGGCTTAGGGGTAGAGCGGCTGATTCGTAATCAGCAGGTCGTGGGTTCAAATCCCACCAGCGGCTATCACTTGAAATGAAAAATGCCTCCAGAGACCATACTGCAGAAGGAAAATAACTTCAGCGAATGGTATAGCGAGATACTGAAGCGTGCAGAGATATTGGACATCAGGTATCCGGTGAAAGGGGTATACGTATGGTATCCTTACGGCTATAAATTGAGGAAGCTTATTTACGAAATTTTGCAGTCTTTATTGGATAAAGAGCATGAAGAGGTGCTGTTCCCTCTCTTAATACCAAGAGAAGAGTTAATGAAGGAGAAGGAGCACATTAAAGGGTTTGAAGAGGAGGTTTTTTGGGTGACGAAAGGGGGAAGCACCGAATTAGAGATTCCTCTTGCACTCCGGCCTACCTCAGAGACCGCGATATATCCCGTGTTTAAAGTATGGATAAGATCGCATCGCGACCTGCCTCTCCGGGTATACCAGATAGTTAATACGTTCAGATATGAAACGAAGCATACCAGACCGCTCATTCGAGCTCGTGAGATAACCTCCTTTAAAGAGGCACATACCGCACACGCAAGCCGAGCGGATGCCGAGGATCAAATAAAAAGGGCGGTGGCGTTATACAAAAATTTCTTTGACCAGCTTGCTATTCCCTATGTAATCACAAGAAGACCTGACTGGGATAAATTTCCAGGTGCAGTGTATTCTCTTGCCTTTGATACGATTATGCCAGACGGAAGGACTATGCAAATCGGGACGATCCATTTGCTCGGCGAGAGCTTTTCGAGAACGTTTGATATAAAATACGAGGATAAGGATGGCTCCTCGAAGTTCGTAAATCAGACCTGTTATGGCATTTCGGAGAGATGCGTTGCCTCGGTGATCGCTATTCATGGTGACGACCATGGATTGGTACTGCCCCACGAGGTTGCACCGATACAGGTCGTCATCGTGCCTATTGTATTCTCGAGCGGGGAAGGAGGAAATAACGAAGTAAAACAAGTGGAAGAAGCGTGCTTCACTGTGCAGGAAGCATTGAAAGAAGCAGGCATAAGAACATTCATGGACAACTCAGAGGAAAGACCCGGTGCGAAATATTACCGGTGGGAGATGAAAGGAGTACCTTTGAGAATAGAGATAGGACCTCGGGATTTAAGGAACAACCGCTGTGAATTTGTACGAAGAAATGACCTCAAAAGGATGCACGTTCCACTTAGCGAGGTCGTACCCGAAGTGAAGAGAACACTAAAGGAGATCCATGAAGGGATTTTTGAGAAGGCAAAAGAGACTCTGCGCACTAACATCCATAAAAGCGAAGGTATCGGTGCTGATATAAGCGCAGAGGAGATGGAAGAGCTGAGAAGGAGGGCTGGACGTGGCATCGTTTCTTTATTCTTGTGCGAACGCGAAGGATGTGGGAATGAATTGGAGGAGCAGCTTGGGGTAAGTGTGTTAGGAGAAGCATATGAGCGTGAGGAGGGTGAAAAAAACGAGGGAAAATGCTTGTTTTGTTCAAGAAAGGCAAAGAATGTGTATGTTGCCCGGGCATATTGAAAAATCGAAAAGCTTAAACAGAGGTAAATTTTATCTTAGGATGGCTTATGGCACTTAATGAAGTCAGTAAAGAGGTAGGATATATCAATCGCATAATAAGAAATGTTCGTAACGTCAAGAAGAGTGAGTTTAACCCTTTCTTTGAGGATCTCAACGCTGCGGATTGTATCATTCTTGTAGGAGAAGGCAGGTCGCAGAGCGCATTGTACATAGGAATGGGGCAACTGAACAAAGAGGTGAGAACCATGGTCGACATAGATTTCCCCGGGAGAGACATAGTGGAGGCAGCACCGGTGTTGGAAAAAAAGTTTGAGAGGATAGCACTGCTCGTTAATTCGGGAAGTGGTGAGACCACAACGCCTAAGATAGTGGCTAAACAACTCTCTGATTATATCGAGCACGAAAAGAGCGATAAATTTACGATAGATGCCGTTGTCTCGAATACGAATTCCTCGATCGGAAGGATAGCCGAGAAAGAGTATGGTACTGTTCTCGAACTGAAGGGGCGAGAGAGAAAGTCGAATACTACTAATACGTTTCTCAAACACGGTATAATGAACGATGTTTATGAATTAGGTTCTTTGTTGCTCTTTCAGAAAACAAAGGAAGCAATAAACGAGAAAGAGGATTATAAAGCGGTATTTAAAAAGGTAGAGGAAGAATCAACGGCTATCGGCGAGATTGTGGATAGTTTCGTCTCTTCTAATCTTTACCAAGATATCATTGACAAGTTGGAGTCGAGATGCCGCATAACCCTGGGGGGGTTAGGACCCGCGAGAAATGCCGCGAAGATGACTGCAATAAGGCTGCAGCATGTGAAAAGAGCACTTGGAGACGAGACTTATTTATCTGGATCGTTTGCGCCAAGACCCCGGGCTTCTGATATCTTGTTTTTAATCTCGTGGTCTGGCGAGACAGAGTCAATTTTAGAGTGGTGTAGGGAGCATAAGAAATTCGGAGCTTATGTTTATTCGATTGTTGGTAATGAATCTGCCTTAACGAGGGAGTCTGAGAGTTTCATAATAGAATCCCCACCGACGACGTTCTACGAGCGTGCAACGTTTGCGCTCAGCCCTCTTCCGCTGCATTTAGTGGAACGATTGCATCACCGAGGCTTCAGACTACCTGAGTACATTATGGAATGGTGGGAACACTCAGTGACGCAATGATGGAGTTGTATCTGCATAGTTTTTGGATTTCGGATTTGGAATTTGGGGTGTTACAGATGTTACGTCTCTGCATAGGTTCATGCCTGCTGGGATACGGGAGCTACTCCGATGTGCGGACAAGAGAGGTCTCGGATATCGTGTGGCTCGTCATGACTGTTTCTGGTATCTTTTTTGCGAGCGTAGAGCTCTTCATGGGCCATTTGACTCCTTTTCAGGTCTTTAAATCACTACTTGTGGGCGGTATCTTTGCTTTTCTCCTCTACATTCTCAATTTCGGTGGTGCAGATGTAAAAGCGATTATTTCAATCTCCTTTCTCTTCCCGAACTTCCCCTTCCTCTCTGCATTTCACCTCCACCTGCCCCTGATGGGCGTCCCGCCGCTCGATATCTTTGTGCTCAGCATGCTTACAAATAGTTTGCTTATCGCTCTTTTAGCCCCTATTTCGCTTTTCTTCTACAACCTGTACAAGAGAGATTTATCACCAGTTATGTTCCTTGGTTACAAAGTTGAAATCCCCGCGTTGAGGAGAAAAAAGAACTTCAAATTGATGCATGAAATAGAAAGGGAAGGGTCTGAAATAAAGAAGAGGTATATATGGGGGGGCATAGAACCAACAGAAGAGGGATTAAGTCTTCTTGAAGATTTGGAGCGAGATAAAAAAATTAGAGCGGTTTGGGTTACACCAGAGCTCCCGTTCATCGTGTATCTCACTGCAGGATTCTTCACTGCCGCATTCTACGGCGATTTCATTTCAAGCCTTTTCTTTTAAATTTACAATTTCAACCTTGCAGAAGACACCAGTACCATTGAGCTTCGTTTTTTGCCATTCCCTCGTAATATTTACGGCACCATTCCACGTGCTTCCATTCACGGTCCCGTTGACCTGGTGATATAACCAACTCGTGTGGTCACTCCGCTCCATATCGAGGATACTACAGTCTCAAGTGAGGAGTTCGAACTCAGGATTGAGGACTTTCACGTGATGCAATACACGTTCTTTTGCACTTCACGCGATCACCTTCTTTCACTAGTATCTCGAACCCTTCGGGGATGCTGAGATCCACCCGGGAGCCGAAACAGATCTTACCGATTCGCTCTCCTTTACGTATCTCCTGACCTTCATTCACCTCACATTTTATCTTTCTCGTAAAAAATCCCGCTATTTGGACGATTTTTAGATCACCATATGTTGTGCTCAGTTCTATGGTGTTTTTCGTGTTGAAATCAGCGCTGCGGATGAACGCAGGCTTAAAAAATCCTTTCTCAGGAGTTATTTTCTTCACTACACCGTTCAATGGCGCAGCAGTGACGTGCACATTGTGAAGATGCATGAATATAGAGATGATTCTTTCTCCTTCTCTCCCTGCTCGTGAAGCATTTTGATCCTCCTTTCCTAACGTTTGTATCCTTATTATCCTCCCGCTCGCTGGAGCGAGTAATTCTTCAATCATCTTGATACCCCTTGAATCCATATCTCCCCACCAGAGGCACGAAAACAACATCGCATTTTCTCTCCCTCTTGACTCCGTTTTTCTTCTCCACTACATACAATGTTTGCCGGTACTCCCCGATTGGTATAACCATCTTGCCACCGGTTTTCAACTGCTCAAGTAATGGAGGAGGCACATCAGGAGCGGCACAGGTCACACTTATTTTGTCGTAGGGCGCATATTCCGGCAGTCCGAGGGTTCCATCGCCGGTGATCACGGTTACATTAGTATACCCGGCATTTTTGAGATTCTCCGTCGAAAATTCCACTAACCACTTTATCCTTTCTATGGAATACACCTGTCCTTCTTCGCCTATCAGCTCAGCAATGACGGCGGCATGGTACCCAGAACCTGCGCCAATTTCAAGCACTTTTTCTCGCTTATTAAGTTTTAAATAATCACACATTAGTGCAACCATGTGTGGTGCGCTTATCGTTTGACCTCCTCCAATGGGTAACGGATAATCGCCATATGCCTGATCGCTCAGATTGGGAGGGACAAAAAGGTGTCTTTTTACCCGCATCATTGCATGTAACACCACTTCACTGATACCCTCTCTCCTGAGAAGCTCAATCATTCCCTTCCTCGCTTCCTCATAGTTATTCACCATTTTTCCTCTTCCTCCTCCGCTCTCCGCTTCCTTTCCAGGAAATTATATACCGAACTATGAGGTGAACCCTGTATCAGCATCGCTATTGCTTCATGCGCTGTTCTTATCCAATGCGATTGCCCAATCAAACTTATCGTCTTCCCGTAAACTGAGATTTTAACGTCCGCCAGGTTCTCTATCACCCCTCTCGTTCTTCCATCGCGCCCTATTACACGTCCTTTCACCCTGTTCAAGGCCTTCGGAGAGAGATGAGAGAGAGAGATGACTTCAAAGAGGAGGAGATCGTCATCAAGTAGTGCGAAGGCATTTTCGGGGGAAAATCCTCTCCCAATTGCCCTTATTACCTCAGCAACGCGGAGCGTTTTTAGAGGATCTCCACCCTCTATGCCCTCTATATACACTTCTCCCTCATTACTATCCACGGTTATCTTGCTCGCCGACTTCTTCTCTATGTCTTCTTTAACGATTCCTTTTGGACCAATAAGCACACCTATTCTATCCAGGGGAATCTTAACGCGCTGAGTTATCATTTGTTTATAGTTCCTTAATCCCGATTACAGAGATTGCACGTATTAATCATTTTACCACCCTTTGTATTTTAACCTTTGCTCTGCAACAGTTATTAATCCGTCCTGGTTCTTGACATCTCGCTCAACTCTTCACCATTCGCATCATCTCATCTTCTGAATGATTGAGACCGAGTTTGTTGAAGAAGATAATGATATTCCTCACGTCCCTCAGGAGAAATTCATCGGCATGAGGATGGTTTAACAGCAGGGACTGCCCCATATCTATTATTACTGGCTCTATTTCAATTTCTCCACCGGTTTTTGGCGCTGTTTCAAATTCTCGCTCTACATAGCCTTTCATCAGTATATTGAACTCACTGAGATCTGCATGCACCATTTTTCCCTTCTCATACAGGGTTTTTATAGCGGAGATGATACGGAGAAAGAGCTCTTCGAGTTCACAATCCGCTTTGAGAATGTCCACCGGAATGTCTCGCATTCGTGGTGCTGCCATCCCTTCCTTTCCTATAAACTCCATTATCAGCACGTTTTTATCACAGGCAATCGGCTTGGGAACCCGAACACCGGCATCAGAAGCCCTTTTGAGATTCTTGAACTCCTTATGAGCCCAGAGATATATAACACTCCGGCGATCTTTCTTTATATCTTCAAACCTTGGGTCACCGATGATATAATCAAGCATGGCATTGAAGTGAGCGGTATGTATTTTATACATCTTTATCGCCAGTTCCTCCCCTTCACCTCCTATCGCATGAAATATAACGGACTCCTTACCCTGGCTTACAGGACCCCCTAACGCTTTTATTACCCCCTTCTTTGAGAACTTATAGAGCGTTTCCAACGTAGGGATGTCGAAGACGTACTGCTCCGTTTTCCTATCACGATAATCCTTTTTCCTCCGTTTGCCTTTAGGTAATTGCCGTTCACTCACCCATTTTTCTATCTCAAATAACCCTTCTTTTTCAGCCATTCTACTTGCGGTAGTGTATATTTGTGGATGATATCACCCTTCTCATCCTGAAAGTCCCAAGGCATAACTATTACCACATCACCAATGGAGATCCATTCTCGCCTCTTTAACCTACCGGGGATTCGAACCATTCTTTCAACTCCATCGAGACACTGCACCGTTACTCTCCTCCCTCCTAACATCTTACCCACTACCCCCAACACTTCACCCCTCTTTTTTTGCGGAATACGCACGCGTATTACTTCTTCATCATCTTCCGATTTATCCAATTCTCCCTCCTCTTCGACGTCCATCCCTCTTTTACCCTTGCCTCAGGTTTTTGCCCTTCACCTTACGAAATATTTAAATTTAATACGCATTATGAAGAACAAAGGCATCGGGTAATATTAAGTTTAAACCGCAATGTTTATATATCCCCTCTTTCTATTAGAGGATGATGGGAGATGAGAAGAAGTTGAGGAAACGGAGGAAAGGTTTTTTATCCCGGCTGATAAGGGTTTTGTTCTTCAGGAAGATATCGGCAAAAATTGGCATCTACGGTCCGCCGAATGCAGGGAAGACGACTTTGGCGAATAGGATAATCCATACTTTTGTGGATGAGAACATTGATATCGGAATATCAACGGAGATCCCCCATGAGACGAGAAGAGCAGTCAGGCATGAGGGGATCCTCATAGACTTGAAAGCAAAGTCAAGCCCTTACAGGGCTTGCGGGGTCGTGGGGCGGAGCCCCACAGTGCAGAACCCCTACCTTAACGCAATCCCAAACTCACCACCATCCTCCACGCAAAGATTACAAGAAGCAAAAGCAAAATTGAAGATTGATATCGTCGATACGCCTGGATTAGCGACGAAAATAGACTTCCATGATTTCATGGCGTATGGTCTGGACGAGGCAGAGGCGAAAAAAAGAGCAAAGGAGGCGACGGAGGGTGTTATAGAGGCAATAAAATGGCTCGATGATATCGACGGCGTTGTGCTCCTGATGGATTCTACCGAAGATCCATATACGCAAACGAACATTGTAATCATCGGCAATTTGGAAGCACGGGGTATCCCGATGGTTATCGCCGCAAATAAAATTGACCTCGTGGACGCATCACCACAAAGGATAATAGATGCTTTCCCTCAGCACCCGGTCATACCCATATCGGCATTGAAAGGGGATAACATGGAGGATTTGTACGAGGAAATGGCGAGGGACTTCAGATGAGGAGATGACCGTAAAAGAACGTGGAAAGGTGAGAGCATAACGATGGAAATAAAGATGGATCTGATATCCGAGGATAAAATAATTTCGATGACCTCGATCGAAAAGTTGAGATTTGTGCTGGATGGCGTGAAGGCGGGGAAGATTGTGATATTAGAGGGCGGTCTGACATCGGAGGAGCAGATGAAACTCATCGAACTCACCATGACGGAGGTCAACGAAGATTTTCCTGGCATAGAGATGAGCGGATATCCGTCTAAGAAGGGATTTTTAAATCTGAGGAGGAAGACGCGGCTAACGGTGGTCGGACCTGCGAGGGTGATGCGCACGATAAGGCGAGATAGGGACTTAATAAGTGCACTCATTTCTGCAATCTGAAATAAAATGCATAAGTGTCTGAGATGCGGGAAGAGATTTGAGCGAATAACAGAAGAGATGTTGATGGGCTGCCCGGAATGTGGTGGCAATCTTTTTCTTTATCTAAGGGCTGGAGAGGATATAAGCGCGGCAGAACTTGTGGATCGGATAAAAATAGATGAAAAAGTGCCCTTAGAGGGCGAGAAGATAGAGAGTTTAAGGATTTTGAGTCCCGGGATATATGAACTCAATCTGGATGTACTGTTAGAGAGGAAGGGGATAATAATGGGGATAAAGGAGGATGGCTCGTACGCGATCCATCTGCCTTCTTTATTCAGGATAAAGAAGCAAAAGCGTAGATGATATTTAATTCTTCCCACAAATAATATATACGACATGATAATGGCAGCCCCAAAAACTTCTGAACGTGCTTCACTCCAGGATAACAGGAACATCTTCTCTTTATCTTATATCCCGCTATTCATGAAGCCCGATGTGAAGGATGCATTAGAATTCCCGGACCTCGAGACCTTATCGTTGGTGCTCGGCATAAAAAGAAGCGAAGCGGAGAAAGTGGTGATAAGAAATAACGAGAACACGGCGGGATATAGAGTGAGGGATGTCTTCTGCACCAGAGAAACGAGGGAGTTAGGGAAAGAGATATTGGCTATTCTCTCCTCCTATGCGAGAACGAAAAATGGACGGGAGAAGGTGCTTACACTCACTCCTAGCCTCGATAACGAGGAAGTACAAAAGAGGTTTGATGACTTTCGAGAGTGCGAAAAATGGAGGACGCTCCTGGGAGATGAGAGAATAGCGAGCGCGCGTGAAATAATTGCTAACGCAGAGATAGAGAACATGAGCTTTGGGAAACCGCCGCTCATCGCGCTTCGTCGAAGAGGACCGGAAGCACGGATAAAGGAACAGTATGGTGATTTCGTGCGTATAGCTGTTGCTGATTCCGGCGAGAAGGCGCGAGGGCTCTTGGAAAAGGAGAATATCATTTTATTAATCGGTGAGGGCGAAGAGGAGTTTGACGAACCTGGTATTATAGCCATAGCTGGTGATGAGTTGTCGGAGATATGCGAGATCTATCCAGAGTTCGTGATCAATTCGTTCATGGCGAAGAAGAAAGCACTTGAAGCGGTCATTCACCTCTTGACTGAGTTCAAGGAACTTCGAGATTCACCACTGTTCAACGGTATCGCAGTAGCGGATTTAGAAGAGGTTATGAGGCTTTTGGAAGAGGTAGAGGCGGGTAAGCGCACGGGTGCAGCTAACTTCGATGAAGTGATTTACAGGCGAGAAGAGGAGTTAAACAGGGAAGTAAACAGGATTATGAAAAGTGGCGGCGGTGCGGAGGATTTTAAAGGGTACTTAGATGAAGTCTTGTTGGATATGGCGGATGAATTGATGCTTAGTGGGGAGGATAAAGATGTTCTCTTGGAAAGTGCGTATGAGAATTTGGAGAGGGGTCCGCCGTTTGAATTTTCGAGAGGAAAGATAAGGCTAGTGCAACAACGGTATACCCGGAAAATAGAAGAGAGGAGATATTACCAGTCAAGAGATTTGGCAAGGCGCCTGGAGCGGCAGAGAGAAGTGGTGAGCACTGCTCTCAACAAGCTTTTCTATTTCGATCTTTTGCTTGCGATCTCGCACTTTAGCCGGGACTTCGGATTAACTCTACCTGAAATAGGCGAGGGAGGATTGGGCGTGATAATGGGCAGAAATCTATTTTTAGTTGATGAAGAGCTCAGAGGCGGCGAGAAGGTGGTACCTGTTTCTTATTCAGTGGGAGAAGCGAATGGAGGCATCTTCGGTGCTACCCCGCATCCAGTAGCCATCTTAACCGGGGCGAATAGTGGCGGTAAAACCTGTCTATTGATTATGCTCGCGAGCTCGATTATCCTCACGGAGCTGGGGCTGCCAGTGCCTGCGGAGCGAGCGGAAATGCCATTGCTGCCTCTGTACGTATACCGGAGGAAGATGATAAAGCGAACGGGGTCGTTTGAATATTCGATGCGGGCACTGAGCCGGATATTCATGCGAGAGGGTGCGAAGGTAGTGTTAATAGACGAGTTAGAGGCGCTTACCGAACCCGGCGCCATGGGGCGGATAATGGCATCGGTGTTGAACAACCTGCCAAAAGATACGTTGACCGTGATGATCACGCATTTGATTCATGAGGTAGTGCCGCACATCAGTTTGAGGAAGGTGCGCGTGGATGGTATAGAGTCTGAAGGCTTGGATGCTGCCGGGAACATCATTGTTGATAGACAGCCGCTCTTCAACCATATCGGGTCGAGCACCCCTGAGCTGGTAATAAAGAAGCTTCTGGGACGTGTTAAAAAGGGGGAATTAAAGGTAGTTTATGAAGAGATACTTAAGGTGCTGGAGAAGGAAAGAGAGGAGTGGGGTTGAAATAAATGCATGATTATTTGCCCTTATTTTTTGAACAAAACCCCCTCGAGGAAATTTAGAGCGATTTAGCTAACACAAAGGTA
>DYFG01000259.1 GCA_020725315.1 Nitrosotalea sp.
GCAACATTTGCAAATTCGCATCTGAGCAATCGCATTTTCACGTTGCCACCCCTCGTTCTGATTTTCCTCCTTCGTGTCTCTCCGATAGTCGTGTCTGCTGCAGGTCTTCCCGCCTCATGCCCCCGCTTCTTCCGGTGACGATGAAGCTTCCCTCCTGTGTATTTTCGCCTTGATCTACCTTGCCATCTCATTTTTTACGGACCTACAAAACCACATTCCGCACACTTGTATAAATTACTTTGCTTTCTGCACTTCGCACATCTACCTATCTCGATTTTTCCACAGTTCGGGCACGGGAAGACCGTGAAGCCCTTTCCCAACAGCTTTACTCCGCAGGACGTGCAATACTCTATCATAACCCGCTCCTCTTCTTTTTATCTCTCTGTTTATATTCCTCGCTTCTTCAGTCGCTGTCGTCCTCGTCATATCGACTACGGTGGACGGCATACCATATTTACACCTACCACCATTTATAATAATATCAGCCTTTATTTCTACTTCTTCTACAGAGGTTGGTGGAGTTCTACCTGACAGATTCGCACTTGTTGAGGTTATAGGTCCCGTTTCGTTTATTATACGGGTTGCGATTTCATTATCCGGGAATCTCACGCCAACGACATCTGATGCAGCAGTTACGACAGCGGGCACTGCATCTTTCTTCCTCAACAATACCGTGACAGGCCCGGGTAGCAGTTCGGTGAGGATCTCTAATGATTCGGGATCTATATATGCAACGCTGTGCACCATCTCAAAAGAGGAAACAGCGAGTGAGATGGGATGTGATAACTCTCTTCGTTTTATTTTATATACTTTCCGCACTGCTTCTTCCGAGAGCGCATCAGCTCCTAATCCGTATACCGTTTCGGTGGGATAAACGACCGTGCCTCCTTTTTTAATTACATCGACCGCAGACCTTATCAGGTCCTCTCTCTCTCCCTTCATTTCCTTTTTAATGAGCTTTACACTGATAACCTTTATCCGCGAGGAACTAATCGCTATTTGTGAGGATACAATACACTTGAATTATGAGGGTGAGCAAATAAAAAGGAGGAAAAGGTGAAAAATGGTCGCACTAACATTTTATGGCGGAGTGGGTGAAATTGGGGGCACCAGGATTCTCGTGGAACACCACGGCACCCGCTTAATG
>DYFG01000260.1 GCA_020725315.1 Nitrosotalea sp.
AATCTGAAGCAGGGAGTCCTGGGGCTTGTCATTGCGTTGGTCGAAGTGATAAGAGACGCATTGAAACTGCAAGCAATACGAAGGATGGAATCAGGCAGGCTGAGTGAGGAGGAGATAGAGCGGCTTGGAGAGGCTTTGATGGATCTCGACATCGCAATAGAGGAGATAAAAGAGGAGCAGGGTATTACAGAGACCGTAAAATCGGTAAGGGATGGATTGGATGACCTCGTGGACGATGTGATTGAGAAGATAGTGAACCCGGATAGATGGAGGGAAGAAGGAATGAGGAGGTGAAATAAAAAATGGTGAGAATACCTGAAATAGAAAGAAGCAGTCGCATGAACCCTCGTGCTATACAGTGGCTAATGCAGGATATGGTTGAGAAGAATACCGGAGAAGAATCAAGGAGGGCGCGGAGGAATACAGAAAGCGGACGCAAGAGGGTCGTGAGGAATATAGGAAGAGGCAAAATCGGTCTCTTGGTAGGCAGTCTTTAAAGCGTTAAAAATTGTATGAGCAGGGAAGAAGGATTATGGAAGAATTAGAAGCGGAAAAAAGGAAGAAAGAAGAAGAGATGAAGATGTTGCTTGGAGAATTAGATAAAGCAATAAAAACCCTCGAATCAGTGGAACCAAGAACTGTGAAGGAGATAGGTAGAGAAGAAGAGGAGAAGATGCAGGCAATAAAAGAAATGCAGACGGCGATACAGGAGAAGAGGGAAATGATAGAAACAGTACTTAAAGAGATAAGCCAGGAAAGTCAGACGATAAAGGAATTAGAGGCTAAAGGGTTGGATAAAAAAGAGAAGGTGGCGAGAATCAAAGAGCTACAAAAACGGTTGAAGGAGCTGAAAGGGTATTTGGAAACCGCAATAAAGGAGATGGAGGATTTAAGTGAGAAATACGGAAAATACAGGTAACATGCAGACGCAGAGATTGAGATTAGCGGATACGTGCTGCGTGTGTTTAAAGCTTTGCCTTTGCCCTGCATCACTCGTTGGTGGCATAGTGGAGTGCTCAGCTTTTGCCCTTCATTCCCCTTTTGGGGCATTGTTCTCAATCTTTGCGCTCCTCTCCCTCCCTCTTTGGTGGCATCGTTCTCATCTAACTCTCAAGGGATTTCTTTATCGCCTGCTCAACGAT
>DYFG01000261.1 GCA_020725315.1 Nitrosotalea sp.
ATAAATTAAATTTAAATTTCGTGATAATCTTATCAACATGTGCGGAATATGGGTTTAATGGAGGTAGGACACTAAGGGAATATGGGATATAAAATTAAATTGTAACTGTTTCAAAGGCATTTGAGTGAGCGAAGCGAACCGTAGACATACTGTTATACGCCGTTGCCATAAGTATCTCTGTCATAGGCATATCTGGCGACCTCGGATTAGGTATGACCGTTTTCGTGACGGGGTCAACAATAAGGTCTAAAGCTTCTAAGACTATTTGACCGATGAGGGGCTCTGAGCCCTCAACTTCACCTAATACATCAAAAATCCCATCCCTTCCTTTTAGCTCGAGGATCACACCTCTATAAACTGGTTTTAGTTGAATTTGATTATTTGCGTATCTTACTCTCCTCTCCCCTACCCTTCTTAGACCCATCTTATCTACTATATCCTGAGGTAAGACAAGCATCGTGGCACCTGTATCAATGACCGCTTCAATTTCCCTTGTTTCCGCCGAATCGAACAGGCTCGTGAGCTTCACCTTCTCTACCACCTTTCCCATTTCATTCTCTCCCCCATATCTTATATTTATTCCATATTCAAATGTTTTTGTTTCCAACGCTGTCTACCATCCATAATTTCGATTTTTAGTGCATCGTGGGGTTTAACAAGGTTGAACCATGCAAAGAACAAGCACAAATGCATTATCAGCGGGTTTTAAACGCTTAGAGAAATCGATTGTCTTCCTGATCAGTCTCCACACGCCATTCCTGGCGGTGAGATTGTTTCACT
Organism: Nitrosotalea sp.; assembly: GCA_020725315.1. Taxonomy (GTDB): domain Archaea; phylum Halobacteriota; class Syntropharchaeia; order Alkanophagales; family Methanospirareceae; genus ANME-1-THS. The sequence goes on from DYFG01000261.1 coordinate 781, forward strand.
CTATGTAAGACGTGTTAATGCTGTTTCCTGCCAATTTGAGTGCGTTGAGCACTTCTTCCTCGTCCCTTGTATTCTGGCTGCTCTTCAACGCCGTAGACCTCGACCAGTGCGTTTTTGTATGCGCCCCACTCGTCACTGGTAAAAATCGGAAGCTCTGTGCTCTTATCTCGTCTGTTTTCCGTATCAGTGAGCAATTCAACCGCGTCTTCAAGGGCACGCCCGCCGACATGATAGCTGGTAACAAGCTTTGTTTTCGCTTCTTGGGTAACCAAAACCCACTTTGTACCTGCTTCGTCAGGATCATCGGGCTTCAGATTTTTGTCCTTTTTTTATAAATGTCCAAATCTCGTCTATTTGAAC
>DYFG01000045.1 GCA_020725315.1 Nitrosotalea sp.
CTTAAATAAACTTGTTTTCTACTCAAATATCTCTTTGGGTAACAAGCTATTTTTGTAGCTATTATGTGAACATCGCTCGAAAAGTTTCGAAATATTTTTAAGTAGAGGTAACTATTATAATAAATAAAAAATTAGGAGGTGATACGAGATGAAAAAAGGGAAAAGGAAAAATACGAGGACGGTAGTAATCGCTTCTTTTTTGTGTATTCTACTCTGTCTGAGTTCAGGAATTGTTTCAGCTCAATTACTACCTGAAAAGCTTGAGATAAGCGCGCCCAAAAAAGCTGAAATAGGAGAAATCGTCTCTTTAACAGTTACATGCGAAGGAAAGCCAATAGAGGGAGTAACTATATACGCAAATAGGGTAGAAATAGGGAGAACTAAGTCAGATGGAACAATAACTTACTCTTTTGACAAGATGGGTCCTTATCGAATAGAGGCAGAAAAAGGCGATTATATCAGTGGGCGTACTACTTTAGTTATCCTGCTACCTGGCAAAGAATTAGAGGAGATTCCTACTCCTCCCAGAGTTATTACTATAACTCTGCCTGAGACACCTGTGGTTAAGTTTAAGGAAGTTAAACCAGAAACACCGATAAATCTCACCTTGGAGAGATCAGTTCTGAAAAGGATATTCGTAAAGGTGGTGGAGAAAAGTGAGGGTGTTTGTATTAGCGTCGAGGAGCTAAAAGAGAAGCCTCCTGAAGTTCCTGCTCTACCAAGTGAAATAAGTATAAAAGTGTATGTTTACATTGAAATAAAGATAGAAAATATAACTGTTGAGAATATAGAGGAAGCAGAGATAGAATTCAAAATTGAAAAACATTGGTTAGCTGAGCATGGAATTGGAAGCGGACAAATCACTCTTAGCAGATATTCTAAGGTTAAGGGAGAGTGGGAAGTGCTTGACACTAAAATTATTGGAGAGGATGAGACCCATGTTTACTATTCTACAAAAATACCTGAGTTCTCCACCTATGCGATAACAGCGATGCCGATGGAAGTAACGCCGACACCAACGGTAACGCCACCACCTGAGGTAACACCAACGCCACCAGTAGTGCCAACGCCGACACCAACACCAGAGGTAACACCAACGCCAACACCGGTACCACCGGGCTTCGAAGCAGTATTCGCCATTGCAGGCCTATTGGCAGTTGCATATTTAGTGTTGAAGAGGCGGAAGTAGGCGGAGCGAAAACAGAAAGATGGGAAATTTTCCCAACATTTTTTCTATCTCATATATTTTTACTTAGCGTCCCACCTCCATTAAATTATAATTTTCTTTAAGGATTCTAAACGTAAGTAGTTCTTCGAATGTCCATATACGATCTGTAATCCCAGCTGCCATCATAGGAGTCCTATGCATCCACTTTCTCTGCTTCTCATCGAGTTTAACCCGTAATCCTTTATGTGTCTTTATGAAGTGGTAATAGCCGAAGGAGGTATTCAAGGATGCCTTTACCAATTTCTTTTTCTTTGAGAACCCCAGTGTTTTCCTCGTTAGCCTCCTGTTTCTCTCTCTCATCGTAAGATTGTTTCGCTCAACGAAGGAGATATTGATCTGGTTGCTGACTGGTGATTTCTCTATCGCCTCCCTAACCTTATTTTCTTCGCCGAATACGACTTCTGTCTTTATATCCACGACTTTTCCTTTTCTTCTTTACCACGGCGTACTTCAGGTCTGGATGTGGGATTATCGTTGATTTTCTTGGTCTCCCTCTCTTTCCTGTTCTCTTTACTTCTTCTTTTATGCCGTATGCCTTTAGAATAGCATTCTTGTACTGAGATAAGTCATCGCTGGTGAAGAGAGGAATTGTGTCATCCGTTCTCCTTTTTAAAAACGAAACCCCATAACTCATCCAATTGGCATTCCTTGAGATGGTACTCCCGCATCAGCCATTCTGTTATCTCCTCCACGTGCTCTCCAACACGTTCTATCACAGATCCAACGGTGTCTTTGTCCACACCACGATTCGAGCGGTTGCACGAACACCGTTTCCTTCCGTGATGCATTTTACGATCTGATAGACCTTCTCCTCACTCAGCTTGCAGTTGAAGAGCGGTGTGCCACGCCTCTCTGAGAACGTTCTTCCACAGGTCTTACACTTAAATAGATTTTGTGTGTTCCCCTCACCATACTTTCGTATAAAAACAATGTTCCCCTTTCCACTTCTCTCATGGTCTTTACAGTCTTCGAACGGACAGCAAAGAGAGAGTGCTCTTCTTCCCATATTTTGTTTATATTGTTCTTTATCTGTCTTCCATCCCATAGAAAAATCTCCAATGCGATACCTTTTGGATAGAATATAGAAAGAGAATATTTAATATCTACGGGACGCTAGGAAAGTTTGAGAGTGAGGAAAAAAGAAGTAAAGGGAAAATAGGTTAAATTTCTCCTCATCTTGGAAAGATGAAATTCAGATTGAATTTAGCAATAGATTTGCTTGATGGTGTTGTAGTGCATGCAAAGCGAGGTGCTCGTGAAGAGTACAAGCCAATCCACCTCTTCAGTTCCATCGTTAGTTCCTCTGACCCCATCCGTGTCATCGAAGAGATAAAACCGCAAGAAGTTTATATCGCTGACCTCAATAGACTCCTGAACACCGGCGATAATCGAGAAATAATAAAGGAATTGAGAAATAGAGAGATGGAATTGAGGATAATGCTGGATTATGGTCTCCGAGGAATTGAGGACTTGAAAGAGGCTGTTGAAGCTGAAATAGCTGACCACTTCGTTTTAGGTACGGAAACCTCGTCAATGAATTTAATTGAAACAGCATCTAAGAGCGAGATTTCTACCGACATAGGGATAAGCGTAAGTGTTGATCTCTTCAATAAAGAGGTGCTAACGAGCGATAAGAGATTGAAGATTGAACCCCTGGTATTAATAAAAGAGTTGAACGAGTATCCAGTACGGGATGTCATCGTGCTGGAACTGGATAGAGTAGGAACGAAAAGCGGAATAGACTTTGATTTTCTCGCTCGTGCCGTTGAGTCCTCAGAACATGATATTCTCTGCGGTGGTGGCGTGAGGAGGTGCGAAGATTTATATACAATGGAGAAGATAGGGGTAAAAGGCGCACTGGTCGCTACTGCGCTCCATGATGGGTCTATCCCTCTGTCTTTGCTTAGTATGAGCTGAGAAATCCTAAGTAGCCGGAAGGGGTAAATGGATAGATAGGTTGGTTTTTTATATACTGCGAAATTTATTGATGTAATTAAAGAGGTGGAATAGAAATGTGGCAGTATGTAATTGGAGGAGCGATTATCTTTGGGTTGATCGTTGGTCTGTTTTCTGTGTATAATGGTAGGGCTACAAGAAAATATATTGGTGATTTGATTAAAGAAGAGGCAAGGAGGAGTCAGGAGATTTTAGAGAAACTTTCTGATCAGCATGCCACGATGGTTAACATATTAAAAGCATCTCAAATTAGAGAAAGCCATTAAAGTATGGATAAGAATTTTCAAGAGGACGTATTGAACCTGGTAAAGCAGATACCAGGGGGGAAAATAACCACATATGGTGAGAGCGCGAGAGAATTAAGATTCGTAACTGACCGAATGTTGGGAAAGCTCAGCATCTGGCTTCGCATTTTGGGACATGATACTATCTATGCGGGGGATATAACCAGTAAAAAGGGAGCTGAAGACGAGGATAATACCCTTATCACTTTTGCAGAGCACGAAGCCCGAATACTAATCACGAGAGACAAAACTCTTGCTTCATTAGCGGAGAGGAGGGGGGTGCAGTGCCTGTATATAAAAACCGACGAGGTGATGGACCAATTGAAGGAGTTGTATCATCATAACATAGCCATAAACCGCGAACCACGTGCAGTCAGGTGTAGCGAGTGCAATGCAAGAATAAGGAAAGTAGGGAAAGGAGAAGAGGATATGCTGAGGGAGAAAAGTTATGTACCAACGAGCATGATAGGAACCTGGGATTTCTGGATCTGTGAGCGTTGCGGCAGGATATACTGGGAAGGAAGCCATTGGAGAGAGATGAGGGAGCGGTTGAGGCAGTTGAAATAGGGTGCTATTTAGAAGAATTTTCGGGATACCACGATAAGATTGGAATAAAATCAACGGCGTTCCCTTACCAATAAAAAAGTTTATCTTAATAGAAAAATTAGAAGTAAAAAGATCGCCTCGGTAGCTCAGCCGGAAGAGCGTCAGATTTGTAATCTGTTGGTCGAGGGTTCAAATCCCTCCCGGGGCTTTAAACTCTCTGGCGGATGATGCCCGGAAACACTTTCCTTCTAACTTTAAACAATTATCTCTTCGACTGATCTCATTATACAATAAATGTCAACGCAAGAGGTGAGAACCAGATACAGAACTGTGCCCTTTATCACGCTCTCAGAGCTCAGACCCCGTATCTGGATCACGCTCTCGGGCTGTAACTTCAGATGCAAAGGCTGTTTTAGCATCGCTCGTGCCACGATCGGTGAGCTGATGAGTGTCGAGCAGTTACTAAACCTGGTGAAGAACGCATCGCGTGAATATTATGGAGATACGCCACTGGAAGAGGTGGTAATAACGGGCGGCGAACCCACGCTGGAGAGGCAGTACCTCGTGGATTTGATATCACGACTCAAGGAATTTGTAGGATGGATAGTGCTTGACACGAATGGCTACTTTTTAGATGACGCTTACTTACACGAGCTCATCGAAGCGGGTTTAACCGAGGTCATGTTTGACCTGAAGGCATGGGATGAGAAGCTCCATGAATGGTACACGGGGTATTCAAACAGAAGAATACTGGAGAATATACGAAATGCGTACGGGAAGGTGAAGCTCGTGGTGAATACCGTCTATATACCGGGAATTGTGGATGAAGGTGAGATAGAGCAGATAGCACGGTTTTTATCTGAGTTAGAGGATAAAGAGGAGATAGATTACCGAATAAATAGATTCAGAGCGGAGTTAAGCCACGAGGAGATAGCACGGAATCCCTATCCAGAGGAGATAGAGCGTGCGTACTCGATTGTTGCCACGTATATGAAAAGCTCCGTAATAGGTAAGAGTTGCGTGCGAGAACGGAAGATAGAAGAAAAAAGGGGCTGGATAACCGTGTTCCCCGATGGTACCTTAAAACGACGGACTTTAGAGGATTACCGAGCGGAGAATAAAAGGTTAAAAATTGATACGGAAATTTAAGTTGTCGGATTTGGCAACAATTTTGGGTATAGAGAAGGAGGCATTCCCCAAATCGCCTTACAACCGATTTACTTTCTTATATTATGCGCACATCTACCCTGATAATTTCATGGTCTATGTATATAAGGATCCAGAAACGGGCTTGAAGAAGATCGTTGGCTATATTATCTTTTATCCCCTGGGACATATCGTCTCCATCGCCGTGGATCCCGCATATAGACGAAGAGGGATAGGAACCGAGCTTGTCGAGGAGGTATTGAAGAGGACGAAAGGTACGGCGCGTGTCGAAGTGCGTGAGAGCAATGAAGTGGCAAAGAAGTTTTATACGCAGTTAGGATTCACGCTGCAGACGGTGATCCCTGAGTATTATGGCGATGAAGATGCTCTGGTGATGGTACGGACAGGTACGGATAGGCATGAATGAGGTGGAACTTAATAATAAAAATCATCGATCAAACGTTCTTTTGCACGGGGCGCTTGACGATAAGTCCGTTCGCTTACCTTGGGAAATTCCGCTATCTCCGTGATCCCCAGCCGATTGACGAGTTCAGAGAGAAGCTTCTGCTTGAAATTCGCGTAGGCAACCTCGTTTGGTACGGCTATTGCCATACGCCGCTCAGATAATTTTGGATACGCATCTTTAAACGCACCCTCAATTGTACCTACCCATTTCGGGAGCTCTGCGGTTATAAAGAGTACCGGATAGTCCCTCCATTCCCTCGCCTCATACCGCGATAAACTATCAGTAATTGCGACGTAAAGTGTATCGTGGTCTACCAGCACATTACCGGTAACAAACAGGAAGACGTCATCCACGTCGAACCCACTGAAATAGCCCACTGTCTTTTCTATATCTGACTCTGACAGCCCTGCCATCTCAGCCATTTCCGCGCTGTACTCTTTTATTCTCCATCTCGCATCCGCTACAAGTCCTTCTATCTCTCGTTCGAGCATCTTTTTCACCGGCAGCTCCGCGAGCTTATTTGTCTTCCACGCTCTTAACCGCTCCTTTACCTCCTTTATTCTATCCCCACTCTGGTAAAACTCCAGGAATTCCTTGTCTCGCTTTTTCGTATACACGCACAACTTCTCCTTGATTAACCTCTCTTCGAGGGAATGGAAGACCGTCGGTGAAAACAGTTCAGACATCTCATCTCTTATAAGCTCATAGTGCGTGACCCCGGGAGTGCCATGCTTGCTTATTTTCAAAAGTAATTCTATCAATTTGAGCGCCGCTCTATCCCCCTCTTCCACTGCTTTCTCGATATACTTCGAGAGATCTCCAGGCTGAAGTGAATAGCCACGTGCAACTTCGTCGAAGAACTCTTCATAGCCCGATAGACAGAGATATTCGTTATGAGCACCTATCTTGAGAATCCCTCTCTTCCTCAGCGTTTTTAATAGATCCTCGCAATCCTTTCCGGTCAGCGCCGTGAAGTTTTTCACAAGCGTTTCCTCCGTCGTATAACCTTTCAACCGGTGAAATAGCCCCAAAAGGGTCTTCATACCCTCGTATTCCTCAGCCAAACTCAAAAGTATGCTCCTATACTCCTCAGGGAACATTTTTTCTCACCACCTTATCACACGCTTCCTTATCCCGCACTTCCATCTTCACCCAGTAATCGCTCCACGAGCCATTCCGCATCAAAATCCTCTAAATCGTCATAGCCTTGACCTGTTCCTAAGAACATGATGGGTTTAGAGGTAGAATGCGCGATGGAGATAGCCGCTCCCCCTTTCGCGTCCACATCGACCTTGGTCAACATCGCGGCATCTATTCCTATCGTCTCATCAAATTTCTTCGCCCGTTCCACCGCATCGTTACCTGCGATCGCTTCGTCTATGAAGATCACGAGATCTGGCCTGGTCACCCGACATATCTTCTTCAACTGTTCCATAAGATTCACGGACGTGTGCATTCGTCCTGCGGTATCTGCTAGAACCACATCTTTTCTATTCGCTCTCGCATAATTCATCGCATCATAGACAACCGCGGCAGGGTCTGCACCATACTGATGCTTCACCACTTTTATTCCTAAATTGGATGCGTGTGTCTCGATCTGTTCTGTTGCCCCAGCCCTATAGGTATCCGCAGATGCAATCACGACAGAATATCCCATTCCAAGCAATTTCTTCGCTACCTTTGCGATACTCGTGGTCTTACCAGTGCCATTCACCCCTACGAAGACGATATTTACGGGCTTCTCGCTCTTATCCATAAACTCCTCAAGATCGAGTTGAGCACCAGCGGATAAGACATTCAATAACGCATTCCGTATCGCTTCTTTCACCAATTTCTCTGTACCCAACCCCCACTTCTTCCTCTTTCCGACCAGTTCTCTTTTCACACTGAAAATTATCGCTTCAGCGACCGATAAAGCAACATCACTCTCCAATAACGCTATCTCCAACTCTTCTAAAGGCATTTCCAAATCTTTTTCATCTAAAACTGTCTCCCCTTCTAATACCGCCTTACCTTTCTCTTTTAGTCTCTCCCCTAATCCCTTCGGTGCTGTTTCCTCCTCTCTCTTACTTTTCTCCGTTATCCTCTCCACTACGGTTCCTCGAAATTCGCTAAGCTTCTGCCTCAGTCGTTCGAACATTCTTCAAAGAGATCCCAAAAATGGTTGAATAAGTTTAAATGCCGGGAGAATATAAAAATATGCTTACCCGCGGACACGAGATATGTCGGGGATACGAGGGATAAGCCTGAACAATTTATCTACAAGAGCCCTTACCTCTCCACTTAGAATGTAAACTTCCTCTAATTCAGTTCCAAGTTCATAAAAATTTCTATGTAAGGATTCAGCTTTGCGGAAAACATCAAAAATGGTAGGGTCTTTCTCTTCCTTAGCCAACTCTCTGGCATAATCACGAATGGATTTATGACTTCTGAGTTCTATTCCTTTAACCTCTGCTACTGCTTTTAGTGCTTCAGCAACGCTACCCCATAGAAAATCGCTAGCTTTCTGAGCGTCCCCAGTCTCTATACAATTAATAGCATTCTCTATATAATGGATACTTTGGGTCTTGTACTTCCTGCTTTGCTCCATATTAAATAGGGGGGAACTCAGGGATTTCATAACTCATGATGTTTCCTGTTTTAGCATCTATCCTAACTTTTGCCAGTTTAACGGCAAGAGGACCAACGTCAATCTCCACATTCCATACTTCTCCCTCCTTCACAGCTTTGACTGGCAAGGCAATGAGACGATACTTTTTAATAAATGAAGTTGCTATCTCCGTTGCCTCACCAGCGTTCTTCACTTCCACTTTTTCACTCTATCTCCTCTTTCTGCCTTTATCTGCCGTATATCACTCTTCAACTCAGTTTTATAATCTTCAAGCCTGACTTCGCCCTCCTGGTTTGGCTGCCAGCTCCTGCAGTCTAGCCTGCAATACCTGCGCCTCCTGCTCTATCCTTTGCAATATGCTGGTCGTTTCACGCTGTGTATTCTCTAACTCAGTCTTCATTTCACTGAGATACGCAATCGAGGAATCAGGGTCTCGTTCCGCGCTTACTCCACCACCTATTCTCACAATTATTTTATCCGTCGTGCTGAGTGTAACGTAAACCGATGAATTTGCCCCTATTGGCACGATCAACTCGTCCCCTGCTTTCAGCTTCTTCAACTGTTTGATTGTTTCTATCGCCTTCTCATGCTCATTTAGAGCCTGCCTGACAAAGAGCAATTCTTGCGTCTTTTGTTCTGCCTGCGCCTGGTATTGTCGCAATCGTAAAAGCAGAGATTGCAGCTCTGCTTGCTGTTCTCGCTCTTTTTCACTTAATCCTCTCTCCCTTTCCTCCATTTTTATCACCTTCAAGTTTTATTACTACACTTCTTCTTTTAAAAGTAAATAATGAAGATAAGAGGTAGGAGTATCTCAAAAGGAATAGCTACCGGAAAAGCACTGATTTCAAAGCAAAAAATATCGTTCCTCGGTGCAGTAGATCCGCTCACGGGGATCATCATTGATAAATCCCTTGACATCTATGGGGAAAGCATAACGGATCGCATTTTGATATTTCCTGGTGGAAAAGGCTCGACTGTTGGCTCTTATGTATTATACCAGCTTAAGAAGCATGGTAAAAGCCCGTATGCAATAATTAACCGCCGTGCAGATACAATAGTGGCAGTTGGTGCGATTATAGCAGAGATACCGGCGGTTGACTCGCTTGAAACTGACCCGATCGAAGGCGAACTGATAGAGGATGGTGAGGAGGTGCTGGTGAATGGAACAGAAGGTTATATCGAATTTTGAGGTGATAACTAAAGGAAGGTTTAAAGTAGGATGCTCAATTTAAGCAACATTGCTAACAAAAAGAAAAACACAAAATTATCGTGCTGGCAATCCTTTTAGCGGTATGCGTCATTTTAGCCTTTTATGTCGGCGGTATCAAGGGTGAAGCAATAGTATATACACATCTCTTCTATCTCCCCGTTATTTTAGCTGGGCTCTGGTATTACAGAAAGGCTGTTCCAATTGCACTTCTTCTCGGCATGCTTCATATCCTCATAACGCTCTTCTATACTCCTCCCATTTCCATAGCTGAACTTACAAGAGTGGGTGTTATCATAACAGTGGCGTATGTTATCGTGCTTATCAGCGAGAAGCGCGCCAAAGGAGATGAGAAACTGCGAGCATCGGAGAAGCAGCTAAGAGAAGAGCGGAGGAACCTGAAATCAATATTTGAGACCATGGCTGACGGTGTGTATCTCATCTCAAAAGAGTATGAAATAGAGTTTATGAACAGGGTTTTGACTGACGAGTTTGGAGAGCGTATAGGTGATATTTGCTATAAAGTGCTTCATAACAGGGAGGAACCCTGTCCACTGTGTAAACACTCGGAGGTGATGAAGGGAAAGACAGTGAGGTGGGAGTGGTATTCCCGCAGGATGAAGATGACTTATGACCTCATTGAGACGCCTCTGAGGAATATTGACGGAACATTATCAAAATTAACGATATTTAGAGACATCACCGAGATAAAAGCCGTTGAAGATGCCCTCGCTGCATCCAAAGCCTATACCGAGTCCATCATACAGAACTTCTTAGACACCCTCATCGTGGTTGATGCGGAAGCAAAAATAAAGACCGTGAACCCGGCGACCTGCGAACTTTTAGGCTACAGGGAAGAAGAGCTCGCCGGACAGGCCATAAGTATTATCTTTGCAGAAGATCATCGTTTTTTCCAATTTTTCCGTGAACGCGAGAAGAGAGATGTTCTTTGCGCCCAGGATACCATCCGCAATCGCGAACTCACCTACAAAACCAGAGATGGACGACTCATTCCAATGTTGTTCAACGCCAGTGTGCTGACTGATGAAGTGGGTAATATCACAGGCGTGGTGGCGGGCGCGAAGGATATCACGAAACTGAAGCTTGCAGAAGAAATAAGAAAAGAGAAGAGATTTTCAGATAATATAGTGGCTACTGTCCCGGACTCTTTGCTCGTTCTCGACCGCGATTTGAGGGTAAAGAAAGCAAATCTATCCTTCTACAATGTATCTGGATTAAAGTCCGAAGAGGTGATTGGCACTTGCATAACCGATATATTGCAGGATAAGGATGGAAGACTCAGCACCGCACTAATTAAACTCTTTGGAACTGAAGATATGCTCGAGAACTTTGAGCTCCATTACCACTCAGAGAAGATCGGTGGACGGATATTCAATATCAGAGCGAGGGGAATATTGGTTGCAGAAGAAGAAGAAGAAGAAGAATTGCTCGTGCTCGAGGAGATCACCGAGCGTAAGCATGCGGAGGAAGTGCTTCGTCGATTCAGCGAAGAACTGGAGTTGAAGGTAGAGGAGAGAACTAAAG
>DYFG01000046.1 GCA_020725315.1 Nitrosotalea sp.
GTGGATGTTCAATCGAGAAGCGCAGCGAGCAGTGTATTTGATATAAAGGGCGTTGCTGAACCTTGTGCAATCCTGGGAGCGATGAGGAATAAGGGCGGGTTCAAATTCATCAAAAGGGAATCATTTGATAAGAGAATAACCCTGGCGGTGGTCTTTTAATATGCTATCAGTGGTGGGAATAGGACCGGGTTCTTTGGATTTACTGACAGAACGAGCAAGAGCGCGTATTTCAAGCGCTGACATCATTATGGGTAATGAAAGATACATCGGGTTGATAAGAGAGATCATTCCTAAGGATGCAGAAGTGATAACAGGCAAAATGGGGACAGAGGTTGAACGTGCAAAGAAAGCAGTTGAGCTGGGGAGACGCAAAAATGTTGTTGTTGTCTCAGGAGGCGATCCAGGCATCTATGGTATGGCAGGGCTTCTAATCGAGGTTATTGGTGATTCTCATACCGACTTGAAGATGGAGATAATCCCGGGCATAACGGCAGCCTCTGTGTCGGCTGCCTTACTTGGAGCACCGTTGTCGAATGATTTCGCCGTTGTCAGTTTGAGTGATTTGCTGGTGCCGTGGAGTGAGATAGAAGAGAAGCTGGAAGAGCTAGCGAAGATGGAGATTGTTGTGGTGATATACAATCCGAGGAGCAAGACCAGAACGGTTCAGTTGGAGAAGGCGTATGAGCTTTTTATGCGCTTCCGTGATGGAAAAACAATCGTTGGCATCGTGAGAAATGCAGAAAGGGAGGGATGTGAAATTGAGATTAGCACGTTAGAGGATTTACCTGACTTCTATCATCGTATCGATATGTCAACGACCATTATTATTGGCTCTTCAAAGACCGAAAATATCGGTGGACGGATGGTTACACGCAGAGGATATGAAAGGAGATACGATTATGAGAGGAGGGAAGGGGATACCGCCATCCAGGGTCACGAAAGTAGCGATTACGCAGAGGCAGGAAATAGGATCTGGGAGAAGAGCAAGGCGATCGTAGAAGATATCGTCTCAAAACATTCAGGCTCGTTTAGCGAGCACGAACGAAGAATTGTGGAAAGAGTGGTTTTTGCTAATGCTGATCCTTCGCTTCTGGACTTGCTCGTGTTCAATCATAATCCGGTAGAAAAGGGGATAGAGTGCATAAAAGAGGGGAAAACAATCATCACAGACATAGAAATGGTGAAAGCGGGCATTAATGGCAGATACAGGAAGAGAGTGAAATGTTTCGTGAATGACCCAAGAACAAAGGAGATAGTGGAAAAGGAAAATGTAACGAGAACTGCCGCTGGAATCAGGCTCGCAAAGGAACTTATTCAGGATACTATCGTGGTTGTTGGAAACTCACCATCAGCATGCATGGAGCTTTTTGCACTTATTGAGCAGGACATAAAGCCCGCACTTATTGTTGCCACTCCCGTAGGTTTTATTAATGCCGCAGAGGCGAAAGAGAAGGTAATGAGCACGGGTATTCCTTCCATTGCGATAAAAGGACCAAGAGGTGGGACACCTTCGGCAGTGGCAATTATCAACGAGATAATTGAGATTGCAAATAGCAGGCTTAAATAGTTAGGATAACTATTATAAAAGACAGTTTACGATTGAAAAATGGGACAAGTAAGGCTTACAATGTTTGGAACCGACGAATTTCCGACACGCGAGGAGATAGTGGAGGAATATGCAAAGGAATTCAATCGATATGTCACTCCAAAGGGTGATACTGTCTTTGGTTTCTGGATGCAAACATTGGCAGATTTGGAACTGCTTGATTTGGAACTTCAGGGATTAACAGAAGAATATAAAATTAATCCTGTTGAGAGAACTGTGGATTTTAAAGGAGATGAAGATTTCATAAGGCTCAGAGTTGCTCATCTTGAGAAAGTGAGAGTAAAGACCTCACTTTACACGGATTTTGTTGATTCTTATGGCGATACAAATGCTTATGCTTTTCATAATCTCTATCCTTATAAGGGTAAATTTTATCCAAGAGTTGTAAGGACTTTGATTAATGCCTTTGGACTTAAAAGTGGGGATTTGATTCTCGACCTCTTCAACGGATCAGGAACTACAACCCATGAAGCATCTTTGATGGGAATCAAGAGTGTTGGTATAGATATAACTCCGATGGGGGTAGTTTTGTCAAATTTGAAGAACAACTTACCTTTTCTATCTCTTGAAGAGCTGAACTTTACTAACAACGAACTTGTGGAGATTTTACAATCAATAGAAAAGAAAGAATGGAAACATCAGAATGATACAATTTATAACCTGATGTTGACAATATATTTTGATACAATGGATGCTTTTGAGCGAACATCACGTTATGATAAAAAGGGAAAAGAAAGACTCTTCATCGAGAAATTCAATTATATTAAAGCATGTTATCAAAAACTGATAGAAATAAAGAATAAGTTTGGACTTGAATTTGAGAGGGCGGAAATAATCGAAGGAGATGCATTGGAATTAAAAAAATATGAGGAATATGAAAGTAGGTTCGATGCTATAATTACAAGTCCTCCTTATTATTTTTCAATTGATTACGTGGGGAAGGATAAAATAGCGTATGAGTATCTTGGTGTTAATATGAAAAAAATAGAGTCCAAATATCTAGGAATGAAAAATAGTATTTCTCATGGGAGAACTTATGGGAATTTGCCATATAAAGTCATTCTTTATTATAGAGATTTGCGAAAGTCGATAGAGAATATGTATTGGGCTTTAAAGGATGGTGGAAAGATGGCAATAATCATAGGAGATAGCACCGTTGGTGGAAGAAAGACCCCAACCACGATGATAACAAAAAAATTCTGTGAAGAAGTTGGATTTGAATTTAGAAAGCTTATTTTTAATCCTCTTCTTGGTGCGAGGAATAGGGCTATCAGAGGAGAGAGCATAATAATGGGTGAGAAGCGGATGTAAAAATGGTAATTAAAAGAAATCTACTTTGTATTAAAAAGAAAGAGAATTTAGACTTAGGACATATCTTGCTATATGAACCATATAAAAATATGCTTTTAAATTTTGTTGAACTTGCTATAAATCCTAAAGCAATAGAATTCGATCCAGTTTCAAGGGCTTTCAGTGGATTAGAAGGTATATCCGAAGATATCAAACATTATTATGAATCCTTATTAGGAGTGCCCTCATATTTTCAGGCGAGTAAAGGTGGGAGAGGGAGATATATTGAGAAGAAAATTTCTTCAATCGTGGAAACTTGCTCCTTGGATATCAAATTAAGTGAATTACCTATCTGGTTCCTATATCCAGATTTGTATAGGAAGAGAGGGATATTTACTATAAGTGGTCTATCAAGTGAAGAAAAATTGAAATTGCGCAGGATTGAATGGGACTGGAGTGGCGACGTTGATGAAACAACGGATTTGGGCAATCTATTAGATGAGAACACGGTTGTGTTGCTGGAATTGAAAAATAGGGTTGATTCTGGAGGAACTGCTGCAAGAAGAGAAATATGGACGAAGAAATTTAAAAGAATTCTTGAAATACTTTCTACTACGAATAAGATGCTATATCGAAAAGGGAGGCATCAATTTTCACTTATAGTAACAGTGATAAATGAGAGAACTTTCCTCCTGAAATGGGGTAAAAATTACGTGAGTATTTTTAAAGACATCATAAAAAAAGACAGAAATGTAAGGGAATTATTTGACGATCTTATCATCTTAGAAGGTTCAGAGGATTCTTTAAACAATTTAGTTGGTCGCTTATTGAGTAACTATTGGTCTGAGTTTCCCAATTTCATCTGTCCTCCACAGAAAGAAAAAGAAGAATATATAGGGGATATAATTCAAGTCTTAGCATCGTCAGAGGCATGAATAGTTACTATCATACCAAATGAAAGATCCTGTGTCAGGAAAGGAATATCCAGGAGAAGTTATAAAAAGGGCATTGGAAAGGAATAATATCAGCTCTGATGCGCTGGTAGAGGAGATAAGAAGGGGAAGAGTGGTCCTGCTCGAAGATGGAAAAATCCTCAGGCGGGGATATACAACAGGGACATGCGCTGTGGCAGCTTCAAAGGCTGCTGCACTTCTGCTTGCGGGAAAAGAAGTGAAGGAGGTAGAAATTACAACGCCGATCGGCATAAAGGCGGTGATGAAAGTAGAACGTGTTAATGAAGAGGATTGTATTGCGTGTGTTCGTGTAGATTCCGGCGATTATAAAGGTGACACATTCAATGGAATGCTTATCTGCGCAAAGGCACGGCGTTTTCCGGAGTTCTCCATAAAGGCGGGAAAGGGCATAGGAATAATAAAAAAGGAGGGGCTCGGTAAAGTCGGTGCGCCTGATATATACCCGCACGTCTTGAAGAACATCGCGGAGAATGTGAAAGAGATGTTAACCGATGTGGAAATAGAGATTTTCGTGCCGAAGGGAGAGGAGATAGCGAAAGATACCGTTCTTCCAGCGCTGGGAATAGAAGGAGGAATACCTATCTTCGGTGCTACCGGATTCATCGAACCTTACACCGGTGGCGATTACGAGCACGTTATTGACTTTCTCGTAAGAGATAAAGAGGACATCCTCGGTGTCAGCACGGGGGAGAAGAGCAAGAGGATAGCGGTAGAAAAGCTGAACTTCCCCGAGGATAAGATAGTAGTCGCCGGTAATTTCGTCTGCTACGCGATAGAGAAGTCAAAAGCGAAGAAGAAGGTGATATTCACGATGCCCGCAAAGATCTGCGATATGTTAGGAATTGATGCTCATGACTACTTCGATTTTGAATTCAGCAGCATTGGCGAGCTTGTTGAACGAGTGAAGAGAGCAGACTATAAGCATTTGAAGACCTTCTTCGGTACTCTTGCGGAAGATTTATCACGAAAAACCGATGCTGACGTTTATGTCTTCGATAATAGTGGTGATATATTAGGGGTGTATTCCTCAACTGAAAAATGAATGTTTCATTTAACGGCAACGCCAACTGCACGTTTTATTAACTGTCCTATCTCGTCGATCTCCTTCTTCATCGGGCCTTCTTTGTCCGGTACCTCTATGATAATGGGTATGACGCCTTTTTTCTTTGTATTTATCTCCCTTATCTTCTCTCTGGTTCTCGCGTCAGCGGCAAGTCGTTCGTTTACAATAATGATAGCGACTTCTTCCTTTGCCAATTTATCTATGATCCGGGCAACATCCTCTCCTCCCTCGGGGCTATATTCATACACCTCCTTTACGCCCCCAAGCCTGAACCCTGCAGCGGTATCAGGGTCTCCTATTATCGCGATCATCTTAAACTTTCTTAGAAAGAAAGTGTTGTGAAAAGTGTTTTCAGTACCTCCTCTCGTAAACTGGTGAAAAATCGTGCCATTCGCTGCTCAAAAGTATTATTCACCTCTATTTTCCCCTCTTTTCCTCGTACAATAACCCCTCCTGCTGACTTTATCCTCTCACCAGATAGCGACAGACTCACATTTACACCTTTATCCTGGTTTATTTCATCAGCTATCTTTTTAAGCATATCAGGCTTCACAAACGATGCGGATGCGTCCTCCTCGCTGAGCATCACTTCTAATTCACCGCCTGCACTGCTACCAGCGGTTATACTTAGTGCGGCATCCTTTATCAAACCAGTGAGGATAGTTGAATACGATTTACCGTTGAACCCTTCTTTTTTAATTTCTTTCATTCGCTTCGTAGCGCCCTCTAATGCTTTCCCTATCATCTCCTCTTCCACCTTCCACCTGAGCTTTCTCGCATTTAATCGAGCGGCTCTGACTATTCGCTCCCTCTCCTCAACACCTCTTTTCTCCTCAGCCTCGATGAAATTCTTCTTTCGAAGTTCGAGCTCTTCCCGTGCTTTTTTGAGCATCTCATCCGCTTTACCTTTCGCTTCGCTCACTATTCGCTCCCTCTCTGCATTTGCTTCGTTCTTCATCCTCTCCATTATCTCTCTCACACCCACGCGAATCACCTCAAACCTTTCTTTAGAAAAGAAAGCTTTACCAAAGAAAAAGGTTTAAACGAGTCCTAAAATTTTCTCTAACACGAAGTTTATCGTGCTGTCAAGATTTGATTCTGCGATTGATTTCAGTTTCTCCGCCTCTTTCTCAGCATTTTTCATGACCACATTCCCTTCCTTCTCACCTTCCTGTGCATGCTTCTCTGAGATCTCACGGGCTAAGCTCTTTTCATCCGCTCGTGCCTTCTCTTTTAACCTCTTTACTTCTTCCTCAGCCTCTTTTAGTATCCTCGCGGCGCTCTCTCTAGCCCCCTCTATGAGCTTCCTGCCTTCCTCTTCCCCTTCCCTAATTGACTTAAGCGCTTCTGCTACCATGGTTCTTCTATTCTATTCTATTCTATGATAGGAACGTGCTGTTCTTTAGTATTATGCTTTTATAACTCTTTTTAAATTTCAAGATGATAGGGGGAGACAAAAAGATGAAAGTGATATCCATAATAGGCGAGAAGAAGTCAGGGAAAACATCTCTTATCGAGTCTTCGATTGCATATCTGAAGGAATACGGTAATGTTGGCTGTATAAAACACGCTCACGAGTTGGATTTGGCTGTTGCCACCGCAAAAGATACAGACCGGTTCTTTAACGCCGGAGCTGAAGTGGTTATAGGAGCTTCACCTGAAAAGACCGTAAAAATTTACGGATCACAGAATTTAGAGGAATTGATAGCTGAAATGGCGACCTCGGGTGTTGATTTCGTGCTCGTCGAAGGGTTTAAGAGCAGTAACTTACCGAAGATAGCACTGAGCGACTTTTCAAATAATCAGGTCGGTACCATACTAAAGCGTGTAGATTTTAGAGGGAATCCTAAGATGAAGGAGGAGATGATAAAAGAGCTCGTTCAACTCATTCGTTCTTTAGACGACTACTAAACAACCTTTTCTTTAGAAGAGAAAAGCTTTACCAAAAGAAACTTCAGAAGTATATCTTTCTTAGTGCAGGTTCTTTCTTTAGAAAGAAAGTGCAAAAGAAAAAGTGTTATGAAAGTGAAGATAAGCTTTTCCCTGGTAGACGCGTGCAGAAACCCACTGGAGTGGATGTATAGGTTGGAGGATGCAGGTTTTCAGGGATGGGAGATCATAGGCGAAGGGCTCCAAAAAGTGGAAGGTGAATTTAAAGAGCGGGTGAGGGAAATACACAAAACAACACCTCTTGTTCTTTCCTTACACGCGCCCCTCTCTGATATTAATATAGCGAGTGTAAACGAGCGGATGTGGGAGGAGAGCGTACGTCAGGTAAAAGAGAGTATAGCGAACACCTACGAATTCGTTGACGATCTCTGCGTCGTGCATCCGGGCATTTTCTCGCCACTGTCCATACAGATGCCGGAGAAGGCAGTTCAGAAGGCGGTTGCGGGTTTGACGGCACTTTGTGATTTTGCTGCTGACCGAGGATTACGCATAGCGGTGGAGAATTTGCCATCGGTGGATATGATGCTGGGAAGGTATCCCGATGAACTCATTCAGCTCGTGCGAGGTGTGAATAGGGATAATATCGGGATATGCGTTGATGTGGCACATGCGCATACGACAAAAACAATGGATGAGTTCCTCAATATTAAGGCAAAGGCTGAGGATATGGAGATAATACACCTGCATGCGAGCGATAATTTCGGAGCGGAGGACCTCCATTTGCCATTGGGAAAAGGCAGCCTGGATTGGAAGAAGGTCCTCAACGGAATTAATGATACTGAATATGAGGGGCTCGTGGTGTTGGAGCTGTACACAATGGAGGGAGGAATAGAAAGTTTGGAGTTTTTAGAAAGAAAAAGTGTAAAGAAAGGTTAATGCGTGAAATATGCCACTACCTCCGTTCCCGTTTCTTTTTCCACAACCGAATCAATCCTGACGAACCCGTATCGTTCGAACTGAACCACATTCCATAACTCGGTAGCAATTAAGGGCTCGCCTAGACCTTCATCCATTGTGGGGCTCCGCCCCATCACGGGCTCTGCCCGTGCCCCCGCAAGCCCCGGAGGGGCTTTCCCGCAAGCCCTGTAAGGGCTTTCATCAGGTCTCTTTACCAGGACTCTTATCCCGTCCGTAGGAGCCCATTGGATAACAGGCATCTCTGCTATTTGTTGTGTTTCTCTCTCTATAACCTTTGCTACTAGTGGCTCAGTGCTCACAATTTCCACCGTACAGAGATATTTCAGTCTTAATTTTTGCCTCACGTTGAGTTTAGCGGTATCATCACTACTGAGGTAAATAATATTACCCGTTTTTATCTCCCGGAACTCCTCGCGGGAGGGATGCTTCAATGCCTGAGCAACAAAAGATTGTCCATCCTCCAATTTCATCTTTGCTGGATTACGCACGAAAAAGTATCTCAGTGCCGTGGCATCCACCATCTTTCGATTCTCAGCATACAAATTCTTCATGCTCACCGCGATGTCGGTCTGCGTGATGCTGGTAGAGATAAAAAATTTACGAATCGCTTCTGGCTGAAAACCCCGTCTGCGAAGTGCCCGCACCGTTGGGAGGCGAGGGTCATCCCATCCTTCGTATTCACCACCTTCTATCCTTCTTCTGAGCTCCGAAGTGCTGAATTTACCGAACTCCTGCACTTTTATTTTACCCCAGAGCATGGTTATCGGATAGTTCCAGCCAAGATGGTCGTATAAAAACCGCTGCTTCAGTTCCGATTTTATGAGGTCCTTTCCCCTTAAGATGTGCGTTATGCCAAGCAGGTGGTCCTCTATTGCAGATTCAAAATCGAGCGTTGGCCAGAGCAGATATCTATCTCCAACCAGAGGATGCTCCCTCTTTAAAATTCGGAATGCGACCCAATCTCGTAGAGCTGAGTCTGCACTTGCCATATCCGTTTTTATCCTCAGCACTGCTTCTTTCTCTTCGTAAACACCGCTCAACATCTTTTCCCAACAGTCCATATTTTCCGTAACGCCAACACTCCTGTGAGGGCAGGGCAGTTTCTGCTCTTTATACGTTTTAAAGGTCTCTGCAGGACATAAACAGACATAAGCAGCTCCTTTTTTAATCAGTTCCTCCGCAAATGGGTAATACAGCTCTATACGTTCCGATGCCACAATGACCTCATCTGGTTCGGCATCCAGCCATACGCAATCCTCAAGATACCAGTCATACGCTTCTAATAACGGTCTCTTTAATAACGGATCGGTGTCATCAAACCTCAGAATGAATTCCCCCTTATACATCCGAGCATATTCCGAGTTGAGAATGATGCCCCGAGCACTGCCCAGTGTTGCAGGCCCATTCGGATTGGGCGCGAATCGCATCACCACCTCTTCACCTCGTGCGTACGGCAATTCGGGCAATCCGATTTCAACACGCTTCGTTTCTCTCTCCTTTGCTGTTAACTCTTCTATTAATTCCGGGGCGATCTTAGCCAATTCTTCGAGACGTTCTTCCTTACTCAGGGACACTATACTCTTGATCTCCTCTTCCACCAGGGTTGAGAGAACTTTTGCATCCTTTCTCAACTCGGGATCTTCCGCAAGCATCTTCTTCAGCACCGCATCCATTTTAGGCGAGTTCTCATACCTCACTGCATTCTGCAACGCGTATTTCCGTATCTTTGCCCTTATCTCTTCCATTGTTCCTCACAGATTCATCATGTTAAAACTGGGGTGTGCTAAGAAAAAAACATTTTTTATAAAGAGTTCAGACTTTTCATTTTCAAGTAGATAGGATTATCTACCAGTATTCGTGAGATAAAATCTCGTGCCTCCTCCAAATAGTAATCTCTGGAAAGAACATCTTTTTGTAAAATGTATCTTTCAGCAGAAGGGGCGATATAGACCGTCAATTCCACCTCTTCTCCTTTACAACAAGCGTGCACCCCTACCGGAAGCGAACACCCCCCACCAATTACTTTTAATACTTCCCTCTCCACCTCTGCCTCCACTCTCGTCTCCGCATCGTCCATCTCCTTTAAAATTTCGCTCTCCTCCGACCCTTTTCTCGCAACGACCGCAATTATCCCTTGTCCTGGCGAAGGCACAAAAGGATTGCGATCAAGCCGTTCATATTCTATGCCCATATCCAACCTCGCAAGTCCTGCTTCAGCAAGTATCACACCATCATATTCGCCTCTCCTGAACTTCTCGATCCTCGTGTCAACGTTACCTCTGATATCCGTTATCTCTACTTTTACACCCTTCTCACGAGCGTAATTCAAAAATTGAAATCTCCTTCTCACACTTGAAGTCCCTATTACTGCACCGTCCGGCATATCATCCAATCTATACCGTGAGACGAGGACATCAAAAGGAGAATCACGAGGTAAAACCGCCGATGTCTCTAACTTTTCATCTCTTTCCAAAGGTATATCCTTCATGCTATGCACCGCAATGTCTATTTTACCAGCCAAAAGCAGCATATCAAGTCTTTTCACAAAAACACCCTCCGATGGCATCTCATATAATGCTCTGTTCGTAATAACATCTCCTAAACTACTCACTCTTTTTTTCGTGAGCTCATCTCTCAATCCAAGATCTCTCAACCTCTCACATACCTTCTTAGTTTGCAAAATCGCTAGTTTACTACCTCTCGTCCCTATGATCATTTGTATTCTAAAAAGACATTTTAATATATTATTTGACCCTTAGGGTATTATTTTTCCTTTTATTTATTTTGGATTTTTTCCCATTTAAAATTTCCCAGTAGAAGGTTCAGTTTGGATATCCTCTCTGTTATCTCATCTTCTGACGGGAATTTCGATAGAAAATTATTTGGATCCCATTCACGCTCAAGAAAAATGGATGTTCCTACAGAAGCAAATATCATAGAATCCCTAATTCCATTGCATTCTAAGTACTTTACAAGAAAAGCTGCATTAAAAACATCTCCAGCTCCTGTTGGATCCTTTACATTGTAGGAGAATGATGGACACTCATAATAAGAGATACCATCAAAGCCATATGCTCCATCTTCTCCCATAGTAATTATCACCTTTTTAGCCCCAATTTCTCTTATCTTCTTGCATATTATTTCCATATTAT
>DYFG01000047.1:0-3212 GCA_020725315.1 Nitrosotalea sp.
TTTGTATGATTTACAATAGAAAAGTATTAAAACTTTATTATACCTGAGTAGTTACGGAAGAACTAAAATGAAGAACGGGGAAAAAGTTAAATCGCAAAGGGATAGGCATTTTTGCTTCAAAGAAAAGATTTTTGGACAGTTCTTCACTCCTATCGAAGTTGCGGATTTTATTGTTCAATTTGCTTCTCTCCACATTCTAAATAGACAATCTGCATGTGACCCTGCATGTGGTGATGGTATATTCTTGTCGTCCATGCTTAAATATGGTTTCAATGAAATTATAGGGATAGACATTGATGAAAAAGTAATAAAATCAATAGATTCAGAATTAAGGGCAAAAACTAAAGTAATA
Organism: Nitrosotalea sp.; assembly: GCA_020725315.1. GTDB lineage: Archaea > Halobacteriota > Syntropharchaeia > Alkanophagales > Methanospirareceae > ANME-1-THS. The sequence continues at coordinate 353 of DYFG01000047.1, forward strand.
ATTGGAAATACCTTGATTAGAAAAACCCTTAATAATAACGGGCTATTGCCAGAGAATTATTTTGACTTAGTAGCAGGTAACCCACCTTTTAGTGCAAAATATGGAAGAATAGAGGATAGGGGTATTTTATCTTTTTATAAATTTGGCTCAGGAGTCCAAAGCCAAGCAATAGAGATTTTATTCCTTGAAAGATTTATCCAATTGGCAAAAAAAGGTGGAATAGTTGGAATAATACTTCCAGATGGAATATTTCTCAATACAAATTATAGAAGAATTAGAGATTTTATTTTGAAAAATTGTAAAGTTTTGGCTGTTATATCGCTTCCAAGGGGTATTTTCAATAGTTCTAAATCTACTACTTCAAAGACATCTGTTCTTTTTGCTTTAAAGGGTGAAATGCATGATAATAAAGTCTTTATTGCGGAAATAGAGGACTTAGATGAACTTAACGGCATTTTGGAGCTTTATAAGAAGAAGGAAACAAATTTAAATGTCTCTTGGGTGGACATAACTTCAGAGACATTTTCTCCTAAATCATATTTGATGAAGCAGAATATTCCCAAATTTAAAGAACCATGTTTTAAGCTTAGGGATGTAATAGATGAGATGTTCTGTGGAAGCACAGAATATGGGTCAAAAAGAAAATTCTCAAAAAGAGGTATTCCGTTCATTTCAGCAAAAATTGTTACACCTTTTGGTATAGATTTTTCCAGAGACGCGAGGTTTGTTGAGCATTATAGCATTATGGATAAGAAGAAAGCTCATACACAGGTAGGGGACGTTTTATTTGTTCGAGTTGGTGTTGGATGTTCGGGTAGAGCTTCTGTTGTAACCGATGAAATGGATTTGGGGATTGCAGATGATTGGATATATGTTATAAAAGTCCGAAAAGAGAGGATATCACCCTATTATTTGACCATTTTCTTGCAATCGAAATATGGAAGGACCCAAACAGACTATGCTAAGAGGGGAGTTGGAACTGTTACAATACCGCAGAAGTTACTTAGAGAAATTGAGATACCAGTTCTTCCAGTTCAATCTCAGCTCAGGCTTGAAAAAGCGTATAGAGAAATGGTCTCCTCTAGAAGAAAGGGTTTCTATGAGAAAGCAAATGAAATATACCAGAATATGATTAAAGAAGTAGAAATGGATATAGAAAATGCCAGAATACGCAAGGATTGAATGGCAAGACGAGATAATTATTTGTATTTTACCTATAACACGAGCAACAAGCAAGATCCGAGTTAAAAGAAACCATAAACAATTAGCTACTCGTCAGGTAAATTTGTGTGAATATGACTTAATTGAGTGGCAAATCTCTTACTTTAATGAAAGAAGGGAGTTAATAGAGCTTGGAAAGATGCTTAAACTTGGATACGAAAATGATATCTGGAATAAAGAGGAATTAGGATCTCTTGAAACGTATATTAATAGTATTGAAAAAACATTTGCCGAAGAATTTGAAATTAGAAGAGAACCTTTAGGTGAAAACTTTCAAAATTTTGAGATAATATATGAAAAATACCCCATACTTCGTAAAGAATTGCAAGGTAAATGCTCAGTAGAAATAGCATTAAGGCACAAACAAAGAGCTATAGGATACCAGCCAATGCTTTTTCTCTTTATTCCCTTAAAAAATTTGTTAATACCTCCCATAGGTAGACCAGCAATGGTTAATGAGGAAGTAAAATGGGTAGTATCAAAATGGATTGTAGAGGAGGTAATCAAATCCTTTGCTATTGCATCCAGACAACATCAGCAAGACATGAAGGAGTTAATTAAAGAAGTATTAGGAGCTGAAATTTTGGGATTTTGAATCAAACAACATCTCTCCTCCCTATACTCACAAGCGCTATAGCATATTTATATACCTATTGCCAATTATATCAAGGTGAAGGAAAATGGAATTGGAAGGAGTAGAGATAGAAGATACATTTGCGGAAGCGTTTCCGATAAAGGTTGCACGCGTGTTGATAACGGCGGTGAATGAGAGATGGGCGATGGAAGCGGCGAAGGAGACGACGGGTTTCGGGACGTCTGTAATAATGTGCCCTGCAGAGGCTGGTGTAGATGTAACAGTACCACCAGAGGAGACACCAGATGGAAGACCAGGAGTCTATATCATGATCTGCACATTTGGCTATAAGGCACTGGATGAGCAATTGCTTGCGAGGATAGGTCAATGCGTGCTTACCTGCCCGACAACAGCGGTCTTTAACGGCCTAAAGCCGGAGGAAACCGAGAAGGAGTTCAATACAGGGTTCAAGCTAAAATTCTTCGGCGATGGCTTCGAATCGGAGGAGGAGCTTGACGGTAGAGCTGTGGCGAGAATACCCATAATGGGTGGAGAGTTCGTGGTAGAGAAGAACTTAGGAGCAAAGGAGGGTGTTGCTGGCGGGAATATCTTTATCCTCGCGAAGGACCAGATGTCTGCATTAAAAGCGGCTGAGGAAGCTGTTTCTGCGATAAGACACGTTGAAGGCACGATTACTCCGTTTACAGGCGGTGTTGTCGCTTCAGGCTCAAAACCGGGATCGCTGAAGTACAAATTTATGCATGCAACGATAAATGAGAAGTTCTGCCCAACGCTGAAAGACAAGGTAGAATCTGAACTGCCAGCAGAGGTAAATGGTGTCTTCGAGGTGGTAATAAACGGCGTTAGCGAGGAAGCGGTTAAGGAAGCAATGCGTGCAGGAATAAAAGCCGCGGTGGAGGTTCCGGGTGTGGTGAAAATAACCGCAGGGAATTTCGAGGGTAAATTGGGGAAATACCAGTTCAAGCTTAAAGATGTATTAGGGCTTTAGTAAGTCCAGCGACAAACGGGAGAATATATCGAGTTACAAGGAGTAAAAAGTGATAC
>DYFG01000047.1:3312-10908 GCA_020725315.1 Nitrosotalea sp.
ATACATATCGAACAAAAACTCATGAGCGTGCCTGCAAACAGCGGTATCGTAAGATTATCCGCTATTGGCACGCCATAAACGTTCAACGGTACGCCATCTGCTATCGTGGCACCTATCGTTCCGCAAACTGCCACTGGTAACGAGTGGAGAACCAGCCATCCTATAATCAACGAGGTAATGAACATGACCAGCATCACTTCGGGTGGCTTCATTCTTCTCTCATACCTTCCCGGGTTATCCACGCTCATCATTGCGCCTGCCAGAGCAGAAGCAGTATCTCCTATTGCCAGCATGAAGATTGCGGCTATCGCAATCTTCTTCTCGAAGATTAAAACGCTTATAAAAGCACCGATAACAAAAAATACATACGCACCGATTTCCCTCCTCTCTTTCTCCCTGAGGAACGGCAATGAAACGAGACCACGAAATCGTAACCATTCAATGATACCAATAATAAAAAAGGAAAGAACAAAGCCGAGAATGATCAAATCCTTTTGGACGAGAAGATAAAGCACCGGAATCGCGACACCACAGGTATGTACTGCTTTTCGTTTCGTTTCTTCTATCAGAATACGTGATTTGGGTGTAGGCATTTTGGTGAGCCACCTCTTAAACCCTTTTTGCTGTCGCAAAAACCTTGTAAAACACCCTTTATTTTTTCTTTTAGCACAGGTTTTCTTTTTTCTAAAAAGAAAAAGTGTTTAGATGAACATCACTCCAGCCTCTTTAGCATTGAGATAATCCCACTGCTTGCTCTCCTTTACCTTCTTTATTGCTCGCTCAAATTCTTCCATTCCCACCGTTTTCTTATTCTTTCGCGCGGCAAACATACCCGCCTCGACGGATATCGCCTTGATATCTGCACCCGTGGCATGTTCGGTAAGTGCCGCTAAGGTATCTAAATCGACATCCTTCCTCAGCTTAAGGGTGGCTGTATGGATCTTAAATATCTCCTTTCTCCCTTCTTTATCCGGTATCGGTATCTTTATGATGCGGTCGAATCTTCCAGGTCTGAGCAGAGCAGGATCAAGGATATCAGGTCTATTTGTTGCGCCTATTATCCGCACATCGCCTCTTTGGTCAAACCCGTCTACTTCTGCTAACAGTTGCATCATTGTTCGCTGCACTTCACGCTCCCCCGAGGTACCATCCTCGATCCTCCGAGCAGCAATTGCATCGATCTCGTCAACGAACAAGATGGCTGGAGATTTTTCCTTTGCCAATTCGAAGAGTTCCCTCACCATTCTCGCACCCTCACCGATGTATTTCTGCACGAGTTCAGAGCCAACGACTCTTATAAACGTGGCGGATGTGCGCTTCGCAACGGCTTTTGCAAGCAATGTCTTCCCCGTGCCCGGTTCCCCTATCAGAAGAACACCCTTTGGTGGCACCACACCTATGCGCTCGAACCGTTCAGGCTCGGTCAGTGGGAGCTCAACTATCTCCCTAATCTCTTCTATCTGCTCAGTCAACCCTCCTATCATTTCATAGTCCACGTCCGGTGATTCTATTACTTCCATACCATACACAAGAGGGTCTTTTGCAGAAGAGAGCACGCTTACCACAGCCAGTGATTGTTGATTCAATCCAACTTGTGCGCCGGGGAAGACATCTTTGGGCTCTATAAACTGCGAGTAATTTACAACGAATCGAGGTCCGGTGCTGCTCCTCACTACCATCCTTTTATCATCTATTACCTCTACAACAGTTCCTATTATCAGCGGTGGAGTTCGCAACTTTTCCAGTTCTAACCTCAACTTACGAATCTCATTCTCGTATCGATTTCGCATCTCCTCGAAATATCTTCCTTCTCGTTCTACCCTCTCCAGTGTCCCCTTCAGCCGATTGTTTACTTCCTCCAACTGCTTTATCCTGTCCAGCAGGTATCTTGAATAATCAGTGCCTGAGGGTACAGGTACATCGCCGCTCGTTGCTTTCATTTTACCTCTGTTATTTATTTCTCCAGGGTATTATATATAAACTGCACGGAGTCTCAAAATAAAATGAAATAAAATGAAATGAAATGAAATGAAATGCCCGAGTGTGAGATATGTGGTGTGGAAATAAAAGGAAAAGTCCAGGACATAACGATAGGGAGCTCAAAGTTACAGGTATGTAAAGCGTGTGCTCGATATGGAACAGTGATAGTAGTGGATAAAAAAGTAAAAACAACGCTTGGTGGTGAACCAGTGCAGCTCGTTAAGGCTAAAAGGGGATTATATGAGCAGATGGACCTCGTGATAGAAGAGGGAATGGAAATGGGAGAGGAGTATGGAAGGAAGATAAAAGAAGCGAGGGAAAAAGCAGGGCTCAAACAAGCAGAGCTTGCCAAAAGGATAAATGAAAAACAGTCCATGGTGCGGAAGATAGAGAACGAGGAGATAATCCCAAGCAAAGAGGTGTGGAGAAAAATAGAGCGGGTTCTTAAATCTTTTCTTTAACTAACTTCAGACGGCTTTAACAGGCTGAGAAAGACCGTGCTTACAATCATGCATATCGCTATCGCAGAAATTATCAGATTAATTTCGGGTAATTCACCCTCCAGCGTGAGTTTCACACCGCCTAACGTTGCAATGAAGGCGAACGTTGCAGAGGTACCGAGGAATACGGCTTTAATATGCGATTTCACTTTACCTTTGCTCTTACTTTTGCCTTTCGATTCGTAAAAGACGGTAAAGATACCGAAGAAGATGGCAAAGATTAACAGCACGACTGGTCCTGTTCGGTTCTCCCCGTTTATGACGAACAGAGAAGTTCCTTCGGTTGCAAAGAACATCAAGCCAAAAGCTATATAAAGAGTGAGTAATGCAAGTGTGGTTGATAGGATAAGCGTCTTCAGGTATCTCTTATACTCCACCATTCCTTTTATCTTCGTTATCAAACCCATTGGTATTCCAATTATTCTATCAAACTTTCTTTTTAAAGAAAGTTTGTGAGCAAAACAAGAAATCGTCATATTTTATCAGTGCATGCCATACCTCCCGGCATTCGCAATCGATCTCGTCGAGGTGTTCCAATACGCTCAAGTCCTGGGTTATATTGAATTTTTTTATCGCTTCTATTATCCTCTGATCGCACTTACCACAATTATGTGGTCCTCTTTTATGCCCTGCACCTACGGGGTCTGAGATCACCACAACGTTCTGTCTCGCTATCTCTTTTATCGCATCAACGGCGCTCCATAGCCATGGAGGCGGGTAATATCCTCTTCTCCATAAATCTTCTAAGAGGGTGTATTTTTGCACGTTACAGAGATTCAACGAGATGGTGGAAGAATAACCGGAGACAAGTTCTGCGGATGTTATGACGTCTTCTATTGCTTTTTTTTCAGATATAAAAGGAGGTTTGAGTAAAAGATACGTTTTTACCGTCGCGCCGTAGTCCCTTGTGATTTTCGCCGCTTTTCTGTAATCCTCGAACGAAAAACCCTTATTTATGTACTTCGACCTGATGAAATCATCTGCGGTTTCTAACCCGATAGCGAGCTCAAGGTTCTCAACAGCTTTCAAATCCTCGATTTTCTCTGCGTTTACATACTCAGCTCTCGTCTCTACAATGAGCTTCTTAATCTCCTTTCTCCTTTTCACCATCTTTGCTATCTCCCTTCTTGTCTCGCTCGCTATTTCTCGGTCGTCGAGGAAGCTGCCCGAGGTGAAGATCTTCAGTATGAACTCTTCATCAGGGCTGGTTTTTAACGAATCTTCCAGTTGAGCCAGAATGTCCGCCTGAGTTACGTCTGCTGCTTCTTGCCAGTAGCCGCAGATTGTGCAGTTCCGCCATTGACAGCCAGCGGTTCTCACTATGACAGTCAATGATTTTATCGCCTTTCGCTCTTCGGTGAAGAAATCGTAGTCGAGCCATGAAGCTACTGGCTTTTGCTTCTTATTCTTTGCTGTGGTCATGATTTCATGTGATGTTTTGTTGGAAGTTACTCTGAATATCTCTCTTCCGTATTTCCTTGTAGCATTTGATAATGCATGAGCGGCTAGCTGCGCCTGTTTTATATCAATTCCCGCATTCAGGATTTCTTTGTGATGCGCTTCCCAGAATTTGTGAAATTCAGAAAAATACTGAAGTTCTTCGTTATTGAAAGTAAACCTCATCATTTTTTTCTTTTAATTTATCGTCTTTCCAGTCCATATTTATCACTCCCTTCTTCGCATTTCAAAATTTCTGCCAACGACTCAGTTTGTTCTTCCAGCGACCATTTCCGACCACATTCGCAATCTCCTCGATAGGTATCCTGATATTGCCCGCCTACAAGTTCAAGGGCTACATTCCTGCCACATAGACATTTGATTATTACTTTGGTTTGCATAATTACCTACCTCTTTCCGCTATTCCAAATTGTTCACGGCGATCATTATGAATCAACGCAGAGTTATAAAGTTCTTCTAACTCTTTATAAACCCTGAATAAGAATCTGTCTTTGTATTCTCTAAAAGGAGTCTGATTTACATATTTATCAAATAAACTCTTTTCTTTTTCAGTTGGACCAATGATATAGAAACGCACTGAAAATCTTTTCGGAATTTTCAAAAGTCTATCTAAACCATTCTTAACCCTTGTGGTTTCTTCAACTTCAAACGCATATGCAGGAAATAATCCATAGTCATCCTCACCAAACCATAGAGCATCTATTTCTCTAATCTTCGCCAAGTTAGGTCCTCTAAAAATGTCGGTACAGTCAGAGACAGTTACATAATCTCTTAACGGTTTGCCTTGGAAATCTTGGATAGTTTGATCGTGAGGGGGTGCATAAGTTTCATATCCATAAATTTTCCCGAGAGTTACTAACATCCCCTGTGCAATTCCGTGATTAATTTCCGGTTCTTCAGTGAATTTCTGTGAATGAGGTTTAAGTGGCTTTTCTTCTAAGAGTCTATAAACGCCTTCTCCCAGTGGTTCAAAAATTTTATATTGTCTTACGACTCTCCTTATGGTAGCTTGCCATGTTGGGTTGGTCCTGGTTTTAGGATGCCCCTCTACTATCTTATTAATCTCGGATAAGTGACCTTGCCCACCCAAATCAATTAAGGCATCCCTTACAACATCCTTCCAGGTCAGTTTTTGCTTATCCATTCTATTCCTTCTATTAAATTTTCCTCTCACTTGGGAATTGATATAATTCAATACCCATAACTCTCATCTCTCTCCTTCCACCTTTCGCTCGTAGGTCTGAACGAGCATCCCCTTGCTTTGCTCCCAGGGCTCGCCCGTTTTGTAAAAGTTATACTTCTTCATTGCACGCTCACAGGGTTTGTTACCCACTAAAATATTCACGTAATTCACCTCGCATTTATTCGCTATTCCAAACTCCAGGAACTGCTCATACATCGCGTATGCCACGCCTTGCTCTCGATATTCAGGTAGAACCGCTTGTTGTTCGCCGTAGCACCCCCGCTCTCTTAGGGATGCCTTATATACCCCTGCCAATTTACCATTTACATGAACACCGAAGAAGAAATAGCCCGAGTTCATCTCTTTCCTTATCTCTTCCTCGCTCATCGCTCGCTTCTCACGCCATTCCTTCGGATACTCGTATGCTTGCAGCCATACCGTCTTGTAAAGAGCTGAGATATCCTTCGCATCCTCTTTCCCCAACGGTACGGCGTGGTATTTCCTGCGAAAACGTTCTCCATCTCCATCACAGCTGGTCATTTTTTGGATCAGTTAAGTTAAGGATATACCGCTAAGTTTAGATAACTCTTTCCGTATTTGTATTAGCTAAACAAATTTTCTTCTTCCATGAACCGTTTCTGCATCGCTATTACTTCACGGCTATCCTTCGCCCCCGCATATGCGAGTAGCCTCTCCTCGTTTAATCGCAGAAATTCCTCTCCCCACTTGAACTTGTCCAGTAGTAACTTGGCGTGCTCCTTCTCATCGAGGATGAAGAGAGCAGCGGCAAAAGCCTCAACCGAGCTCAAAATAAACGGCTTACCATAATTTACCGGATTTGCCGCTATCAGGTAGGGTAAAGCCCGCTTCTTTCTCTTCATGCGCATCAGTGCATCCTCAAAAGTATCTATTTTCTTCCATGAGCAATCAAAAACGGTTATGCTGTTCGTAACTGCTCTGTCTGACGGAGAGAGCGCCTTACCCGCAATTGGAACTAACACAATCGTTTTATATGGTATTTTCCGCATCACGGTGAGCGATGTTACCAAGCCCAAACGTGCTAATTTCTTTGCCGTGCACTTCTTCGGGTCGCACTGCCCTGCATCGTAGACATACAGTTTCATTTCGCACTCATCAGTAAAAAACAATAGGTTTTATATCTCATAGTCACCTACCCATAAAGCGTGACCTCAGATGGTAGTAAAAGTTGGGTTTGTAAATTTAGGAAATATAGGGACTTCACGAATAGCGGATTTGTTGCTGGACGAGAGAGCTGACAGGGAGGATATTGACGTCCGAGTATCAGGAACAGGGGCAAAGTTGACACCGGAAAGTGCGCCCGACACCGCTCGCTTAATGGAATGGAATCCGGATCTCGTCGTGGTGAGCAGCCCGAATGCAGCACTGCCAGGTCCTAAGCAGGCACGTGAGATGGTGAAGGCGAAGGGTAAGCCGTGCATTGTGATCTCGGACGCACCGGCGATGAAGGCGAAAGATAAGTTGAAGGAAGAGGACTTTGGCTTCATTATTATCCCCGGCGACCCGATGATAGGAGCGCGGAGAGAGTTTTTAGACCCCGTTGAGATGAGCCTGTTTAATGCCGATGTCCTCTCTGTCCTGTCTATAACCGGTGTAGCACGCTTGGTGCAAGAGGAGCTCGACAGTGTTATCGAGCAGATAAAGAAGGGTGGAGCAGTGAAACTACCCCAGATCATTGTCACGGCTGAGAACGCGGTGGAACGAGCACGATTCTCAAATCCGTACGCAAAGGCAAAAGCGATTGCAGCATACAATATGGCAGAGAAAGTCGCGGATATGGACGTGAAGGGGTGCTTCGTGATGAAGAATCCTGAGGAGTATATACCCATGGTGGCAGCGGCACACGAGCTCATAAGCGAAGCGGCACGGCTTGCGAAGGAGGCACGGGAGATCGAAAAGCAGTCAGATAGCCTGGTTCGCATGCCCCATGCCAGGACAGGAGAGATACTGAAGAAGTCGAAGTTAATGGAGAAGCCGGGGGCTTAGCTTAGCTTAAGTCACCCTTTATTTTTTCTTTTATTTTTACTTTTTGACCCTTTTTCATAATAGCAGTGATAATATTTGTATCAAGTATATACCTCATTTGAAAAGAGGTCTCCGTTTTATCGATTCATCAAAAGCTTTTAGTTGTTTAGAAGTTAGATCATCCAATATTCCAGACATTGCTTCCACTGCCATAATTTTTCTTATCCTCTTAGTAAGCTCATCCTTAGGAATTGAAATTCTTTCAAGCGGTAATTCCTCTATTTAATATACCAGAAAAAGACTTAAAAAGCTTGTTTTTATCAATTCCTTTGAAGAGATCCTCTTCACCAATCAACTTTGTCCCCAAAGCTATCATCTGATTTAATAGTTCGACTCTTTTTTTCTCTATTCTATAACATCAATTGTTGCATCAATTTATCCTGCGGAGAAAAAAGATTTCCGCTTTTCGAA
>DYFG01000262.1 GCA_020725315.1 Nitrosotalea sp.
TTTCCTTTTGCAAAAAATTTTTATGCTCATCTCAAACAGAGTTCATTGATGAGCATTTTCTTAAGTTCGCTATAGAGATCTTTTCCTTGCAATCGCCACGTAGCGAAGACTGAAGCGATGTATTGATAACGTTCCGCGCCATTCTGGGATCTAAAAGCACCTATGATCTTCCGCATGAGCAGATGCTCTCTGATAACCTGCTCGCTGAGATTGTTTGTTGGCTCCATGCCCGGGTAGAGAAGGCACGTATACCAGTCTCCCAAGCCGTTTCTGATATAAGTTATCGGTTTCTTCAGTTCTTTGAACTTGCTGAATCGCTCCGCTAACTCAGCCATTTTCCTATCCCACACTTCTTTCTGCCGTTTCCGCTCTTCCATGGATATAGGAGGGCCTTTTCCGAGGAAATCCTTCAATGCCCTGTATTTTTCATGAATAATCTCTGACAACTCCTTACCCCCAGGCTTATTAATGAAAGCATCTACTTCCCTTATCAGGTGTGCCCAGCAGCGCTGCAAAACCGGGAAGATGCAATAGGCTCGCCAACCATCGGTAACGCCTGCGCAGTTAATCACTTCTCCGAAGGTTTCCCACAAAACGTTCTCTCCCCTCGACGGTCTGATCACTACCACCACTTCATCGTCGGGTGTCCTGAAGGTCCAGATCTTTGTGCCGAAGATGGAGTACGGGGATTCTCATACTTAGCAAGTTTCGCTTTTAGCTCTTCAGTTAGTTTTGCCTGTTCTGCAATTATCTTTGCCTGCTCGGCATTGTCTTTTTCCAACTCTGCTATTATTTCCTCCAGCTCTTTTATCCTGAGCTTCAAACTTTGATAATCGCTTGCCGTTACAGGCATTTCCACACCCAGACTTTCAGCAATCAAAAGTAATATGCCACCATATATTTAAATATGGCTATTTTCTACTCCAACATATATTGAACACATGTCCGAATTTTCCTCTAATACTTCTTGCAAGAATATCGCCAGAAAAGTTTTAAGATATAGGGTAGCTATACAAATACTAACTTTTTTATCTCTACGAATATCTGGATCCATCTCCTTGAGAAGTTCCTGAGTTGGTATCTATTCACCTTTTTCAAGTTAATTTGCTGAGGATATACTCTTTTCCGCGGG
>DYFG01000263.1 GCA_020725315.1 Nitrosotalea sp.
AACTAATATACGGTGGGGAATTATTTGCAAATCAAACATTAGGATTCATAACAGGATGGTTAGCGATAAATGAGATAAGGATGAGAGAGAGGTTTAATGATATGAAAGAGTTGATGGATACCAGGCTTAATAGCTTGGAGAAAAAGATGGAAGCGATGGAGAAAGGAGATTAAGTCACTACCCCCCACAGTTTCAAAAAAAGTGGAGGTGAAGAGAGGCGGATATGGAAGTAGAAAGCGCAAAAATAGGAAAACAAATGAAATTAGGGAAATCATTGGTGATAATAGGTGTCATAATAATGACTATATCGGCAATAGCGGAGTTTATTTATGGAGGAAATGCTTTTATCGCAAGTGAAATTCTCGGACTAGGATTATCACAGATAGGCATCGTATTATGGTCAACCAATCTTTTATTGAACCAGATTGCGGATTCGAGGAATTTGATCTTGAGGGAGATGAAGGAGAGAGGGAAAAATGAAGATAGCGGATAGAAGGATAGGGATGTGGATTGCTGTGGTTTAAATACAGAAAGAAAGTGAAAAAGGAAGCATAGAGGAAAGGGTTGTAAGGATAGAAGCGATATTGGAACAGATGGATAAAAGACTTAATCATGTAGAGTCTGAGTTTATAGGGTTTAGGGGCGAGATAAGTAATCTAAGAAAAGAGATAGCATCAAACTTCAGATGGACCATGGGTATCATGATAACGATGTGGGTGACGATTATATTGACGATAATTTTTGGGGTATGAAAATGGAAAATTATTTATATACCATATACAAAACTGTAGTAGAGGGTGATTAGGATGAAGAAAGCGATGAAGGCTTTAGGCGTGGTCGTGGTTTTGATGGTTATTGGAAACTGTTTTAGTTGGGTAGCAGGGTCAAGCGTACTGCCAGATAGCTCTAAAAGCGTTGAACAGAAAGATATAAAGTCAGCATTCACCGCGGCGGAAGAAGATGCGGTGAAGGATGAACCTATTTGCAGTGTAACGCTTATCACAGGGGATGTTGTTATACATCAATTGTTTCAAACCCAAAAACCCCTGACAAAATTCATTTCCGGTTTTAAGATGATAACTTAAGGGTACACAACTTATCTTAAACACCCTTTCTCCATCAACTCTA
>DYFG01000264.1 GCA_020725315.1 Nitrosotalea sp.
CACGCCTCGTTTGGACAAAAGAATTCGTCTATGTTCACTTCTCCCATTTCGCCAATCCCTTAACATTTCTTATGGAAATATGGCATTTTTATACTTTTCTATGGAATTGGGACACGACCCCCAAGGATAATAACATTAATTGCAGAAGTTGCTCACATTCTACTCCCCATAAGACTAACCATCGTTTTATTATTCCCTTTTATGGCATTTTTCCCACCGATTATAGGTATGATATATGGTAAACGCATTGAAAACGTAAAATCGGTGTTTATATCTTGTTTTTTTTCGATTATGCTATGGGAACTTGTCTATTTGATTTTTGCCGGTGTTATTTTATATATCCCACCATTGGAAATTATCAGAATATTCCTGCTATCATTTGGTTTAGGCTTAATCGGAGTAAGTAGGACATTCGCTAAGGAAAAAATAAAGCATAAATTAGAACTCAGTTTAATGACAATAGGCGCAGCTTTGTGGATTATAGGATTTGAAGAGGGGATAATTAGGTGGTTTATAATTGTGTTGGGTGGATCAATTCCAATATAAGGAGAGAGTTCATACAGATGATACGAACCGGGGATCACAAAGACCCATTTTTGTATGTAGGTGATAGTGCAGTGTGGTAGGATACGGGAATTACAACGAATTGGCGAGTGAGCAATCCTGTGCGGGAGACGCATTATAAGTAAACCATCAAAATTTTTGTCTACAATTTCTAAGGGATTAATATGGCACCAGAATGTATGAGAGTGGATATCGGGGTAGTGAACAGCGGTCGTTCGGGATTAACTGAAGAAGAAAAGAGGGAACTCGTGAGATTATCAAGGGAGGCGGTGGGGCGAGTGGCTATAAGAGCTTTGGCTGTGTTGTGGTTTAATGAGGGGAGGACGGAAAGAGAAATTGCCGATCTTCTCTCGGTTTCAGTCAGGTCAGTCAGCCGATGGATTGGAAGATATAAGAAAAGAGGGGCTGAAGGCGGTTGAGGATGTAATGGAGAAAAATCCAGCAGATTTCGGGTTCAACGCTGAATTTTGTGTTCAGGATGCCAAAGTTATGGTCAGGTCCCCTGGGGAAGGAGCCGGAAGAAATCAGCAAAGCCCTCGAAGAAGTCAGAAAAGGGACTG
>DYFG01000002.1:0-32761 GCA_020725315.1 Nitrosotalea sp.
TGGATGCATTTGGACTCCTCCAAGTCAATATGTATTATTGTTCTTGCTATAATAGACGTTCCTATATTAATTCCAAGTATTCCTTCAACATCCATAATGATTAATTATTCCTAAACCGGTTCACTAAAATTATCCCATGTTGTTTTAAACCAACTCTTGAAGGAATCCAACACCATGAATCCTGGGCCAATCCTCGGGTCGTCTAACTTTACAAGCTCCGTATCACGTGCGACATAGTCTGGGGCGACAATGGCCTTTCCTTGTATTGACTTAATATGCTTGGGATCTATTTTGTAGAAGCCAAAAAATCCTCTGGAACCGTTAATCATGACTGCTTTCAATGAAGGTTCAAAGTTGTAGACCTTCAGCTCTACTTCGATGTTATCAGAGAGACTTTTCAAGTTTTCTCTCCAAATTTGTATTCCATTGTCGGCCTTCTTTGCTACTTCTTCGTCATATAGTCTATAATTTTGATTCGCCTCACGATTGCGTATGAGAAAGGGATAGTTGCAATTTCTTATAAGTATGTGAATTTCAACATTTCTGTCATCGAGCAACTTCTTTTCAATTTTATGTTGAAGCACTATAAAAATAGGTTCGTACATAGTCTCACCTGTGTAGGAGTAGATATCTATTCTTATGTCCCCTTTTTGTGGATCAATCCACTTCATTAGGTTATCAATAGCTTTTTTCCACCATTCTTTCCCTTTATAAATTCCAGGATATAATCGAATTACATTGTACGCCTCTCGAATAGCTATAGAAATTAATTCCCCTGATGCGGTAGAAGCAGTACTCATCTTATCTCCTCCATTTGGCTATCCTGTTTTAATTAAGTATTCCCTAACTTTATCCGCAGTACCTACGGCTCCAAAAGCTTTAAAGAACATCATTGCTTCCGCATATGCCTTAGCTTCAAGTGCGTGTTTCGTCTCTTCAGAAACATTATATATTCTATTCTTAAATTCCTTTATTGCAAACTTACTGTACGTACCAAAAATTTCATTATTTTTAGTTATACCTTTCTTTGCTGCTTCATCTCTGTATTTGTTCAAAGTCCAATTCCATATATCTTCATATAACTCAGGTTCAAATATTTCAAATACTTCCCATGCCAGATTTTGCCAGTGTGTACCAACATTACCTTTTAGAATCAAACCTTTAGGAAATTTTGTGCTTATGAATTTGAGCGGGGTGCCAGTAATGCCATGCTGTGCAACTCTTACTTTAAAAGGATCGATCGCTTGAGCTATTTCCACAGTTCGTTCTATATTTATTGAAACCTGCTCAATGAGATTCCCATACTCGTCATATATATTTCCATGTATTGACCCATTGGCAATAGCCAGAACTTGTGGAAATACATCCCTCTTATGCAACTCTTTGATAAACGTAGTTGCCTCTTCAACCGTTGTAAGGACTAATCCATCTTTATCTTTCTTCCCTATCTCACCAACTTCGACTTCTAAGCCAAACTCTCTTCCATCCATTTTTTCCTTAATGAAGTTAGCAAGCTCTGAGGTTACATCAATATTCTTCTGAAATTGACCTAAAACGGTTGTTTCGCTCATATCAAAGAGAAAAGAAGCGTCTATCGCAAAGGAAGTATATCCAGCCGCAATTTGAGCCTCTATTAAGCTCTTTACTTCCTTTATTTCTTCGTCCGTCCCCTTCTTTATTGTTGTATGATCTGCATGTAGAGCCCACTCAGCAAAACCAACTTCTTTAGCAACGTTGCGAACAGCACTTGAAAAATCCTGTGGTGTTAAACCGGTATATCCCCCTTCTAAATCGCTTTCTGATTTTGCAAGCTCGAAAATAACCGCTGCTCTCAAACTTTTAGCCGCTCTAAATATTCCTTTAGCAATACCGGGAACAATCCTAGTATTTGCTGCCATTATAATCCCTTCTGTGTTGTACAATGCCTCGAACATCTTATTCCCAAGAATTGGTCCAAATTTTCCACTTTCTTCCATGTGTCTTACCTTCTTTATTTTTTCTTACCTCAGTATTTTTTCCAACTTTTCAATTAGATTTTTGTTTCCAATGTATGTTGGAATTCTTTGATCTATATGTTCTGGCTCAACTTCTAGTATTGAACACTTACCATTAGTTGAAGCCCCTTCTGCTTCTCTTGCTATAAATGATATGGGATTGCTCTCAACCAACAGTCTTAACTTTCCATTTGGATTTGTTGTTAGTGCAGGATAGGCAAAGAGTCCTCCATAGTGAAGTACTTGATTAAAGTCTCCAACAAATGCCCCACCATATCTTAATTTGTAACCCTCCATTTCTAACTCTTCAACGTATTTTCTAAATGATGGTAGCCAGTCCTTTCGTAGCCCGCCAATACCATACAACTTACCAGGTTCAGGAAGCTTTATGCTTTCTTCTCTAAAAACAAATCCCTTTTTTGTGTGCAAGAATTCATGGACGCCATTCTGTGCCGTGTAAACTAAAGTTGTTACTGGACCATATAAGATATACATTGCAGCTATTTGGTGCTTCCCTTGTGTCGGCAAATCTTTTTTGTATATTCCAACTATTGTTCCAACCAAGTTGTTGCTCTCAATATTTGACGAGCCATCTAATGGATCCAAAGTGATATTGAATATCCCCTCTTCATTAAGCTTTACCAGGTCGGGTTGTTCTTCTGATGCTACTGTCTTAACTAGACCCGATTTTCTTAATTCATTAATTAAGAACTGATCTGCCCATTTATCTACAACCAGTTGAAGCTCACCAAATACATTTTTTGTGTTGGCTTTACCCCTCCTGTATGGAAGTTCGTTACTTATTGCATTTGCGATGCTACTTATTTTAAGAATTAAAGAAGCCAATTCGCTGTCAATTCCTTCCAAATGTTCTTCCAAAGTTTTTGTCATATACCTTATTAATATATATCCTATAATAATATAAAAGGGTATTGTGATGGTGACCTCAAGCGTTAAAGGGAGGGAATAGCGGAGATGGAATTCACGGAACGTGGATCTGAGCCACTCGTTGCGTTTATGATGGACAAAACAGAGCCCGGCGCGTTCAACTATCCCATATACAAGATGTTTGCCGATCCGTTTAATACTGCTGGGCTTGTCGTAGACCCCACCATGCATGATGGCTTCGTGTTTGAGGTGTGGGACATAAAGGAGAAGAAGCGCGTATTTTTACGAACCCCTGAAGAGCTGTACCATTTGCTCGCCTTGATAGGCGCGAAGAGCAAATACGTGATCAAGCGGGTGTATCCAAAGGAGACGAGCCCGTTACCGAAGGATGAGCCGGTAGCTGTAATAAGCACGGAGAAATTGTTCTTTACCGTGGGTAAATACGTGGGTAAGGATGATCCTGCCGCATTGGTGCGAGCCCAAGCGGGTTTACCGGCACTGGGTGAGGTGATAGAACCGTTTACCATGCCTCATCTCGTCAGTGGCTGGATGCGTGGTTCGCATAACGGACCGCTCATGCCAGTGCCTTTCATCTATTCGAAATGCACGCGGTTTGATGGCCCACCACGAGTTGTTGCTGCAGGATTCCAGATAAGCCATGGGCGGTTAGTGGGGACTGCGGATCTGTTTGATGATCCTGCGTATGACCTTGCGAGGAGAAAGGCGGAAGAGATAGCCGATTATATGAGAGCACATGGTCCGTTCGGGCCACACAGGCTTCCCATAGAGGAGATGGAGTATACAACACTACCTAACGTCTTAAAGAAGCTTGAGGGAAGGTTTGAAGCGACTGAATAAAAAGCTTTCTAAAGAAAGGTTTACCAAAGAACGCTAACGCAGTTTGAAGAAGAGTGAGGATAAGGATGAGTGAACGGGAACGCATGAAAGTCGTCATTTCGTTGGGCGGCATATTCTTCTCGGACGTTGAGAAGATAAAGAAAATTGCTGCGGTATTCGATGAACTTGCGCAATTGAACAATCTCTGCGTGGTGACCGGCGGTGGCGAAGGGGCTCGTGAGTATATAAAACTCGCACGCGAGCTGGGTGCGAACGAAGTATTCTGTGATTATATAGGAATTGCTCTGACGCGAATCAATGCGAAATTGCTCATTTCCGCGTTAAAAAATGTATATCCAGAACCTTTTTTGGATTACAAAGAAGCTGCACTAGCTAAGGCGAACGATAGTGGTAAAATAGCGGTAATGGGCGGCGTAAGCCCTGGGTATACCACGGACGCGGTCGCTGCGATCCTTGCCGAATACCTGGATGCTGATCTCCTCGTGAACGTCACCTCGGTCGATGGGATTTATGGCGCTGACCCGCGCAAATATCCAAATGCGAGGAAATACGACAAACTCTCACCAAAGGAACTCGTCGCACTCACCATGAAGGAGGAGCTCAAGGCAGGGTCGAGAATTGTTATCGACCCGGTTGCCGCGAAGATAATAGAACGGAGCGGGATAAAGACGATTGTTATTGACGGAAGCAATCCTCGTAATATTGTCGATGCCGTTCATGGGAAGCATCAGGGCACTGAGATATTGTGACTTCAAACTTTAGGAAAGTTTCAAGTTCAATCTCTTCTATGCGGTCTCATCTATAATCATTTTTTCTCAGCTTTGAAGCCTAACAAGTAAGGATTTAGCCTGGTTGAGAGAACTTGATAATGTATTCATGAGGGATGAAGATGGAGAAAGAATTTACCATAACTATCGAGCAGGATGAGGATGGAATTTATGTTGGAACAGCATTTATTCCGCAGAACGTTGCATAGGATTGAGCACTGTTATACCAAGCGTTGCCGCTTCCTCTTCTATCGCTTCCCTTTTTCTCCTTCCAACGCTTGATGCTATTCGCACTGCCATTTCCTCTCTTGCATCTTCAACCTGAGCAAGATCATTCGTATTGAAAACAAGTACTTCTCGTCGCCCAGAAGGATGCAAGCCCCGTTCTTCCTTCCTTCGCCTGTATCCCACTTGCACCCGCGCACCTTTCGCCGCTATATGCTCCCTCATCTTATTGTCATGCCCACGAGGTCTTCTCCAGCTCTTACTCAACTTCTTCTTCGTCCACCAGCCATATCGCTCGAATTTTGGTTTCTTCCTCGTCATTTGCCTGACAACCTCCTTAACTCCTCAGCTATTCTTTTAGGTAGCTCAGCCTGCCCTTTCTGGATATCCCTCATAACAGAATACAGCAGGGCAACAGAAATGCCAGCTAGACAACTGATGAATGCGAGTATCACAGAGGCTAAGAACAATTCTACCGCAATAAAAGAGCTAAAGTTTAGCTCGGTTCCCAATCCAAAGAGCCATAAGTAGACAAGCGCGCCAATTGAACCTGCTATCCCCAGCGAAAAAATAGTTATCAGTATTTTTATCAGTCTATTCACCATACCTCATCTAATTCTAAATTCATTTACATATATAAACTTTTCATTTCTCAGGGCTTTGGGATGCAATTCGTGTAACTCTCTTCTCATGGTTGATTTTATCGGCTTATAGCGCATTCCTTTCCACCTCTATTTAAAATTTTGCAGAAATGGAATAATTTTTTCAAAGCTTACCGCTCCGTTGTTCTTCTTCAGGTGGTAGTGGTAATAAACGTCTACCGATTTCAAGTAAAAGGCGCAATGTAAACCTCACATACAATCCTATAATAAAGCATAATCCAGCAATAACTTCTATACTTTCTATAGCAGGAAGTATAAGTGATATTAGGCAGAAAAAAACAATAGCTAAAAGAGGAGCAACCATAGCTTTAGCAGTGTAATCTCCAAGAAACTTATACTCTAAAATCTCTTTTTTTCGATATCTACGCGCACTATACATGATAAGATGAACAACTCCGCCGGATAAACCAAATATGGGAACGTAAAGAGGTATCCTACGACCAGTATTAAATATATCTGGACCAACAAATACTAAACGTCCACTCAATATAGAACTGATTAAACAACCTTCCACAATCCCTGCAATTAGCATTAATGAAAAAAATCTTTTTGTACCTTCTTTTTGGTCAACAGGACGTTTATTTTCATCCTCCTTATAAAGACCGAACAATAACCCTAAAAATGATTTCATTGATTTTTTCATTCTTATCGCCTCTTATGTTTGCATCTTTATGCCCTCGCACCACTTACAGCCTCACGAGCATCACATCAAACATGTTCTCCACTTTCTTTATCTCTTCGATAATCCCATCACTAACCGGGCTGTCCACATTAAGCACCATAACCGCTTCTCCTCCTACCTTCTCCCTTCCCACCTGCATCCCCGCTATGTTTATGCCCTTGTCGCCCAAAATCATGCAAACAGGACCGATCACGCGTGGTTTATCGAGGAAGGAGCAGATGAGCATGTAGCCAGAAGGAGATGCATCCACCCTATACCCATCGATTTTCACTATCCTTTGGTCATCTTTCCCGAAGATCGTGCCCGCAACAGTCTTTTCTTCTTCTTCGCCCTCCGTCCGTGTAATAGTTGTGATGCTAATCAATGAGCTGAAATTCTCAATCTCCTCCGTCATACTCTCCCTAACTTTTATCCCGAATTTCTTTGCTATCGCTTCGGCATTTACATAATTCACACCGTCGGTGAACCATGAGAGGAAGCTCTTCAAGATTACTGTAGTTATCAATCTCCTGTTTTTCCCTATCCCTTCTCCCGCCATTCCTAATTCACCTTCATAAGAGACGTTAAATTCTTCAATTCTACCCGGTCTCGGTATGAGCTGTGCAGAGAGTAGTCCCAGCTTCTCTGCTAATTCTAAATAAGGCTTTATGGACTCCATTAGTTCCTCTTCGACATAGAGCATATTCACGGCATTCTTTACCGGCTTATTCTTTAGCGCCTCGATCACCTCTTCTGCAATAACCATCGCAGCAGCCTTCTGCGCTTCGGCTGTCGATGCCCCCAGATGAGGCGTAACAATCACTTCGTCCAGTTCCAACAATTCTCGTTCCTCTGGTGGCTCACGCTCGAAGACATCAAGAGCCGCTCCCGCTACTTTACCGCTCTTTATTGCATCCTTGAGCGCAGGCTCGTCTATTATCCCTCCTCGTGCACAATTTAACACACGAACACCATCTATCATCAATGCGAACTCTCTCTTACCGATCAAATGATGCGTATCCTTTGTCAGCGGTGTATGGAGCGTTATAAAATCTGCAACCTGAAGAACCTCATTAAAATTTGAAAGAGCAATTCCAAGTTCTCTCCCCCTCTCTTCTGGTATAAACGGGTCATATGCAACGACCCTCATTCCAAGCCCCTTTGCCCTTTTCGCAACTTCACTCCCAACTCTTCCCAGACCAATTATGCCTAATACCTTACCATTCACTTCCACACCCATGTGCTTTTTTCTCTCCCACTTCCCGGATTTGAGCGATACATTCGCAACTGGTATCTTCCTCGATAAGCTGAGCAGCATTGCGATCGTGTGCTCCGCCGCGGATATCGTATTTGCCTCCGGAGCGTTCACCACCAATATTCCTTTCTCCGTCGCTGTTTCCACATCTACGTTATCCACGCCGACACCTGCCCGACCTATCACTTTTAAGCGGCCCATGCTCCCTGCTTCTATTATCTCCTTCGTCACTTTCGTGCCACTTCGGACGACTAACGCATCATAGCCGGCAATGCGTTCCGTTAATTCTTCCGTGCTTAACTCTAATTCAACATCAACTTCTGCAAACTCCCTCAGCTTCTCTATCCCCTCTTCCGAGATATGGTCGGTTACAAGCACTCTTTTCGTTTTTTCCGGTTTGTTCTCGTTTGCTTCCATCTACCGTTCGCCTCTTTACCACTTTTCCGCTTATACTATAAACATAACATCGCTAACAATAAGTTAACGATGGAAGAAATAAATCGTCGGCAGGTATGATTATAATGTGAACCAACGATGACAGTAATAGAGATGAGGGAAATAAAAGGCAGAGAGATTCTGGATTCGCGTGGAAACCCAACAATAGAAGTAGAAGTGAGTACAGCGAACGGGTTTGGCAGGGCGAGCGTGCCTTCAGGAGCATCAACCGGAAGTAAAGAGGCGTGGGAGAAACGTGATGATGACAAGAAGCGATATAACGGCAAGGGGGTTCTCAAGGCAGTTGAAGCCGTGAATACGGTGATTAAAGGGGCACTCATTGGCATGAATACGCTCGAGCAAAGAGAGATAGATACGCAACTGATAGAACTGGATGGAACGGAAAACAAGTCGAGATTGGGTGCGAATGCTATCCTCGGGACATCGATGGCGGTCTGTAAAGCCGCTGCAGACTCGTTAAAAAAATCGCTCTTTGCATATATCTGTGAAGATGTCGCGGGAATGATGCTCCGGTATGAACTTCCAATACCGATGATGAACGTGATAAACGGCGGTCAGCATGCAGGTAACGAACTGAGCATCCAGGAGTTCCTTATATTACCCAGGGGCTTTGACCGGTTCAGCGCTAATTTACGAGCAGGTGTCGAGACTTATCACGCACTTAAAAAGGTAGTAGAGGATAAGCACGGGAAGATAGCCACGAATGTTGGAGATGAAGGCGGCTATGCACCGCCCATGCGTATGACGGCTCAGCCACTCGATGCGATAACCGAAGCGATAACCGAAGCTGGTTATTCTGAGGATGAAATACGGTTGGGTATCGACGCTGCGGCTTCCTCCTTCTTCGACTCGAAAGCACAAAAATATCAGATAGATGGCGTACAGAAAGACGGTCCTGAACTCATCGACTTTTATCACGCCCTTGTGGAACGCTATCCGATCGAATTGATAGAGGACCCTTTTGAAGAGGAATCATTCGATCTCTTTGCGGAACTCACCGCTAAGATACCACAGAAAATAATCGTTGGCGACGATCTTTTTGTAACGAATGTCGAGCGACTCGAAGAGGGCATAAAGAAAAAAGCAGCAAATGCAATTCTGCTGAAGTTGAATCAGATTGGCACTATTTCGGAAGCGCTGGATACTATTAGATTGGCTTCTCAAAACGGCTATAAGAAAGTAGTCAGCCATCGGTCAGGAGAGACTGAAGATACGCTTATCGCCGATTTCTCGGTGGCAATAAACGCGGATATAATAAAAACGGGCGCTCCCGCACGGAGCGAAAGAACGTGTAAATACAATCAATTGTTGCGGATAGAGGAGGAAATAGGGGAGAAAGCGAGGAGCAAGAAGATTTTTTGACACCAGATATTGGATCCATTTTTAGTCAAGGTGAAAAATGAGCGAAAGTTTTGTTCGTCCAGAGTCCAAGGAGGGATTAAAATGGGAAAACATGAGATAAATGAAGAGATACCGAATGGAAAATGCAGTCTTTGCTAATGTGTGTGGGAAAATTGCCACCCAAGTTTGCGCACAATGTATCTATGAGGGCAAGGGGTGGCTTTGCGATAAGTGTGGTCGGAAACATGAGTGCGGTGAAGATATGCTCTTGCCAGTGGTTAATTCTCCACGGGTTGGAATGTGTGGATATACAGGATAGGAACATGATGCGTGCCGAACGTCAGATAACACAGCATATACGCTTCGGGCTGACGCCCTTGCCCTGAGGGACATTGCTCCCTTCGGTCGCAACGTCGTATATACTGAAAACGTTGTGTAAAAACTCATGTTTGTATAAAAAGGAAAAATATATAATGTTATGAAATCAACAAAGCGAAAGGAGGTAAACAAAATGCAAGTTGGAGCATGTGGTATATGTTGTGATGCCTGCGGATAAAAAATTCCGTATTGAAGTTATAAAACCAAATGGATTATTATTTCTCAGCACACTTTCTATAATCAACCCTGAACACTACGGGAAGGGGTTCCTATTCCCAAAGAATCCAATTCATTTCAAGATAGAGTATATCGCCACTTCTGACTGGGAAATACGGCAGGTGGTTCTTATAAATAAAAGGATATAAATATCAATATGGAACGGATATGAAAACTGAATATCCCTTTGATGGTAAGAAGTATGAAAAATAGAGAGGAGATAAGCGTATGCTGGTCTTACATGCGGTATGGGACAAAGACAGGCTTTATCTCTGGGCTGAATCTTCCACCCTGCCAGTAGCAGCCCCAAGAAGTCGTGGTCGGAAGCCTAAGAAGCACAAAATAAAAGCACATCCTTTATCTCTCGCCGGAGATGAGTTGAGGGAAGTTATTGAGAGCATCTCAGACCAAACTTATCTAAAGTCTGTGAAGCATCTTGATCAAACTATCATAAAGTTTGAAACGAAAACATTCCTCTTACCCTCAACAGAAAACGGTCCGCTGCCGTCACCGTGGCTGATCCGAGAAGGGGATTACAGCGTTGAGAAAGCAACTGGGTTAGCGGGCTGGAATATTGAGACTTTGACTTTCGACGACCCCTATTTAACATTTGATTTCTTACTCGGACTGCCTGAACAGCCCCCTCATGGCTTTGCCTTCGGTAGTTCCTTACGATTCTGGATTGAAGTAGCCAAGTTCTCACTTGAACTTATTGCGAGAGAGCAGTTTATACCCTCAATCAAAGCCGTTAAGCAAGACTTTCGGGTTGCAGCATGGGAGGTGGTTATTACTGAAGAGGACTCAGAACGCGTGCGTACGCTCTCAGAGGCGATGCCACCGAGCTGTCGAGCATTCTCGGACAAAGATAAATCGCCGATGTCATCATCGACAGACATGGTCTTGAGTTTTGTCAACCGAACCGTTGACGCGTTTATACGCAAAAGCTTAGCATCTACTTCGCTACTCCCTCCTCGTCGTGGTCGCCGCCCAGAAGTTCTCCCCTTGCCGGAGCAATGGCTTCAAGCTCTTTCAACTGATAATCCTGTTCTTGTGGCGTCACCTGAAGAATTAAACTCCTTTTCCACTGAGATTCAGGCATGGCTCGCTCAACTTCGACCAGCCGCACCGGATGCACCGTTTCGCACCTGCTTTAGACTTGAACCACCTTCAGATTCAGGCGGAGAAGAAAATGGTGAGAGATGGAAGGTTCGTTTCCTTCTCCAGGCAAAGGATGACCGGAGTCTACTGGTCCCACCGGAGGAGGTCTGGAAAACGAGGTCAAGCACACTTACTTTTCTCAAACGGAGGTTTGAAAACCCGCAGGAACAATTACTTGCCGACCTCGGAAGAGCGTCCCTGGTTTTTCCCGCCATCGAGATGAGCTTGCAAGCCGCGTCTCCCGTAGGACTGGAACTGGACGCAGAGCAGGCTTATTCCTTTTTGCGACAGTCAGCACCACTTCTGGAACAGAGTGGTTTCGGCGTACTTCTCCCATCGTGGTGGGAGAAGCCGGGTGCACGTATTGGCGTAAAACTCAAGCTGAAGCCTGCATCTGCACCAGATGGAAGTGGCAAAGTGGTAACTTCCGGGCTTCTTGGCGTTAAAGGTATCATCGCTTATGACTGGGAAGTTGCTGTGGGCGACGAAACGCTTTCTGAGACGGAATTCGAACATTTAGCCTCTTTAAAGGTACCTTTGGTTCAAGTACGAGGACAGTGGGTGGAATTGCGACCTGAAGCGATAGAAGCGGCAATCGAATTCTTCAAAAAGAAGCACGATGGCGGCGAAATGACTTTGAGCGAGGCGATACAACTTGGACTGGGTGCAGGTACTGAGGATGTGGAAACAGAATTTGGTCTACCCGTAGTGGAAGTGGAGACAGAGGGCTGGCTCGAGGATATGCTAAGCAGTTTCTCTGAAGGTGCTGAAATAACACCTGTTAAGACGCCACGAACCTTCCGCGGCAAGCTCCGCCCTTATCAGGTAAAAGGCGTCTCATGGCTCGCATACCTGAATAAATTCGGACTTGGTGCCTGCTTAGCGGACGACATGGGTTTGGGGAAGACGATCGAGCTGATCGCCCTTCTTCTGCATGAGCGCTCGGATAAACGAAGGGAGAAGCTGGCACCAACACTTCTAATCAGTCCCATGTCAGTGGTTGGCAACTGGCAAAAAGAGGTTGAACGGTTCGCACCATCGCTAAAAGTCATGGTTCATCACGGCGCCGATAGACTTATGGGCGAAATCTTCGCGGGGGAAGCAAAGAAGCATGACCTCGTCATCAGCACTTACGCACTGGCGCATCGAGACGAAGATACGCTTTCCACGGTTCACTGGCGGCACGTCGTGCTGGACGAAGCACAGAATATAAAAAATCCGGCTGCTAAACAGACGAAAGCGATAAAGAAGCTCAAAGCAGAGCAGAGAATCGCACTCACCGGGACACCCGTAGAAAACCGTCTGTCTGAACTCTGGTCTATCATGGACTTCCTCAACCCCGGGTACCTGAAATCCGCACGAGATTTCCGCACGAAGTTCGCTTTGCCCATCGAGAGATATAGAAAGAAAGAGCGTGCCGAGATGCTTCGTCGCATAATTCAGCCCTTTGTGCTTAGGCGTGTGAAAACCGACCCCAAGATCATCAAGGATTTACCTGAGAAGATGGAGATGAACGTTTACTACAACCTTACAAAAGAGCAGGCTTCGCTTTACGAAGCTGTTGTTTCGGATATGATGGAAAGAATAGAGCAATCCGAAGGAATCGAACGTAAAGGACTGGTGCTCGCTACTCTAATGAAGCTGAAGCAAATCTGCAATCACCCTGCGTTGTTCCTCCAGGATGGTAGTATCTTAGAAGGTCGCTCCGGGAAGCTTGCTCGAGTGGAAGAGATGCTTGAGGAGGTACTTGCAGAGGGCGACAAAGCGCTTATTTTTACGCAGTTCGCGGGAATGGGTGTTATGTTGCGGCACTATTTACAGGAGAAGTTAGGGTGCGAGACGCTATTCTTGCACGGAGGCACACCAAAGAAGCAGCGAGATGCTATGATCCAGCGGTTCCAGAATGACCATTACGGTTCACCGCTATTTATTCTTTCACTTAAAGCGGGCGGTTTTGGACTCAACCTGACCGCTGCGAACCATGTCTTCCACTTTGACCGGTGGTGGAATCCAGCAGTTGAGAATCAGGCAACGGACCGCGTCTTCCGCATCGGGCAGAAGAAAAATGTCCAGGTTCATAAGTTCGTCTGCATCGGCACGCTTGAAGAGCGCATAAACCAGATGATAGAGCAGAAGAAGGAGCTTGCAGACTCTATTATCGGCACTGGTGAGGCTTGGCTCACGGAATTATCAACAGAGCAGCTCAAAGAGGTCTTCACGTTGAGTCGTGATGCGATATGGGGTGATTAAAAAATGGGTTGGAACAGCTACTGGGGCTATTACAGACCTGCGAAACCGAAAGAAGTAAAAGATGGCATAAGAGCGAAGAGTAAACGAGGCGCAATTGGCGAGACCTGGTGGTCAAAACGATGGATTGACGTGCTTGAATCCTTCGATATGGGTGAAAGACTGAGCAGAGGGCGCTCTTATGCTCGTAAAGGACAGGTAATCTCAATTGACGTCCATAAAGGGATTGTTACCGCTAAGGTTCAGGGCACACGACCAAAACCCTACGATGTCAGAATCCAATTGAAGCCGATTGCTGAACACGATTGGGACAAAGTAACGGATGCAATGGCATCAAAGGCGATATTTGCAGCTAAGTTGCTTTCAGGCGAGATGCCGCTCGACATCGAGGATGCTTTCAGTGAAGCTGGTATCGCTCTTTTTCCTAAAGCCAAGAAAGAACTAGAAACTGATTGCTCCTGTCCCGATTGGGCAAATCCATGTAAGCATATCGCAGCGGTCTATTACCTCTTAGCAGAGCGGTTTGACGAAGACCCGTTTCTTATCTTCAAACTCCGTGGTCGAACAAAGGATGAGATCATTGATGCTCTTCGTGAAAAGCGTGCTGCTGCCGCAACTGCGGAAGAAAAAAGCGAAGCGATAACCGAAACCGCTGTTTCCATCTCTGGCGAGAAAGTCAGACCTCTGGAGGAATGTCTGGATTCTTTCTGGCAAGCGGGTGATGCGTTGGATTCCTTTTCCGTGAATCCTGCTCCTCCAGAGGTAGAGAATGCAATTCTTAAAAGACTGGGAGATCTTCCTTTCTCCGTTGGCAAAGTCAATCTCGTATCGTTGCTGCCAAAGGCATACAAAGTGGCGAGCAGTAGGGCATTGCAGAAGGCATCCGGGGAATTGGAAGAAGGTGCAGAAAGCAGGAACGCTTAGATAATGGAATGGTCAACTGTGTTTAACCTCCTATTCACCAGAACACCTATTACAAAAAACTGTTAGAGGGATGAACAGAAAATAAGATTGGAAAGGGAGTTAAGTATATGGTGAAATGTTCTTAAAATCGCTCACGCTGAAGAATTACCGAAAATATAAAAATACGTCTGTTGAGTTCCCGGATGGCGTTATAGGCATTATCGGGTTAAATGGTGTGGGGAAGACCACTCTGGTTGAGGCGATAGGCTGGGCTTTATTTGGCCATCATGCAGCTCGAACAACTAAAGAGCAGATAAAAAGGGAAGGTGCATCGCCCCATGAGCCATGCAGCGTTGCCCTGGAATTCGAGCTGGATGGTGATAGTATGAAGTGGTAAGAGAGATGGTAGGCAAGAATTTAGTGCCAAAGGCACGTCTCGTCATCAATAGAAGACTCATAACGGACAATGCTGATGAGGTCACCGCAGTAATAGAGGAAAAAATCGGCATGGATTACTTGTCCTTCTTCATTTCGGTCTTCGCACGGCAGAAAGAGTTGAACGCGCTCTCAGCTATGAGAGCCGCGGAGAGGAAGAAGCTCGTGCTCCGAATGCTCGGCATAGAGCAGATAGAGAGGAGTATACAGGCGATAAGAGAGGATAAGAGAGGTAAAGAGAAGCGGATAGAAGGTATAAAAGCGGCAACTGTGGATAAAGAAGGCAGAAGGAAGATAGATGTGCTTACAAGTAAGCAAGAAGAATCGGAGAACGCGAAAGAGGCACTTTTACCGATTATAAAAGATATAGAAGCCTCTACGCGTGCTAAAGAGAGAGAGGTGGAGAAATCAAAAGAAGATTTGGGGATCGCCACGAGAACCTATGAGAGATACGTAGCGTTGAGCACTAATCTGGGCGAGAGGCGAAGTGATTTGGATAATGTGAGGAAGCGGGGGGAAGAGAGGGAAAAGGAGCTCACTGATCTGCTTGAAAAGAAAGAACAGCTTGAAGGAATTGCTGATAAAGAGGCACATTACTTCCAGATGCGGGAGAAGAAGGAGGAACTCGATTCGTTGCGAGAGAGATATCAACGCAAGCTCGAGCTGGTGGAAAGGGAAGAGAAAACCTCGCTGGAGCTCCAAAAGCGTGAGGAGAACATAAGAGGGTTGAAGCAGCAGAGTGCAGAATTTGAAGGCGTCGAGGAGCAGGTGAAAGCGGTAAAGAGGATGAGGGATGAAGTACAGAAACAAAAGGAGATTATACATTCAAGACTCGGCGCTTTTAAATCACTGATAGTAGAGCATAAGAAGGAGATAGAAGAGAGTAAGGGAAAGAAGAAGGGAATAGAGGATTTGGGTCCTGAGGGCGAATGCCCGATGTGTGAAAGGAAATTGGGATTACATTACGAAGGGCTCGTAAAGAAGCTCCACGAGGAGATACAAACCCAAACGAAAAAACTCCATTCGATTTTTAACGAATACAAAAGTAAAAAAGAGGAACTTGCTTCTTTGGAACGTGAAGAAGCATTGCTCGTACAGAGGGATAAAGAGCTGGATATGCGTATAAGGGAGAAGCGCGCGCTGGATATGCGAATTGTGCATGAAGGGCGTGAGTTAGAGCGGTGGAAGAAGGAATTTGAGTTGATAAAGAGCGATTTGAAACCGCTCATGGCTGTGGAATTTGATGATGATGCTTATAGAGAGGTTATTTCCGCTATAAAGGATCTTGAAGTGGTTTATAGGAAGATACTCGGGTTACGAGCGGAGATAGGGAGGATTGACGAGGTGGAAAATAATCTGCGAATGTTACGTGAATTGGAACGCAGAACTTCGGAGGATATAACGGTTCTGCAAAGACAGATAGACGAATTAGCATTTGATAAGAAGGAATATGATGAGAAGAGGGCGAGGTACGAACGGAAGAAGGAGGAATTGAACGAATTGAGGCTCAAGCTTTTGGAGAGGAGAAACGAGTTCGAGAACGTATGTAGAGAGATAGCGCGTGTCATAGAAGAAATGGAGGAGCAAAAGAGGTTACTGGAGGAGAAGGAGAACGAAGAGACGGAGATACTGTATCTGAGCTTGCTGGACAAGCTCATGAATGACTTCAAGGTGTACATGGTCGGCAGGATTCGTCCGATGCTCTCTGGTTATGCATCAGATATGCTGAGACGGTTAACGGATGGTAAATACAGCATGCTGGAGCTGGATGAGAAGTATGATGTCTTCATCTATGACGAAGGCACACCGTATGAAATAAACAGGTTCTCAGGCGGTGAGGAGGACTTAGCAAATCTCTGCCTCAGACTTGCGATTTCCGCAGTGGTTGCCGAACGGAGTGCGATTCAAACGAATTTTATTATCCTCGATGAGATCTTTGGCTCACAGGACGCTTTTCGGAGACGGAATATTATTTTAGCATTGAATGAGTCTCGAAGAAGTTCAGACAGATATTTTTAATCACGCACATAGAGGACGTGAAGGATTATATGGAGTATGTGCTGCGGGTGATCGAAGATGAAGAGGGCGTGAGTTCGGTGAAGATGGGGGAGTAGGCTAAGTCAATTCCGCAGATCTGCAAGGCACTAACTTGACTATCAATTTATCTATTCTTCTATCATAATTATATGCTTTGGTAGAATGATATGAAATCAGTGGAAACTCTCATTATATTTTTGAAAGGGCTATTCATGGGAATAGCAGATATAATACCTGGTATTTCTGGTGGTACAATTGCACTGATTACTGGTATTTATGAAAGGTTGGTTCATGCGATAAGTAAAATAGATTTTAAATTTGTTACTTTTTTTCTGAAAGGCGATTTTGACGAAGCAAAGAAAAATATCAGTGAAATAGATTTTAAATTATTCATTCCGCTGATTTCAGGTATTGGTTTAGCGATTTTACTTATGTCTAACATGATATATTTTCTCTTGCAAAACTTAACTGCTATCACTTATGCTTTCTTCCTCGGTTTAATCTTTGCGTCTGCAGTTTTACTTTACAAAAAGGGAGAGGGCATATCCGTCAAAAATATTTTATTTTCATTCATTGGATTTATATTCGCCTTTTTATTTGTGGGATCTGGTGCACTACAACTTGGGCATTCCTTGCCCATTATTTTTATTTCTGGCACCTTAGCTATATGTGCAATGATACTGCCAGGGATTTCTGGCGCATTCATATTGCTTTTCTTGAACCAGTATGAATATATGCTTTTTGTACTGAAGAATTTGCGGTTCTTAGAAATGTTCACATTTGGTTTCGGCGCTTTAATCGGTATTTTATGTTTCTCCAGAGTTTTAGATTACGCACTGAAAAAGCATGAAAACTTTATTATCTCTTTTCTTATTGGCTTGATGTTAGGTGCATCACGGCTTCCATATCAAAATATCGTGAACACGTTGGATTCGATTTTGCCTGTTTTGATTTCAGCTATGCTTGGTTTTTCCATTATTTTTATCTTGGAATATATAAAAAATTATAGAGTACAGAGAGATTGAGAACGAGCAATGAAATTTGACCCAAAGCAGATAAGAGAAGATACGAGCACGGATTTTGAAGCTGCATGGATAGAAGGTGTGAAATACGCACGTGAGCGGAGACTTAACAGAGGATATCCACGCTCATTGCGCACGGTGAGCTATGGAAAGCCTCACCCTGTCTTTGAAACGATACAAAAGTTGAGAGAGGCGTATCTGCGGCTCGGCTTTGAAGAAGTTATGAATCCGGTAATGATAGAGGAGGAGGACGTGAAGAAGCAGTTTGGAAAAGAAGCACTTGCTGTCTTAGACCGCTGTTATTATCTCGCGGGATTGCCTCGTCCTGATATCGGCATCTCGGAGGACCGGGTGAGGATGATGAACTCGTACTTGGGTAAAGAATTATCGAACGAGGAAATAGAGGGGCTCAAGACTACATTGCACCGGTATAAAAAAGGCGAAATAGGGGGCGATGATCTGGTCTATGAGGTGGCATACAGTATACGTGTGGGGGATATGAAAGTAACGAAAGTGCTCGATACGGTTTTCCCGGAGTTAAAAACCCTCTCTCCTCTCTCCTCCCGTGCTACATTACGAAGTCATATGACCTCTGGCTGGTTCTTAACACTTGCCGAAATCTGGAATAAAAAGCCATTACCAATAAAATTATTCTCAGTGGATAGATGTTTCCGGAGGGAGCAGCGTGAGGATGAAATAAGGCTTCGTAATTATCATTCTGCATCATGCGTCGTATGTAACGAAGAAGTGAGCATAGACGATGGTAAAGAGATCGCAACAGGGCTGCTTTCTCAATTTGGCTTTGATAAGATAAAATTCAGAAAGGACGAGAAACGCTCGAAATATTACATGCCTGAGACTCAAACAGAGGTTTTTTGCTATCACTCTCGAATTGGCTGGGTGGAATTAGCGACGTTTGGTATTTATTCCCCCACTGCATTGGCGCGCTATGACATTCCGTATCCCGTGGTGAACCTGGGGTTGGGTGTAGAGCGATTAGCAATGATAGTGTACGAGCAGAACGATGCGAGAGCATTAGCATTGCCACAATTTTACGCACCATGGAAGTTGAGCGATATGGAACTAGCTGAGCTGATAAGCATTGAAAAGACACCAAGCACGCTGGAAGGTGAGAATATAGTTAAAAGCATAGTACAAGTGTGCGAAGATAAGGGGAATGAGAAATCACCGTGCGAGTTCCTTGCCTATGGCGGTGCCCTTTTCGGGAAAGAGATAGAAGTATGGGTAATTGAGCAAGAGGAAAACACCCTTTTATGTGGTCCCGCGTATCTGAATGAGATAGTTGTATTCGAAGGATCTATAGTTGGCATACCGAGGAAGGAGGAATGGGAAAAGGTGTTTGATGAGGGGGTGCCCACAAACATACGGTTTGTAGATGCATTTGCCGCATTTGCCGCTTATAAGATAGAGGAAGCAGCTAAAAGTGAAGGAATCGAGAGGGAAGACGTGGAAGTAAAAGTAAAGATCGTTAGAAGCGGCGCGGATATAAATATAAAGATAGATGACGTGGCGATGCGGTATATCACCGCGATGAAGAAGAAGATAGATATGCGGGGTCCTGTTTTCATTACCGTGGTTGGTAAAAAGGTCTGAAGGACGATGATGAAGAACTATAAGAGCTTCTTGAATTCCTCTAGGAAAGCCAGACTGGAAAAGTCACCTGCTGAAGTTGCCTTGTTTTAATTCAACCAAAAATCCTCTCTACTTTATCTTTGTTTTTCTCATATTTTTCACTTCGTATACATTCTTTTTTAATTTCCTCAGGCGATGGTATTTTCATATTCAACCCTCTAAAAGTTTCTTCAAATTCGTTTAAAAGCAATATTAGTTCTTCTTTAGAATTAATATTGCATTCAAAAATAACTTTCTTAAACCAAGAAATGATAGACCTATTAATCTTAGCGATAAATTCTTCTTTATTATCTACTTCGGATAGGGCTGTTTTAAATATAGAAGCGGTGTTCGCAAATATTGATTTTTTTAGAGTTTTTAAGCCTATATAAAGGCTCGCATATATTTTATTGTGCCATGCAGAAGAGTACTTTCGATCAAAATCCAAAGCTTTATCACAACTCTCCTTAGCTCCTTCACATTCTCCCATTTCATTAAGAACATACCCTTTGTTATCCCATATCGAAGCAACGTATCTCGGATTAGATTTATCAAGACCAGACTCTAAAGCCAAATCCCAAGCTTTATCTAAACACTCTAAACTCTTTTTATACTCTCCTATTTTACCAAGAGCTTGACCTTTGTTATTCCAAGGTTTAACAAATTTTGGATTGATCTTTATAGATTGATCAAAACATTCTATTGCCTCAGGGTATCTCTGTAGCATGATAAGCGAATATCCCTTATTGTCCCATGTAACTTCGTTATCGGGTTCTAATTCTAAAGCCCTATCATAGCATTTTACCGCTTTTTCTTCGTTCTCCTTCCCTCCTAAGCTATGAAGTGCGTACCCTTTGTTATACCACGCAGGAGCATAATCTGAATATAATTCTATACTTTTATCATACCATCCTATTGCCTCCTTTATTGCTTCCTGGCTTTTCGCTAATTTAAAGAGATATAAGCCTTTATTGTGACATGCAAAAGCATTTTCTAGATTTAATTTTAAAGCTTCGTCGGCGCATTCTAATGCCTTATCATATTTCCCTAAATTACCCAAACTCTGTCCTTTGTTAATCCACACAAAAATGTTTTTCGGCTCTAACTTCAAAATTTTATCAGCATATTCTACCGCCTTCTTATATAAAGTCTTATCATATTTTCCTAACTTTGTAAAAGCATATTCTTTATCGTATAACGTATCTAATCTCTCAGGTTTTGATTCGATGGATAGTAAATCAACCAACGATGCATCTAAAATGTCATTTAATGACAGCGTTGATATCTTTCTTTCCCCTGCCAATATCAATTCAATTCGCTTTTTAAGTAACTCAACTCTTGTTTGCGAGTCCGTTAGATTATTATTTCTTGACATTTCTAAAGCCTTCTCACATTCTTCTAATGCATCTTTTAGAAATTCTGTTTTTTTCTCTTCAGGAATAGCGAGCAATCTTAAGTCTGTTAAGCTATTTGCTGTTGCTATTAGGGAGTCAACAACTTTCTGTGGATCACTCTCTCTATATACTTCTATGCATAAGTTAGCTCCTTCTTTGAACCAATTTGCAGCTGATATAGCATCTTCTCTTTCTTCATGTATCTTTCCAATTCCAATTTTTGAGAGATGGCTATATTTTCTTTTATTTTTTTCTTCTTCTATCTTTAAATTTTTCTCAAAAGCCTCATGTGCTTTGTCAAGCCTTCCATCATAAAAATACTCCCATCCCAAATTATACCAAGAATCCAAATTATCTCGATTGAAAAATACTGAGAACTCAAAACATATTACTGCTATCCTGTGTGGTATTTGTCCAATAAAATCATCAGCGATAGTTTTAGCTGCCTTGCCCCACCTTCCAGACAATATCCATCTATTTTCTTTCTCCTTCTTCATATCACCAGTTAGTAAGTGATAAGTAAAACCTCTAGTATTGATCGCTGCAGAAAAAATTCTATGAAAAACCTCTAAAATTTCTTTCTTACCTTTTAGTTTTTCTGCACTATCTTCATGATATTTTGCTGTACACTCTTTCTTCTCTTTCATTTCGTCAAAGGAAATATCAGTTAATTCTTTCAAAGCTTGCTCTGCTATTCTATTGTTATCAATATCATAGGATTGATAGAGAGCGCTAATTTTTAAATTGTTGAGATCATTAGCATCCCAGCCAATCAATCTTGGATCAATGTTGTCCAGCAATTCTTTAATTTTATACCACTTTTTCGATAGCTTTTCTCTTCCTTCTCCTTTAATGGCAGAATCCGTTATTTCAAAAATATGTTCTAATATTGGTATAACGAAACTTTTACTAACAAACCATTTGTTATATTCAAATAGCCATTTTCTATCATCTTCTACTTCAGACCTCCCAAGAGATGATCTTTTTTCTATTGCTTTCTCCAAATCGCTTATGGCTTCTTCTAGCCGACCAAGTCGTGCATTTGCACGTGCTCTTTTACTTAAAATTCCGCCAATTTCGTAGTTGTACAAATCTCTGCTTTCTTGTATTAGTTGTTGTGGTTGTAACTTTTCACTTATTTCTATTACTCTTCCGTACGCCTTTAT
The DNA here is from genome assembly GCA_020725315.1 of Nitrosotalea sp. Lineage (GTDB taxonomy): Archaea > Halobacteriota > Syntropharchaeia > Alkanophagales > Methanospirareceae > ANME-1-THS. The sequence goes on from DYFG01000002.1 coordinate 21,696, forward strand.
TGCGTTATCAAAAACTTTTATAGCTTTCCGATACTTTTCTTGCTCTAACAAAATTTTTCCTTCCTTTTCTAAAGTGTTAGCCAAATCGATCCAGTTTCTATATTCACCAGCATAACATTCGATTGCTTTTATTGCTGCTTTCTCTTGTAGTTTAATATATCCAAGTTCAATATCGACTGGTAATGCAGGTTTTTTGCAATAATCTTCCACTTTGTCTATCAAACTTCCATAACCTCTGGAAGTGTTCTGTATATTTGCCGATTCTATATACCAATTCAATGCTTCATCATCTTCATTCTTTTTCTTGTGGAAATCTCCAAGCATCCAGCAAGACCAATAATCTTTGCGATCTAAGTTTATTGTCTCTTTATAGAACTCAATGACTGAATCACAATCTTCAGCAGATACTTCATTAAAAGCTCTTTTCCATAAAAGCGAAAAAGTTTTTAGAAGGAATTGCGAAGGTATCCCAAAATCTAAAATTTCAGGGCGTGATTTAAGAGTACTTGTTAAAAAGTCTGTTTCCAATCTTAATATTTTTAATTTTGTTTGAATCTTTAGTCCCTTCGCCTCTATACCCCATGTTTTTGCCATATCTCCTACAATGTGCCAAGTGTCTATCTCTTTATGTGAGAGCGAGCCATTCTTCAAGTCTTCCTGAAGTTTAAAAATAAAGCGAACAATCCAGTTAGATAATCTCCCGGTATCTACAATTTCCACAAAATCACTGATTAACTGATTGAGTTCTTCAGGACGTTTTTGACTTTTTTTATCTAATAAATATTCTTCTATGGCTTCTTTCCAATCTGCTCTTAAACGAAATTCGTCTACATTTTCGAACTTGGTGGATATGCAGTAAAATTTCAATAGATTTTCGACTCTCGTAAAAATTTCGTCAGGCAATAAATTTTTTGGTTTATTTTCTAATAAGTTTTTATCTAATTCATTAATACCCCACGCTACGAATTTATTAATAAACTCTTTAGTTATAGAATAATTTTGATGGGTTAAGAGTAAAAATAATGCGGGGAGAACTTTATCACCTGCTATATAATAATCCCGTTTAATGGTATTCCAAATAACCTCAGTTGTGCCAGGACCGTTTGGATATTCTTCAAGGATCTTTTTTGAGAATGCTTCCTCACGATGAGCTATGTCTTCAATTATAAATGCCATGTAACCAACATTCCCCTTGCTTTTCTCAACTGTAATTTTTACACATTCATTAAATTCTGCACTATCGAAAGAAAAATCGCATTTGATTTTATAATAATCAAGGTATCTCATAAGAGTAGACCTTACAAGCTCTACCTTCTCAGAAGAAGATTCGGGTTTTAATAATGGCCACTCTCCTATGTACCAACTAATCCATTTATCTACCTTCCATTTCTCTTGATCGCTAAATTCTTTTTTAAAAGTTTGACAGTGATCGTCTCGTAGAGTAGCAATTAATCTATAACCATTCTTAAATACACTCTCAAATAGTATCATACATTTCTCTATGTAGTTCTTATCACTCTCCGCTCGACGTAAACCATCTATTACCAATAAGATCTTATCTGGTCCATATTCTCTAAGTTTCAATTTACTATCAATTTGGTCCAGAACTTCTTTAAATTCCTCTGCTGTTAGAGAAGGATTTATGAAAAAAATTGTTTTCCAATCGCTGGTCTTCCTTTTAAAACATTCATCTATAAGAGATAGCAAAAACGTGGTCTTACCAACTTTTGGTTCGCCAGTGATTAATAATTTTTTATAATGATGTAATTTATCAACTACACTTTTTATATCTTCTTCAACTTTTGATCTCTCTCCAAAATAGAACAAATTCTCTTTCTTCTTTTCAAATTCTCCTTCTTCAAATGGATACTCTATAAAGTACCCATTTGTTGTTATCTTATAGAATTCGTCAGAAGTAGTAACCTCTTCAAACAAGTTTGATTCCTTAACTAATAGGATTCTCTCAAATTTTTCAACCTTTGGTTGCAAATCCAATACATACCAGTCTTTTGGAAAACACTCTTCAATTTCTTCAAATTTTTTAAAAGTAAATATGAATCTCGCATTTCTTAGGTGCTGACTATTCTCAATAATTTTGTTAACTAACTTACGTATTTCCTCAATGTTGTTATGACAGTTTTCAATGATATAGTATTGTTTCTCGTTTTTATACCTTTCAAGATTTTTTATAATATACTCAAATGCACTCCCATACTTAAACTTTTCATCTGCTCTTGCGAACAATATATGTTCTGTTTCTTCTTCAAGAAGAGTACCTATTCCCTTCCATAGCCCTTCCCTTTCCCTTTCTTCTCCTACAATAATACAATTTTTCCCTTCATCAAAATTCTTTAATACTTTTTTATAAATATCTAGATTAAGGGTAACCTTTTCTTTTATATCATTCAGCTCGGTTTTAGAAATGCTACTCCAGTGGCTAAAGACGCCCTTCATTTTCATCCACTATTTCTTCTAAGAGCTTAGTTTAATACTATTATTATGCCAATGCCAATACTTACCAAACCACCAATAAACAGCGGCCAAAGAATCTTTCGTTGCTCATGAAGTTCTCCATGTAAATTATATTTTCTGGTAGCTTTATCCTCTCCTATAACCTCCGTATGTAAAAGCTCTAAAATAATGCTTATAACACAAAAACACACCGAAGATAGAAATATTAAAAAAATAGCTAATTTTACAAGTCTCATGGTAACATTTGCCCCTTCCGGAGCAAAAACCAGACCAGTCAATAAATTTGTCGCTGCACCGATCAAAGCCCCTGAAACTATCGCATAGAAAGAAGGAGGGAGTGAAAAAAGCCACTCTTCCATTTTGTCTAACTTATCTAACGCATAATGTATTTTGATCATCACTTCGCTCATATGAATTATATAAAATGCTGAAAGTTTTATTATAGTATATATGCCTTCATCTTAGGTAAAAGATGTGTTTAAGTAAGGGATAGAACCTCTAATGGATGGGGAAATAGGAAATAAGAGATTAAAAGCGGTTTTGAATACTGGTTCACGCAGATCATATATCAGAGAGAGCATGTCAAAGATTTTCCGGTAGTGCCTGTTCAGCCGTTTCGTGTAAAAGAAGGGAAGTTCATAAAAACAATTTCTACAAGACCTTTCTCATCACGATCGCTCCTTCCCCATCCTTGTAATAGAACGGAATAAACCCAATATCCATGAATCCCATACTTCGGTATAAGCTCTGTGCTATATAGTTACTTACCCGTACCTCCAGCCGCACGTACCCTATTCTTCGTTTTCTCAGTGTGTAAAAAGCCGTTTTTAACAACGCCCTCCCCATGCCTCTTCCTTTATATCGTGAATCAACCGCAAGTGCAAATACGCGCCCTTCTCCCTCCGGCGTTAATACCAGAACTACGAACCCTATCACCTCATCATCTTTCTCCGCAACTAAGAACCCCGCCCGCCATTCCTCGTACAATTCAAGATACAACCCTGCATCGCCATCCAAGAATGATTCCTCCTCTATTTCCATCACCCTTCTGATATCATGCCTTTCAAAATTCCTTATTTTTATCGTCAATCCTTTTGCCGTTCTCACTATAAGTTCCATCTTTTACTACTGCTCTTCCATCTCGTTTTTTACCGTGTATTCGAGTATGAGCTCAGCGATCTTACTCATCATCTCCTCACTCAAATCATATCCGCTGCTTCCTCTGTTCCTTCTTGCCCGCTCACGCCACTTCTCGATCACCTCGCTCTGGCGTTGCCGGTCAATGATAGGTTTTTTCATTCGCACTTTCTCAGCCTTCGTCTCTTTTGCATACTGCATCCTTTGTGAAAGTAAATCTGCAATGGCATCGTCTATTTCATCTATCCTCTTCCGTATCTCTTCCAATTTGTTTTCGTTCGGTAACATTTTTATTATTTATAGTATAAAGAATGAGGTAGAGTAAGAAAAGAGCATGATGTCCAAGCAAGGAAGAGATAACGAAAGCGAAGCTGAGCACGAGCCTCCGGATAGCTTCAGCTTGGGCGTGAGAAGAATAAAAGGCTTACGTAACAGCATGGATAAAGGAGGTGCCTTCTGGTATAAGAAGGCAGGCAGAGGTAGAGCTAGGGGGCGGTATGAGTATGAGAATACAAATCCGAAGCATGCAGAAGAACGCCTTGGAGACTCCCCTCAGTCGTCTCTCTTCCTTTCTTCACAACTTCTCAGCCTTATTTAGGCAATCTCCTATCTCGCTCCTCTTTTGTTCGTTCACCGGTCTTTTGGCTGGAATTGTGCTGAGTTGGATGACCGATCTGCTGCAGCTCCTTCCCGGGCTCATCATACTCATTCCACCTGCAATTGACATGCGAGGTAATATTTACAGCGCGCTCGTCTCGAGATTAGGAACTTCAATGCACCTCGGTCTTTTCTCCCCGACTTTGAAAAAAGGGGGGATATTACACCAGAATGCGTATGCCTCTTTGCTATTGTCGCTCATCCTCTCTGTGATCCTCGGCTTCTTAGCTAAAATAGCTGCAAATGCGTTTGGAATGCACAGTATCTCTCTTCCCGCTTTCATTCTCATTTCGGTAATAGGCGGTTTGATCTCTGGAATCATTCTCCTCGGCATCGCTCTTCTCGTCTCTATCCTCGGATACCGTAGAAACTGGGATATTGATAACATCTCATCACCGATAATAACCTCTGCAGGAGACATGGTAACCATACCCTCTTTGTTCCTTGCCGGTATCTTATTATTAAACTTTAACCTTGATGGAAAGATCCTGGGGGGTTGGTTATCTCCATCCTCCTTATTTTTATTTTTATTTGTCTTTTTAGCTTTTTTATGCGCCATAAAAGGACTAAAATCAAACGAATGGGCTGTGAGGCGAATTATTGTAGAAAGCATTCCGATGTTCCTCATCAGTGGGCTTATTGCCACTTTTGCAGGGTTAGCACTGAACATGAATTTGAGTAGTTTAATTGCGCTTCCCGCTATTTTAGTACTCATCCCACCCTTTTTGGGTGAAAGTAACGCGTTAGGCGGTATATTAAGCGCTCGCCTCTCCTCCATGCTTCACCTTGGCACGGTGAATCCAAAGCGTCTTCCAGATAAGCTCGTCTCTGCGAATTTCGCCGTGATATATCTCCTTTCCATATTCTTCTCTCTCTTTGTTGGTTTAACATCATACGGTGCGAGTGCCTATCTTGGGATAGCCACCCCAAGTGTAGTAAAAATGCTCTCGATCGCCCTTTTAGGCGGTATTTTATGCACAACGTTTCTTAACTTCGCTTCTTATTACATCGCCATTTTATCCTTCAGATTTGGAATGGACCCCGATAATGATACGATACCGCTCATAACCAGCTTAACAGACATAGTAGGCGTATTATCACTCCTTTTTGCGATGTTTATAATTCTGTGATGTCCATGTTCGTTCTTTCAATCTTTGAGCTGAATTTATCAGGTCGGTGCCTATGACGACACCCATTTTGATGCAACTTTGCTTCTCGTACGAAACTTTCAACGCCTCGCTCGTTTAAAATAAACGAAATGTTTTTCTTTTAGCACAGGTTTTCTTTTTTGTAAAAAGAAAAAGTGTAATGCAACTTCCTACGAAATACAGCACGGGGTGTAAGAGCATAGATGAGCTGTTAGGTGGGGGGTTCGAGTCAGGTACGGTGACCCAGCTCTATGGAGAGGCAGGCAGTGGAAAGACCAATATCTGCCTCCAGGTAGCGGTAGACTGTGCGAGAAACGGGAAGAGTGTAATTTTTATAGACACCGAGGGGTTTTCTCCGGAACGGTTCTTACAGATAGCCAGTTCTGAGCCCTTACTGAGCCTTTCAGGCTTGCGGGCTCGCGGGGCGGAGCCCCAGAGTGGGAGTGAAGAGGTGGAAAGCATAGCACGGAGAATTATGATCTACGAGCCTCAGAGTTTCGAGCAGCAAATGTCCTGTATAAAGGAGATAGATGCGGTAATAAAGGATAAGGAGGGTAAAAACAAGGTTTCACTCGTAATCCTCGACTCAGCCACGCTTTTCTACCGCTTAGAGCTGGACGATGAAAGAAGTATGTATTTGAGGAGAGCGTTGGCAAACCAAATAATGCATCTCCTGGAAGTTGCGCGCAGGCATGACCTTGCTGTCCTTATAACCAATCAAGTATATACTGATATAGAGAATGGTAAATTACGACCTCCTGGTGGATCTGCTCTCGAGCATCTCTCAAAAGTAATTGTGCAGCTCGAGAAAGTGGCAGGAGGGCGTGGCAAAAGAAGAGCTATTTTAAGGAAGCACCGGTCTATGCCTGAAGATACGGCATGCGAGTTTTTTATCACGAGTAAAGGTGTTGAGGATAGCCCGAGATGAGTCATAAATAAAAGTTATAATACAATTAATGTAGTTTAGGAAGATAGAGTATATAAATCAACGTCAGAGATAGAGAAGAAAGAATGAAAAGGCTGATAGAAGATGAAAGTGTTGGTGTATCCGCCAAATAGTTTGATATTGGCGGATTTGGTGGAACGGGGCGGACATGAACCGGTCGTTTTGATGAAGGAAGTCGGTGAACACGTGAGAGATGCGGAGATAGACGCACCACCACTGAATATTACGGAAGAGGACTTGAAGAGGGCACTGAGGTATGTCTCGGTGGAAGAACCTGCGGGACTCAAAGGGAGAATAGGACTGCTTGCACCGTTGTTGGAGAAAGCAGAAGCTGCAATAATATTGACTGACGCACCCCCCACCTTTGGTTGTATGGGCTGTGCCGTCGCCGACGAATTCTTCAAGTTTTTGATAAGGAAGCGTGGAATATCGAGATTAGAAGTGAGGTATGAGGGTGGAGATCGGATGGAGGAGATGGTATCCGCGGTAATGAAATTTTTAGCGCTGTTATCAGAGGGACAGAAAGAAGCGTAAATAAGATAAAATGACGCCCGTGAGAGTTGCGCAGATATCGTGCGGGACTGAATACTGTGGTATTCAATGGTTATTGGACGATATAGCAGAGCGATTAGGTATTGAACTGGTTTATCCGGAGATGGAGTTAGCGAGGGTGGAATTGGCATGCAATGAGATTGGATTCAAGGCAGAAAGCCCCAGCTTGAATTTGATGATGGCACGAGCGGTATCTCTGCTGAATGACCCAACGATAAAAGGCGCTATACTGCTCACCTGCTTCAAGTGTGCGGAAGGAACGATTGTAAAAGACATGGTAAGGATGTTTCTCCATGAGCGGACAGATATACCCATCATCGTCTATTCAAATGTGGAAAAGCAGAAGGAAATAGAGCTCTATTCGCGCTTTGAAGCACTGAAGACGTTAATAACACGGAAGGCGCTCTTGATGCGCGAGAAGCAGGAAGGCGTGACGATCGGTATTGATTCCGGCTCCTCTATGACGAAAGTAGTGGTGATGAAGGACAACGAGATAATAGGGCAAGAATGGTTGCCCACTACAGACCCGATACGAAGTGCAGACGACGTGACGGAGAAAGTGATGAAAGACGCGGGGATTTCAGAAAAGGAGGTGGACGCGATCGGTGTGACGGGACATGGCAGAGAACTGGTAAGTGAACATGTCAAAGCGGATCTCAATTTAGAGGAAGTGAGTGTGGTCTCAAAAGGAGCGGCTCTTCTTGCCGGGCGACATAAAGGCGAGGCAACCGTGATAGACATCGGCGGGATGAACAACAAGCTGATTCTCATGCGCGATGGGATAGCGACGAGTTTCAGTTTGGGCGGTATTTGTGGTGGCTCTTCGGGGCGGTTCCTCGAAGTGGCATCGCACCGATTGGATGTTGACATCTCGGGGTTGGGGCAGCTGGCGATGAAGTCAAAGGCAAAGAAGAAGGCGAAATTTGACTTGCAGAGCTATTGCATGGTATTCGGGATCCAGAGTCTCGTCGTTGCTCTTTCCGCTGGAGTGAAGCGTGAAGATGTCGCGGCTGCTGCGTGTCGTTCTGTTGCTGAACAGGTCTATGAGACGATGATCCATGAGATGGAGGTACGACCTCCGGTCATCTTTGTGGGAGGTGTATCATTAATAGAAGGCGTGAAGCGCGAATTCGAGGATATGCTTGGTGTTGAGATCATCGTGCCACCGTATTCACAGTATGCGGGCGCGGTGGGTATGGCTACGCTGGTGTCAGGCGTTTGAAAGTTTGTTGCGTTGGATAGTATATCTACAACTTCAACCGCTCCGGAATCACCTGATTTCGTATCAAATCCTCGACACTTTCTTCTGACCTTATCAAGTCCACCGAACCGTCGCAGACTAATACCTCCGCACATCTCGGTCTCCCGTTGTATTGCGAACCCATCGAGAAACCGTACGCACCGACATCTAATATCGCAACGAGATCTCCTCTCTTCACCTCTGGCAGCATTCTATCCCGTGCGATTATATCACCTGATTCACAGATCGGTCCCACAACGGTATATAACTCAGAAGCGGGCTCGTTAAGCTTGTTCGCTACCACGACCTCATGATACGCGTCATACATCACGGGTCTTATCAGCAGGTTAAATCCCGCATCGATTGCCACAAAATTTCTAGAAGCTGTGGGGCTCTGCCCCGTCACGGGCTCCGCCCGTGCCCCCGCATCATGGGCTCCGCCCATGTCCCCGCAAGCCCTGTAAGGGCTTAGCTTAACTGCATTTACCTTACTCACCAGAATTGAAGCCGGGCCAACGAGCGACCTGCCAGGCTCCAGGATCAACTTCGGAGTTATGCCCAGCGAGTTCAGCTTTGCTTCAAAAACGGGTAGTATCGCTCCGGCAAGGTCTTTTGGGGTTGGAGCTCTCTCCTTCTCTTTCTGGTAGGATATGCCAAGCCCTCCACCAAGATCCACAAACTCGAGTTCTATACCTCGTCCATGTAATCCTTCGACGAGATTCATCATCTTCTCGGTCGCTTCTCTATAAACGCTAACGTCCAGTATCTGAGAACCGATATGACAATGTATGCCTTTAATAGCAATGTTCGGCAGCTTTGCTGCTTCCTCATAAGTGGATAGTATCTCATAATAAGGAATACCGAATTTTGATTCACGGAGACCGGTGGCGATCTTTGGATTTACCTGTGGCGATACGTCTGGGTTCACTCGTATGGCGATTTCCGCTTCTTTGCCCATCTCACCTGCTACTGCTGATAAGGTTTCCAATTCGTCCAGCGAATCCACAGATACCCTTACCTGCGATTCGACCGCTGTTCTTAGCTCCTCTTCACTCTTTGAATTCCCGTTGAACAAGATCTTCTCCAGGGGTATGCCTGCTAACTTCACCAGATGGAGTTCGCCTCCCGAAAACACATCAGCACCCGCACCTTCACTTGCTAAAATTCGTAGTATCGCAAGATTACCATTCGCTTTGACTGCAAAATAGATATCATTCTCCACCGCTTTAAATGCGGTTTTGTACTTCCTGAAATTGGCTCTTATTATACTCTCATCGGTGATGTACAGCGGTGTTCCGTACCGCTCTGCCAATTCTACGACATCCACACCACCGAAGACCAAATGGGCGCTTTGTTCTTCTCCTTGTGACATGCGTTCACTCCTTTACAAATAAGTCCTTAATACATCCTTCCGTAAATAGTTTCTCTTTAATCATAATCAGAAGTAAAAAGAGAAATGAGCAAAAAATGGATGATGAGATCGAAAAACGTGCGAGAAAAATTGGAGCACACGTAGAATTCCGGGGTAAGGTATCAGATAACGAACTAAAAGACGGGCTAAGAAAAGCACGAGTACTTGATAAAATTGAAATTCTCTATAACAGGTGAGAACCAATGAAAAGAATTGCGGTAATTGTATCAGTCTCAGAATCAGAAGACTCGCAAGTGGTTTTAAATTCAGCACAAAAAATTATGACCTTAGACTATGAGAACCTTAGTGCAAAAATAGTGTATGTCATTGATGTTACTACAGAAAAGGATGAACGAATTACCTTACTTAAAAAGGATGGTTTAGAAGTCTTTTCACGGCAGAGGAGAGGAGAGAAGGCCGGAGCACTCAATGATGCTCTTCGATGTCTTGCCGATTTCAAGCCCGATTACGTGGCACTATTCGATGTTGATTCCAGGCCAGAACGAAATTTTATTAACGAGTGTGTACATGCTCTTGAAAAGGACTCAATGGGATACATAGCCTCCTCTCCCCGTTATATATCAAATCCCGTGAATCTTGTTTCGAGAACTATTCAGGTTGAATATTACCTATTGAACTTCTTGCTCAAAGGATCTGCGTTCAAACAATTTAATGGCTTGATTGGTCTCCTTAGGGCTGATCTTCTTTACAGGTATAAACTAAATGAAGACGCAATCACTGAAGATGCAGATTACGCGACGAGAATGCATGCTAAAGGTTATAAAGCAATTCTTGTTAGTAGCACAACAATCTATGAACAATCTCCGATCAGCTGGATGGATTTGCTGAACCAGAGAAAGAGGTGGTATTATGGTGGCTTGCAGCTCTGGAGATACTGGGATGAGGTTAAGAGCAGTAAGAACAAAAAATTTATCCGTTCATGGGTGATGGCACTGACTATAACGTACGGTCTAATACTCCTTCTTCCGCTCGTTATATTTGCTCCTTTCATACTCCTCTATTACTCAAGCAAAGCATCGCCAAAGACATCGCTCGCAGTTCCCACAGGATTTGTCTTATACCTACTCATTCTTCAGTATTCTGCACTCATCGCTATCTTCAATTTTGCAAGGAGGAGAGGCATTGAGTGGCAAGCAATGAAAAGAGTCGCGGACTGAAGATATTTGCGGGAATATTGATAAGCATTGCATCACTACACGTCATCTTCAAGCTCACCGAGATTAGAAAGGCGTTTCCGATTAATATGAGGATAGGGAGGGGAATCTCCCTTGACCTCCTTCATTTGGATTCCACTTATTTTATCTGTTTCCCTCCATATGGCGTTTAATCTACTAAAACCTTATCGAATTTCCATTGAATGTTTGTTATTACTTTTCTAAATTCTTTAATATTTTCACTACTGTACTCCCTTATTTTAGTTTTTCGCTATTTAAATTTTAGTCAGACCCTCCGTATTTGGGAACTGTATAAGTCACCTTATCT
>DYFG01000002.1:32861-59529 GCA_020725315.1 Nitrosotalea sp.
ATTTAAATTTTAGTCAGACCCTCCGTATTTGGGAACTGTATAAGTCACCTTATCTCATTCCCACCATATCGCATCCGATCGAGCAACTCCTGCTTCTTTCCATCGTTCCAACCGCTCACCGCCTGTAGATAGCCGGTTATTCGTGATATATAATCGAGGTTTTTAGACCCACACCTCTCACACTCCTCTATCAACCCCATGGCGACGTGCGAGCAGTCCATGCAGACCGTCATATCCTTCGTAAATGCATAATAGCCCGTTTGCGTGTTCTTTGCTATCTTCAACGCAAGGCTCTTTATCCCTCGCGGATCAGGATACGACTCGCCAAGGAAGATATGCATGATGTTCCCACCGTCGACAATCGGGAAGAAGACGTGCTCGATCTTTATCCGCTCTGCGAGCGAGATATTGGCATTCGGAGGCACATGCGTCCCATTCGTATAGTAAATAGGCAGGTCGCGCGTCTCGTGTATAAGCGAAAGCGCGCGTTCAACATCCCCTTTCACTACTTTCCGCGCCTTATCCCTGAATTCCTTATTCAAGAGATCTGCCACGGCGAATCGCTGCGAGACCGTTTCTGCAGGAGTGCGTGCAAAACTTATCGTCACACCTTCACGTTTCGACAGCTCCTTCGCATACAGCTCCATCTCCGTCATTACTCGTACTGCAAGCCGTAAAGCACCCTTGTCTTCGTGTATTTGCTTGCCGTAATGGTACTGCACCATCTCATTGATGCCTACCACGCCGATGATATACACGAGCTCATCAAGATAAACCGCCCTGGTTCCTTTTTCGCCCGTGTGCGGATCTTTAGGTCGTTGTGTAGCAAACGGCATCCGTCCGCTTTCAATGATCGCTTTCATCCATCGCTTCTTCACTTTTAATACCTCTACCGCGAGAGCCATCATCCTTCTCAGTTCCGCAAACAACTTCTCATCATCTCCATCAGCCCGGTAAGCCGCTCGTGGAGAGTTTATCGTTATTACCTGCCAGCCGCCCATCGAGAAGTGCTCGCCATTACGGAAATACATCTTATCCTGAAAATCCTTATCATCAGGCGAGGTTTTGAAACTGTACGCACAGCATTGGTAGCACGAAACTCCTTCCCCCGCGCCTCTATACTCCGGGATCTTATTATCGAAGTACGGCGTGCCATACTTTGCGGTGAGTTCAAAGGCTAAATCATAAAGTTCTTCATACGTAGGCAAATCCGGGTTCCTCTTATTGAATTCCTCATCCTCTCTAAGGAAATCCCGCTCTATCGCTATCTCAGGCTTCGGGAAGTTAAAGGGCTTCCCCCAGTAATCTCCCTGGAGCATGACGTTCATAAGCGCCTTGAACGCCAATCGCACCTCTCGTTCAAACTCACCGTATCTTCGAAGCGGCACACGCTCGCCATTCCAGACCTCTCCTTTATAAACTACTGGTTTATCTCTCCATACTAGGGGAATACCGGGGGTGAGCTGAACCGAAGAGAAGACCAATTGACCACCACGTGCAACTTGCATCTGCGTCATTTCATATACGAACATCTGCATCAGTTGCTCTATCTCCTCGTAGGAACGTCCTTCAAAATACGGGGCTATGAAGGTAAGAAAGTTAAAAAAGCCCTGCCCGCCTGCGAAGTTTGTCTGTGCACTACCTAAAGTCTTCACTGCGTGCAGGATGGCAACTTCGGGCTTCTTCGCAGGTCCAGCTACCGACGCTTTCGTCCCCGAACCATCGGGCATTAAGCCATAATAGAAGAAGTAACGGAGGTCCCAGTCTTGACAAAAACCCCTCGTCCCGAAATATTCAAGGTCATGGATATGCAAATCACCACTGAGGTGTGCGTCTGCGAGCTGGGGTGGTAAGAGTAAGAGATATTGTTCCTTGCAGATCTTGTCCGCTTTCTTCTTATGCGACGTTTCTGCATTATCCTGAAGATTTGCATTCTCCTTCGCCTCAAATCCTTCACCTATATCAATGAGATGCGCATCGTAGACCGGCGTGCCAACCCTCGTACACACATTCCGCCACTCCTGCTTACGATACTCCTCCAATAAAATCTGGTTTACTATTTCCCGTACTAACGCACCAGAGAGCTGAGAGATGCCCATTACTTTTATCCTCTTCTCAGCCTCCTTCGCTATCTCCCGCGCCGTGTTATTATCTATCGGTGAACAGTCATAAAACTCCTCACTTAATTTGGTTTCACGTAAAAGTTGTTTTACAATTGCTTCTCGGTCCCACTCCAGCATGTGCCCATCGCTGGTTCTTACCTTCGGGAAGCGCAATTTCACGCCGTCCAGCGTGGTTTGCACCGTGCCATTATCCATATTAAAGCCTTTTTTCATGCCTATCCCTCTCGCTTGTGGGGCTCTGCCCCACGACCCCGCATAACGGGGCTCTGCCCCGTTGACCCCGAAAACCCTGTAAGGGTTTACCCTGTAAGGGCTTGATCACTTCTTTAATTCTTCCTTTTCTCAACTCATCACCGTCAAATAACTCATTACTCGTAAGAAAAGTCGAACCAATCTGAACGATGGGCGTAACCAGCGTGAAAACCCCATTCATTCTTAGCTCAGTAAGCGCTTCCACCGTTGTGATATCCACTTCCTCATATGCTTCCCCTTCCGCTGCTAAAAACTCTTCAACTTTTTTACAATTTGGGCATATTTTCGTCGTATAAACTCTTATTACCATCTTTCTTCCACCGCACGTAAAGGGAAATAAACAAAGACAAATTCACATTTATGCTAACTCTATATAATGTTTTCTACCCCACTTCCAGTCCTATAATAAAGCTCAAACAATAATTCACAAGAGGTTCGGCAATCAAATGCAGATCGTGCCAAGGAAGCCAAGGCCCGGAATTGAACCGGGGTAGAGCTGATCTGCAGTCAGCCGCGTCAGCCTCTCCGCCACCTTGGCAAACCTTTTCTTTAAAAAGGAAAGGTTTATCAAAAGAAAAAATTTTGAGACATCAAAAACTTTTTGTTAGAAGAGTACCAGCTGAGTTGAAAAGATAGACTTCCATAATTTCTTCATTGTAGGGAAAAAGAGCTGCTGGACCGCGGCTATCATTGTGGCTAGGATAGCCATCGCCACGATAAAACCATCTCTGAAACCTTTGATATATCCTTCGAGATAAACAACTCTTTTCTCGAGTTTGATTGACTGGACACACTGTTCTTCTGACTCGTTTTTTCTTCTCTTATGGGAAGACAACTTAATGCGGTCCATTTCGTTATCCCCTCGTGCGTTTATTTTTAGCACTACGCAACTCTGATTTCATCTGAGCCCAGTAAAGAAGTATGGTGCGAACGTTAGTAGCTGCGGGCTAAAAATCTCCTCTTTCGAGTCGAGTCTTACACCCCAGCCCTATCAACCCGTTCTTCTAACGGTGTTCTTTAGGACGTCTCTTTTCGGGGATGGCTTCGAGCTTAGATGCTTTCAGCCCTTATCCACGAGCGCGTAGCTGCCCGGCGATGCCCTGTCGGACAACCGGTAGACCAGAGGCGCCGCTGCTCTGTTCCTCTCGTACTAAAAGCAGCTTCCCCTCAGACCTCCAACACCCCCAATAGATAGCAACCGACCTGTCTCACGACGGTCTAAACCCAGCTCACGATCTCCTTTAATAGACGAACAGTCTTACCCTTGGCTGCTTATGCACAGCCAGGATGGAGAGAGCCGACATCGAAGTAGCAAACCTCCAGGTCGATATGGACTCTCGCTGGAGACAACTCCGTTATCCCCGGGGTAGCTTTTCTGACGTCTTTAGACCCTACCAAAGGGCCATAAAGGTTCGCTAGACCCGACTTTCGTCCCGTGACTTCCTGCTATGCGAAGTCACATCAGGCTGACTTTTACTCTTGCACTCTACGGTGGATTTCTGACCCACCTGAGTCAACCTTAGGGCGCCCTCGATATCTTTTCAAGGGCATGGCGCCCCACCTAAACAGCCCACCTGCCGGTGTTCTCTTTCGAGTAAGGGACACAACCCCGAAAGGGTAGTGTTCCATTGGCGGCTCCGTGTTTCCTTGCGAAAACACCTCCTCGCCTCCTACCTACGCTCTACATCCGAAGTCGTGGCTCAACGACAGGCTGCTGTAAAGCTCCACGGGGTCTTCGCTTCCCCTTGGGGGTCCCCGGACTTTTCACCGGGATGTAGATTTCGCCGGTTTCCAGCTAGGGACAGTAGAAGGCTCATTCCTTCTTTCGTGCAAGCCGCCAATTAAGCGGCTAGGTACTACGCTACCTTAAGAGGGTCAGAGTTACCCCCGCCGTTTAGCGGTCCTTCGACCCCTTGTAAAGGGCTTTCAGATACCGCCACTGGGCAGGAGTCAGTGACCGTACTAATCCTTACGGACTTGCGGTCACTTATGTTGTTATTAGACAGTTAGCCTTCCCTTGTCACTGCGACCTGCCTTTCGCAAAGCAGGCACCCCTTATCCCGAAGTTACGGGGCTAATTTGCCGATTTCCCTTAGCTGGATTTCCCCGACACGCCTGAGCCTTCTCAGCTAGGGGCACCTGTTTCGGTTCTCGGTACGGACATCCAGCCTCCCTTTTCACGGGCTCCTGGGCTCGATTAACTTTCGCCATCACACATTCACCTACTTCTCGCCATTACGGCTCTCCATAGGCTTCGGTGCTTGGACGGTTCGACGGTACCGCTTAATCTACCCAAAAGCGTCAGGTGTGCTTACGCACATAGGCTGGACGGCGCAGGAATATTAACCTGCTTCCCTTTCGATATGCTCCAATTGGGACACATCTTAGGACCGGCTAACCCTTGGCTGACGAACATTGCCAAGGAAACCTGGCCCCTTCGGCGATCGGGATTCACACCCGACTATGCTGCTACTATCGCCAGGATTCTCGTTTCTGCCCGGTCCACACCCTCTCACGAGGATACTTCTGCCCAAGCAGAACGCCCCTCTACCGGATCTCCTTCCGGAGCCCTGAGGTATCGGTGGTCAGCTTTAGCCCCATCCATTTTCGATGCTGCAAACCTCGGCTGGTGAGCTGTTACGCACTCCTTAGAGGATAGCTGCTTCTAAGCTAACCTCCCAGCTGTTTGTGGTTTGCAACGCCCTTTAGTCTTAACACTTAGCTGACACTCAGGGACCTTAACCCCAGTCTGGGTTCATTCCCTCACGGACTGGGAGCTTACCCCCCAGACCGGACTCCGATCTTCTACGACGATAGCACCTTCGGAGTTTGACAGGAGGGCGAAGTCTTTCGACTTCGTATCCTCCAATCGGTCGCTCTACTGCGCTATCAATCTCAGATCGGGTCATGCTGCGGCATGTTTCGAGGGGAACCAGCTATTGCCGGGTTCGATTGGCCTTTTACCACTAAACGCAGGTCATCCGAGAGATTTGCATGTCATCACCGGTTCGGCCCTCCATTCCCCTTTCGAAGAACTTCAGCCTGCCCACGCTTAGATCACCCGGCTTCGGGTCATATCCCAATGACTCCACGCAGTTCATACGTCGTTCATCTTCTTGCGAATGCGAACCTGTTGGTTACCCTTCGGCTCCCCTTTTTACGGGTTAGCCTCGCCACTGAGATATACTCCCTGGCCCGTTCTCCAGAACGTACGATACAACTTCGTTCCACAATCCTCGTACTCATCCCTCACGAGATTTTCCTTCGGACTGTCTCATCACTTCCAAGCCGTATCACCCTGTCACCATTTAGTTTCAGGCTCTTTTCACCTCCTTACTTGGGGTGCTTTTCAGCTTTCCCTCACGGTACTAATCCGCTATCGGTCTCAAGACGTGTTTAGTTTTGGAGGTTGGTAACCCCCAGCTTCCCACAGGATATCCAACCTATGGTACTCAAGTAAGAGTCAAACCCTCTATCCTACGCCTACAAGGCTCTCACTCTCTATGGCGCCTCGTTCCAGAGGACTTCGGCTTCGATAGGGCGGGCTTTGTATGTCCCTTACTTTCCACACCACATCCCCCTTCTCTTTCAAGAAAGGATTCGGTTTGAACTGTGCCGTTTTTACTCGCCGTTACTCACGGCATCTCAATTGATTTCTCCTCCTGCTCCTAATAAGATGTTTCAATTCAGAGCGTTCCCTATCCTTATGGACCGACTCAAAAAGAGTCAGGAATTCCCATTAGGGCACCCTCGGTTCTAAGGCTCCTTGTACCTACCCGAGGCTTTTCGCAACTTGGCACGCCCTTCTTCGGCGCTTGAGCCAAGCCATCCACTAAATGGCATCTTCACCAGCATCACTGAGCTCATTGGATGTCAGAGATGCAAAGTGCGTATGAGAACCTCATCTGACAGTAGTGTGAAACAACTGCCATCCGTAACTTCCCTAACAACAGAGGTCGTTAGGTGCATTCATTTACCTTCCTCAAAGATGGACTCGCTGGGATTTGAACCCAGGGCCTTCGCCTCGCAAAGGCGACGATCTTCCACTGATCTACGAGCCCCGAAGTTATCCCAGCTATTATATTTACCCTGCTCACATGTAAACCTAACTTAAACTTAATCTGACGATCTTTCAGCTCTGATTGGTTGGTAAATTTAGGAGGTGATCCAGCCGCAGATTCCTCTACGGCTACCTTGTTACGACTTAGCCCCCCTCACGAGACTTAGGTTCGAACACCTCAAGAGAGATGCCCTCACCTAAATCCCACTCGGTTGGCTTGACGGGCGGTGTGTGCAAGGAGCAGGGACATATTCACCGCCCCATTTTGAGGGGCGATTACTACGGATTCCAGGTTCACGAGGGCGAGTTGCAGCCCTCGATCCCAACTGAAGGTAGTTTTAGGGGATTACCTCCCCCTCTCGGAGTCGATACCCATTGTACTACCCATTGTAGCACGCGTGTAGCCCGGAGGATTCGGGGCATACTGACCTACCGTGGCCCGCCTCTTCCTCCACCTTAGCGGTGGCGGTCCTCGCAGAGTGCCCATCGTTCTCTTCAGGAGAACATGCTGGCAACTGTGAGCACGGGTCTCGCCCGTTGCCTGACTTAACAGGATGTTTCACGACACGAACTGCCGACGGCCATGCACCACCTCTCAGCTAATCTGGTAAGGTCTTTAGCCTGACCTTCATCTCGCTGTCCCCTCCGGTGAGATTTCCGGCGTTGAATCCAATTGAACCGCAAGCTCCACCCGTTGTGGTGCTCCCCCGCCAATTCCTTTAAGTTTCAGCCTTGCGACCGTACTCCCCAGATGGCGGGCTTAACGGCTTCCCTTCGGCACTGGCATCACTCGCAGTAATGCCAACACCTAGCCCGCATCGTTTACAGCTAGGACTACGCGGGTATCTAATCCGCTTCGCTCCCCTAGCCTTCGTCCCTCACCGTCGGATCCGGTCTGGTCAGACGCCTTCGCTACCGGTGGTCCCCCAAGGATTAACGGATTTCACCCCTACCCTTGAGGTACCTCTGACCTCTCCCGGTCCCAAGCCAGGTAGTATTCCCAGGTAGCTTGATCGTTAAGCGATCAAATTTCCCAAGGAACTTACCTGGCCGGCTACGGACGCTTTAGACCCAGTAAGCATGACCACCACTTGGGCTGCCGGTGTTACCGCGGCGGCTGGCACCGGTCTTGCCCAGCCCTTCCTCCAGATGCTTTTTAAACATCTGAACAGCCTCCTTAGGAGGCACTCAGAGTTCCCTTATCGTGCTTTCGCACATTGTAAAGTTTTCGCGCCTGATGCGTCCCGTAGGACCCGGGTTCTTCTCTCAGAACCCATCTCCGGGCTATTGCTCTCACAACCCGTACCGATCGTAGGCTTGTTGATCCGTTACATCAACAACAACCTAATCGGCCACAGACCTATCCTTGGGCGCCTCAGCTTTCGTACATCGTGCATTCCAGCGATCGATGCACTATCCGGTATTAGCCCCAGTTTCCCAAGGGGTTATCCCGGTCCCAAGGGTAAGTTGTCTACGTGTTACTGAGCCGTCCGCCGGTTACCTCTTCCTCCGAGGAAGAAGAGATACCCTCGACTAACATGGCTTAATCAAACTCTGATAGCAGTAGCCTCTGGCAGGATCAACCAGTATTAAATTAGCAGGGTTTGACACACACCTGACTTAACCAATCAGATTTACTGGTTCGTCAGATTAGGTTCAAGTATCCATGTCGGACACGAAATCTTCTTCTCTTCGTGTCTCCATTTATTCCTATCTTGTACCGTAGCAGAAGTCAACTTCTCATCTTTTGGGTATCCCCGTAATCGAAGCCGACGCCGGTTGCCACATGTATATATTGGGCTTATAGCCTTAAAAAGTTTTCGCTATTTTGCTAACTATCCTCTTTCGCACAGCCTCCTCTAATTCCTCCATGCTCATCTTCTTCTTAGCCACTCCCTGCGCTATCGCCTTCATACCCACTGCTACTGCTTCGCACACGTACATCTCTCTCTCCTCCATCCTCGGAATTATAAAGTCCTCACTTATACCTTTCTCTTCGGTATAGTTCGCTATCGCATACGCCGCCTCTAGACACATCTCATCTGTTATACACGTAGCACGGACGTCTAAAGCGCCCCTGAAAACTGCTGGAAAACCTAAAGAATTATTTATTTGATTCTTGAAGTCCGACCTTCCCGTGGCAACTATCTTCGCTCCACCCTCCTCTGCCTCCCATGGCCATATCTCCGGCACGGGATTTGCGCATGCGAATACGATCGCATCGTCAGCCATATCCGCTACCCACTCCTTTTTTATTATACCCGGCCCGGGCGTTGAAAGCGCGATGCACACGTCAGTATCACGCATCGCCTCCTTGATACCTCCCTTTCTACCTTCTTTGTTCGTCTTTTGGCTGATTTCCCACTTATTTCTATCCCCCTTCACATCCACCCGCTCAGTATTCAATATCCCCTTGCTATCCAGCATGATCATATTTCCCCACTTTGCACCTGCTTTGTGCACGTATTTTGCAACGCTCATATTCGCTGCACCCGCACCTATCAGCGATATCGTCACCTCTTCCAAGCTCTTTCCCACTACGTTCAAGGCATTTATCAACCCTCCAAGTATCACCAATGCGGTGCCCTGCTGGTCATCATGCCATACCGGCATAGTTAACTCTTCTTTTAGCCTCTCCAGCAGGTAGTAGCACTTTGGACTTGCTATGTCCTCTAAATTTATACCCCCAAAAGTCGGGGCAATCCACTTCACGACATTTATGATCTCATCCACATCCTTCGTAGCCAAACAGATAGGAAACGCATCCACATCGCCCAAGTACTTAAAGAGCAGGGCTTTGCCTTCCATCACCGGAAGCGCCGCCTCTGCACCTACATCACCCAACCCCAACACCCTCGTTCCATCGGTGACTATTGCCACAAAATTTCCCTTACCTGTGTACTCATATACACGCTCTCGACTATCTTTTATCGCTCTACACGGCTCTGCCACACCCGGCGTGTACCATATCGCAAAATCACCATAACCCCGAACGGGTACCTTTAGTCCTATCTCTATTTTTCCGTTATAGCGAGAATGATACTCCAAAGCGAGCTCGTTAGCCTTATTTGCTGCCTCTAAAGACTTTCGCAGATCTTCTTGCATGCTCATCCGTTATTGAATTGAAAAGCTTAGTTATAAAGCATAGTGCTGACCCTATAACCCCGTTATAGCAATCCGTGGGCATTCTTGAAAGGGAACAAAGGGGTGTGAGCTTTTTCTTCTTCCGTTAGCTGTTTCGTGCTCTTCTGCCCGATATATCCGATGTACAATATTTCCGAAAGTTAGCAATCATTGCATCTTGATAATTCCAAATATCAAAAGAATTGTAGTATACTCTTTCTTAGTGCAGTGTGGGGCTCTGCCCCACAACCCCGAAAACCCTGTAAGGGTTTATCTTTCTTTAGAAAGAAAGTGCAATGATGAAAAAGAGATTATTCACACCCCTCAAGGAAGAAGAGATAAAGGAATTGCAGGTGGGGGATATCGTATATCTCAGTGGCGACGTATATACAGCGAGAGACAAAGCGCATAATCGAATCATAGAATATACAATCAAAGATACAGAAGAGGAAATACCAATAGAAAAAGGCGCGGTACTCTATCATTGCGGTCCGCTCATGAGGAAGAGCAATGAGAATTGGGAAATTATAGCCGCAGGTCCTACCACCAGCTCACGAATGGAAGCGACAACGCCACAAGTAATAGAAACGCTGCGGATTCGAGGCATAATAGGAAAAGGAGGCATGGGCATTTCAACGCGAGAAGCACTGCAGAAATATGGCTGTGTGTATTTCGCGATGACTGGCGGTGCAGCAGTCTTGGCTGCTACACGTATAAAAGCGATAAAAGCGGTATATTGGGCTGACCTCGGTATGGCTGAGGCAGTTTTGCATCTCCTTATCGAAGATTTCGGTCCGCTTGTGCTCGGCATAGATGCCCACGGTAATAGCCGATATGAAGAGATAAATGAAGAAGCTAAGCGAAAAGTTCGTGCTTAATGCACGCCCGCATTTATTCTGACATAATCATAGGTTAAATCGCAACCCCACGCTCTCGCCTCCACTTCTTCTCCAGTTCCTAGATCCACATCGATGAAGAGCTCCTTACCCTTCATTATGGTTCTTGCCAACCCAAAAAGATCCATAAATTCGCCGTTCTTCACTGCTAAAACCTCCTTATCGCTTTTCACGCTTATAGATATCCTCCTGGGGTCGACAGCTCCGGCGATAGCTGAACTCCCGATAGCTGCTATTATACGACCACAGGTAAGGTCAGGGCGTTCACCAAACAGAGCACTTTTCACTAACGGTGACCTGAGTATTGACCGTGCTACCTCCCTTGCATCCGCAATGGAGGGAGCACCTTTTACGCTCACCTCGATGAACTTCGTTGCACCTTCGCCATCCTTCGCCACCAGCTTCGCAAGCTCCTGGCAAACAAAAGTTAACCCCGCTTTGAAATCTTCTTCGCTTATCTTACCACTCCTCCCCGTGGATACAAGCAATACCATGTCGTTCGTGCTCATATCGCCATCCACTACCACCATATTGAATGAATTGTCAACTGCTTCTTTCAAACTCCTGCCCAGGACTTCTTCCTCCAGAGAAGCATCGGTATAAATAAAAGAGAGCATGGTAGCGGTAGCAAGATGAGGGAATATCATCCCTGCTCCTTTTGCTATTCCTCCTAGTACCACCCGCTCATCAGTGCCTGTATCAATGCATACCGCCTTCTCCTTAAGGAAGGTGTCAGTGGTCATTATAGCCTTCGCTGCTGCCGTGCTCCCTCCCTCTCCGGAAGTCAACCCTTTCACCACTTCTCCAAGCTGCCGTTCTATTAAGTCCATATCCAGTTGTACCCCGATAGGACCGGTAGACGCGACAGCTACCTCCTCTCGCTCAACACCTAAACATGACGAAGCGAGCTCTGCCATTCTTTCTGCATTCCTCATCCCCCTCTCGCCTGTAAAACTATTTGCAGAGCCACTATTTGCTATTATCGCACTTATTCTTCCTGTCTCAAGCTGCTTCTTCGTATACCTCACCGGTGCAGCTTTTAGGTTGTTTGAAGTAAACATACCTACCGCTCTTCCTTCACCTTCTATCAAGGCTAACCCCTTACTCCCCTCTTTTATTCCGTATGCTCTTACTCCTTTCGCAGCACAAATTCCACCTTTCACCATTTTTATCTTCATGCTTTTCTCTTTCCCCTTCTCTTATTTTTAGAATTAAAGAAAATTCTTGAAGATGTCCTATATGCTTCTTCCTAACAAATGAAAAATTATTTAAATCACTCCATTTTTATTCTCTAATTAAATAAAGAGTGACGGGCTCGTGGTCTAGCTGGTTATGACACCGCCTTCACGAGGCGGAGGTCATGCGTTCGAATCGCATCGAGCCCATTTGGGTAACTCCTCAGACAATTTTTTGAGGTAGTAATAGGCAGGTAGGTATATCTCGCGAAAACTCGATTCCCTTGATTTTTAGGTAATGTCCCACAAACCGTGACTTTTATAAGCACCCGATCTAATAATTTACTCCATGGCTGGAGCAAATTCAAAAGACCAGATATGTCTGAATCCGGATTGTCCGGACTACCGAAAGAGAAACACTGGCAACATCATCAAGAAAGGCTTTAATGTCAAGGGCAACCAGATGTTCAAATGCAAGACCTGCGGTGTGAGATTCCCTGAGACCAAAGGCACGGTATTCTACAACAGACACCTCAAAGAAGATCAGATAATCATGATCTGCAAGCTATTGGTAGAGAAAAACGGAATAAGAGCTATTGAACGGATAATGGAGATTCACAGGGACACGGTATCAGATGTCGTAGAAGAGTTAGCAAGACACGCGAGGGAAGTGACGGACGTTTTGATAAGAGATGTTGGGCTTACTGAAGTCCAGGTAGATGAGATGTGGTCGTTCGTTAAAAAAAACAAAAGAACGTTGACGAGGGAGATGGTGACGCAGATAGACATGGCGACTGCTGGATATACCTGGCGAAGAAGGCAGATACGAAGCTTCACCTGGCACACAGCACCGGTAAAAGAGTACAAGCCACAGCAGATGAGTTAATGGAAACGGTAAGAAAACGAGGCAAGAAGCCAGCAGAGGATGGAAAGCCACATTCATCAGTGACTGCAACGATCAGTACATCAATGCTATACTGGATAATTTCGAGGCAGAGACGATTAACTACGGATAACTCATCAAGGAAAGGGGAAAGAGCCGGGTAGTCAGTAAGACCAGAATGGTCATATTTGGTGAAGTAGATGATGCGGGCATAGACACCATCTACGTGGAGAGATATAATCTAACCCTGAGACATGGCATTTCGAGGTTAGTCAGGGAGAGTTTGTGTTTTTCCAAGTGCAAAGAGATGTTGTATCAGTGCTACAACAACCTGATCAGGGTTAATTCTGCGTTGACGATAAAAACGAAGAAGGGTGAGAAGAACATCGTGAGAACACCGTGCATGGTTGAGGGCATCACAGATCACATTTGGAGATGGAAGGAATTGTTGATGATTAAGTGGAGTCACGAAATTTAGGACATTACCGATTTTTATTGCTACTTCGTAATAGTATCATATGACCCATGGTTACTTTTACCATCTATATCACCTCCTTTCTATTTAACTGTATGCTTTCAGGGTAGTATGTCATGATGATCTCCAGGTACTCCTTTGCAAGAGAAATACTCAGTCCTGTGAGCCGTGATATTGTTTGCACATCTTTAGAAGCCAATATCTTTACCCGTTCCATATCCTCTATGTAGGTCTCCACATTTTCCAGCTCGTGATCGGTCATCCTTGATATTTCCAGAGGATTATAGCCCTTTACGTACAGTTCTACCAGATCTCGTTTATGCGTGATTCCGCGCCCGATATCTAGCACATTACCCGCTGTTGGGAGCAGTTTCCTGGTCTCCTCCTGGTATTTTCTCGTGCATTTTGAGAGTGTAGCAGGAGCTAAGAGCATGATTGCACTCAAATCAGCCAAGCTAAGCACCATACCTTGCTGTTTAGCCTCGTTAATCAAGCGAACCATTCTTTTGCCCTTCATTTTCTTTATCTTTCCCTCCTTTGCGAGCATATCTGTATCCTCTTCTGTTACCAGCGATAGTACAGCCACCTTTGCCTCTGTATCAGCACTCTTTTTACCATACCCTTGCTTATCCTTATCGGATCGTGCAATCCAGACCATCTGTCCGGGTTTTACTCTATCTACTGACGGTGAAGATCGATCTAAGGTATCTAAGAAATCATCTACGAGCAGTTTTGCTATCTCCAGCTTATCAGAATATCCATATCCATCGATGAGCTTCTTTATGAGCACATTTCGTAGTGTTCGCTCTTGAAGAGGGCCATAGATGTTCTTCGCATATTCCCGCTTGAGCATGCCTTTATCAGTCATTGTGCCCCCTCCTTCTGCGTTTTTTTAAAAGGTTCGTTGACCTTAAACCGATCCAGAAGCTGGTTGATCCTGTCTGTGTATCCATCGCTCTCTGCTCCAGCAATTAAACTTATATACTCCTCAATCAGCCTTTCTGACAGCTTTGTTATCTCTCTGATGGTCAAGAGCGGATAAGATTCCTTGTGCAAGAATGCAACCACAGAGAAGCTCTCAAGGTATCTCTTCACGCTGGAAGGTGAATGTGCCATCCTCCTTGCAATTTCTGATAGCGAATAGTTCTTAAGGTAAAGCTCAACCGCTTTTGTCTTATGCGATACACCTCTTCCTATCTCCTCCACCATACCGCGTGTAAGCATTGCGACTCCCTGCTTCCTGAGGTAAGCATCGTCTCTCTTTATCGTGCTCAAGCTTGTTCCAAGAAGCAATGCGAGATCCTCCTGGGTCAGAACCCCGCCCTCTTCTATCGCTTCGTCGCACAACCGCAGTTCCTTATTCCTTCTTTCCACAGCGATTCCGTGTTTTTGCCGGTTCTCAATATCTTCGTCGTGATCTATCGTAAGATTCACTGATACCATCCGGCAGTACTTTAACGGCTTTCCCGCAGGTTCTCCCAGAGCGACAACTGTTTTTGTTATCTGACCTGGTCCCCGGTAACCATCGTAGTAATCTCTGTTAAACAGTGTGATTCTATCGTATAGCGCTTCCGCTTCTATCACGGATAATCCAAAACCGAAATTCAGCTCATTGATAAACAACTGCCTGTCCGATTTGTTTACCAACCTTTCCAATTCTTCCTGATCCATGCGCACCACCTATTTATAGACTTAGATGCTATCATGAACCAGGTGTCATATGACACTAAGGGTATTTGCAACGTTTATCTTTTATCCTTACCATACCATATATATAAATAATGGAAAAATTCTGTTGCCAGGATAGATGGAGCGATGGCAAAGTTAAAAGATAAAGGAGCTGAAATGTTTGAGGAGAAAAATAAAATGCACGATGTAGATACAACAAAATATGTTATTCATGCTAACATCACAGCTGAGGGTTTTGTCGAGAAATCCGATGTGGTGGGTGCAATATTTGGTCAGACAGAAGGGTTATTGGGTGAAGAATTGGACCTGAGAGACTTGCAGAAGAGTAGCCGAATTGGCAGAATAGAGGTGAACGTAGAGTCGAAAGGCGGGAAATCAAGTGGAGAGATACTCATACCCTCTGGTTTGGACAAGGTAGAAACCGTGATGCTGGCTGCTTCGTTAGAGACCATCGATCGAGTAGGTCCCTGTATTGCGAAGGTGGTAGTTACCAAGGTAGAGGATATAAGAGCGGCGAAGAGAAAGAAGATAGTAGAACGAGCAAAACAGCTGATGCATGAATCGATCGAGGAAGGTATAGAGAGTGAGATGATGGTGAGTGAAGTGAAGCAGGCAGTGAGAATGGAAGAGATATCGAGTTATAAGGGATTGCCGGCAGGACCGAATGTAGAGAGTTCTGATGCCATATTAGTGGTAGAGGGAAGAGCAGATGTGTTAAATCTGCTTAAATATGGGATTAAAAATGCAATAGCGGTAGAAGGCACGAATATATCGCCGGTAATAAATAAACTGAGCAAGAGAAAGACGGTGACCGCGTTCGTCGACGGTGACCGAGGCGGTGACCTCATCTTAAAGGAGCTCTTACAGGTCGCTGATATCGATTATATTGCATTAGCGCCCGAGGGGAGGAGTGTGGAGGAGATGACGTACAAAGAGATAATGAAAGCACTGCATAACAAAACACCCGTAGAGCAGGAAGGATACGTTGATGAGAAAAAGGAGCAAGAACAGGCGCAGCAGAGAGTAATCCAAAGAAAGAAGATCAGGGAAGAGAGAGAGGAAAAAGTTTCGAACCCCTTTAAAACACATCTCGAAGAACTCGAAGGCACGTTTAAGGCACGGTTGTTAGACAAAGAGAAGAACATACTAAAGGAGACGACGGTCAGAGACCTCGCAAAAGAATTGAAGGAGACGAACGAAAACGCAAAGAGCGTGGTCTTTGACGGGGTGATCACACAGAGGATCGTGGATATCGCAAAAGAGAAGGATTTGGAATACGTGGTAGGGATTAAAATAGGCGATGTCGTTAAAATGCCTACCTCTCTGAAGATACTAACATCTGACTCCGCCTGACAGCAAGAAAAATCCCAAATCTCAAATCCGAAATCCCAAACTTATCTGATGTATTCTAATTCTTCCTCTCTCCTCCTCGGAATCTGCGCTTGTTCCATCTCTTTCAGTCGCTCGACGACTTTTTCCATCTCTTCTGCACGGTCTTTCAAAGCCTGCATGTCCATTTTGAGATCCAATGCACGGCACAGTATTTCGAGAACCGCCTGTGCACTCTTTGGATCGACTAAATAACCCGAGGTGAGACCCAGCAAACACACCGCTGGAATACCCCGCAGCTTCCCGAGACCCAACAAAAGTCCTGATGCTCCTACTATACTCCCACCGGGTTCTTCCTCTCTGAATTCCACTCCATACCTCTTCATCTCCTCCACGAGTCCTGCTTCATTCGCAGCCCCAAGCACCTTCTGTCTTTCCACAAGCTGACCTATGCCATATCCTCCCAGTGTGTAGATGCGGGAAACCTCATACTGTTGCGCGATGTCGAGCAGTTCCTCTGCGAGAAGATAATGCCCCTCATTGGTGACGCTCTGCTGGTCCCCGCTGAGAATCAATAAGTCCTGCTTCTCTGACTTCCATGCATAGAACTCATTTTTGCTTAAACGAACTGTTCCATCATTATTTACCAATACTTGTGGTGGAAAATGCCATGAGTAGATCTCAATGATCTTCTCGGCATTCAGCTCATGTACTATATGCTCAGCTACCAATTTCCCGACGTTCCCCACTCCCGGGAGCCCCTCGATCATCACGGGCTTCTTCAATTTAACCCTTTTTAGCTCGCGTATTTCTATCTCTTGCATATTTCATCATCCTTCTATACTTCCCATACGGATCTTTCGGGGAGAACCTTGGAGGTAGTGGATTCTTTGTCACTCCTCCACACTTCTCGCAAACCTCCTTCAGTGT
Organism: Nitrosotalea sp.; assembly: GCA_020725315.1. Taxonomy (GTDB): domain Archaea; phylum Halobacteriota; class Syntropharchaeia; order Alkanophagales; family Methanospirareceae; genus ANME-1-THS. Next base: position 49,797 of record DYFG01000002.1, read on the forward strand.
ATATTCTCCGCACGCTTCACATCTCCTTATCTTTGACTTCATAAAACTTTTCTTTTTAAAAAGAAAAGTTCATTAAAGAAAAATTTCTTATAGCAACGCTTTTCTTCTCAAGAGAGGGTTTCTTTGATTGCTAAGGAAGAGTTCGATAGAACTTTCCGTATCCTTCGTTTCTTTTTATTAACTCAATGGCAGCATTAGCCGCATCGCTCAATACGTTCTCTGCCTCTTTATAATTGGGAGCGGTAACACGTATCCTATACCTCGGTGCACCGATATAGAAGCATTCTACCTTGATGCCATTTGTATCTTGGTCTTTTTTTGGAGGTATTATTTTAAGCACCTCCTCTGCCTTCCTCAACGCTTCCTTTATGATCTCCACACCTTCAGGCAGAGGACACTTCAGCTCTACATACCCTGTAATCTGCACAGAAGGAAGTTTAACATTGGCAAGAGCCACCTCCTGTATTGCGTTCGCGTATTCCTCCTTTATCCCAAGTTCGATCAGCGCTCTTTTGCCAACCCTTAAGACATCCTCAAATGCATCATACAGACTTCCATACGCATCAAATAATTTCGTCTCAATCTCTTCGAGCTCCCCTTTGCTCAATCCGATTTTAGAGAAGGGCGCAGCGAGGGCGAGGGAAAGCCACTTCATTGCTCTCTTCTCGTTCTTCCACTCCTTTATCTTCCCCCTCTTTTGTCGCTCTTTTACCGCTTTTAAGGATAGATCGATATGTCCTCTCCGTTTATCCACATGGAGCACTTTACAGACGACTTTCTGCCTTTCTCGCACGTAATCCCTCAGATGTTTCACCCACCCCGAAGATACCTCACCAATGTTGATGAGTCCTTCCTTTCCTCCATATTCCTCAAGCGTAACAAAAACACCAAAAGGTTTGAGCTCTTTTACCGTACAAACCACCAATTCACCCTTCTCCGGCCATTCTTCCCGTACCATCTATTTAAGAACCTCTATTATCACGCCTTTTATCTCAGCCTTCCCTCCCCTTGGCTCAACTAAGGTACTCCCACAGATACTGCACTTCACACTCGTCGACGCATGATCAAATATGACCTGCTCATTTTCACAATCATTGCATTTAACCCTCAAAAATTTGCTACTCGTTTTCCTCTCCACTTCTCACTCCACCAACTCGAGCTTGGATACCCGAAAGCCCTTTCTTTGATGCATTTTTCTGCATTCTGTACACTTATAACGGAGAGAGACCTTCTTTGTTGGCTTATCTCCCCCCGGCACTTTTGAGAATTTACCCGTGTTACCTATGCCTGACCGGCGTTTCTTCTGTCTTACGATCCAGTTCAAGGAAGAAGGTCTTCCCCGTTTTACCTTTTCCACCTCGTGTACGGTGTGCCTCCCACAAAAAGGGCAATAGGTCCTCAGATGTTTCGGCATCTTCATCTTTCTCTGCACTTACCTCTTCTTTTTTCCTTCGAATCGCACTGCAACTCCACGCTTACACAATATCTCAGCGTTCGTCTTTGGCAACATAATAACATCTTCTTTTTTTACTCTATAAATTCTTCCATCAGTACCCATGAAGGTAGGTATATCTTCTAATATCCGAACTATCTGCAGTTCTTCATTTCTGTTCTTTGCCGGGAGAGACGCATCCGTTTTTAAGACGTCACCCGAAGATTTCTTCTTTGCGCTTCTCTCTTCTCCCCCGCCTTCACTTTCGCTCTCTTTCGCGCCCAACATCAATGCAAATATTCTCGCCTTGCCCTCTTCTACGTGACTTTTTACACCCTCAAATATCCTCTCTTCTTCCCCTAACATGCTCTTAGGTGACGCCTTCATGCCAGAACTGGCGAGCTTTACTATCTTTCCTATCCGCCTTCTGACTATATCCTCCACTTTCATCCTCGCATTCCGTATCTCATCTTCCAAAAGCGCTCCTCTCCTCTCATCCGCTTCTCCTCGCTCTTCCTTCAATCGCGCGAAATAGTGCCTCACCTCCTCGCAGAAATCCTCCGGTAACTCTTGTAGTGATGCCGTGTTTCGTTCCTTGTATAAGATCCCCCAGAGCTGCTCTATATCCATTGCACTTTCTCTCTAAAGAAAGAATCTTTACTAAGAACAAATAATTTTCGTTTCTTTTTCACTTAATCTCCGCAACACCCCTACATATAAAATACAGTGCTGCATGCTCAGGCACCGAGGCAATCTCGCCTTCTTCTACCTTATATCTTGCACCTTTAAGCTTTATCGAGGAGTCCCGTACAACTCTTATTTCGACCGGTGAATCCCCGAATACCACAGCATCCTCTACCGGGTCAAACTCTCTAAAAGTTTCGATCCTCAAGGGTTTTACCTCCAAACTCGATTTCCCGTGGAGCGAGGTAGGCAGCCGTATAAGCCTCTTTATGTCCGCGGTAACTGGTGCATCGGTGTCAATTCTTACACGCACACTCTTTATTATTTTTTGCCATACTGACTGCGGAAAGCCGGATATTTGTCCCAGTTTTCCCTCCTCTATCCTCTCCATTGACATCCCATCTTTTGCAACTCCTATTAGGGCTCTTGCCCTCTCCCCACCCACACCCCCAATCTTTTTCAATACATTAATAGCCTTTTCTTCTTCCATCTCCGCTATTTCATGAAGAAAATCTATTAATCCCTTAAGAAGCCGTTTGTCCCATGCTCCGTGAGTTAGTAATCTCAGATCCCCTCTTCCACCCAGACTTATTGTATCCCTGCGACAGATAGGACAAATTTTATTCTTCGTGATCTTGTTACAATATAGGCATTTTCGTAACTCTTCACCACCATAATCAATCGCCTTGTCTATCAAAAAAACATCAATATCAGGACCTCTGCCCATATAATCAACAATCTCCCTTCTCTCTCTGCTTCCAAGCCCTCGTACCTCATCTGTCTTTATATGGATATGATAGCCCCTCGAGCCTGAAAATACCAGTTCTATATCCTCTTCACCAAATCCAAAATCGTTGATCAAGAAATCAATCAATTTCACCGTTTCTTCTTTCACGCGCTCTAACATCTCCTCATAAGAATAGCGCCTGAATTCTGCCTCACTTAGGATATGATCCGCATCGAGGTCAAAGATCAAGTCAGAGCCGATCCAGCCCTTTTTCGCCATATCCGCCGCAGGATATTGGTAAAGGGCAGAGGAGTAATATGCATGGGCAGGAGCATTTTCTCCAAGGTAATGCATTAAGTCATCCTTCGTGGTAAACGATTTATGCCTTCGCATTACGAGTTTCGTGGGAAAATACTGGTCAAAGAGAACAAAACCCCACTCGCGCATCCAGAAATCCTTCGGGAGTTCTATCCTCGCCCGGCTATAATACTCCTTAAACTTGCTCTTCACAAATATTCTCGTCTCCTCTTTCATTTCTCCGTATTTGTTTAGCTCCTTTTTACTCAGCTATACAAATATCTTGTATTAAATTTTCACAGGTCATTTCTTGTGGCTTATCTATTCCTAACAGAAACAAAACTGTTGGCGCGATATCCGAAAGAATTCCCCGAGGTCTGAGTTTGATCCCTTCATAATTTTTCGCACCGTAAATGAATTCCACCGGGTTCTTCGTATGGCTTGTTTTAGGCAGTCCCGTTTGGTAATCCCTCATCTCTTCAACATTCCCATGGTCCGCTGTTATGAGGGCTACACCATCATGTGCCAAGATTGTCTTAACTACTGCGCCTACACATTTATCGACAACTTCGACCGCTCTCTTTGCCGCTTCATAATCGCCCGTATGACCGACCATATCACAGTTTGCATAGTTTAAAACGATCACGTGGTAGCTCTCGGACTCTACTCTCCTCATTACTTCCTCAGTAACATCAAAGGCGTTCATCTCAGGGTGTTCGGCAAAGAGCGCGGGATCATACATACTCTTAATCTCTATTCGCTCTTCGTTTGGAAATGGCTCGATCCGTTTACCATTAAAGAAAGAGGTTACATGCCTGAACTTCTGCGTCTCTGCAATTCTGAGTTGTCTTAAACCTTTTTCACTTAGTACCTCACCCAAAATATTAGCCATCTCTACACCTTCCGAGACCGGTTCCATCATATAACCGGGGAAGGTATCATAGTATCGCGTGAGACCACAATAAACGATGTCTAACTTCTTCCACCTCGCTCCGGGATATTCGTCCTCAACAAAAGCCACCGTCAATTGGATGGCTCTATCCTGTCTGTAATTGAAATGAATGACTGAATCACCATCTTTGATCCCGGAAAAATTGCCAATGATCGAGGGGGGGATGTACTCATCGGTCATCTGTCCGCCATCGGGTGTTCTGTCCTCATTGTATGCTCTTCTCACCGCTTCTTCCGCACTGCTCACCTTGATACCCTCTGCTCTTGTCAGGGCGTTATAGGCTTGAGAGGTCAAATGCCAGTTCTTTCCACGGTCCATAGCGTAGTACCGACCCATCAAGGTGGCAATTTCGCCTTCTTGATATTCCGCTATCTTCTCATTGACGACATGGAGGAATTCTAATGCACTCCTCGGTGCGGTATCCCTTCCATCAGAAAAGAAATGAAGATATATCTTCTTTATACCCTTCTCTTTCGCATAGCCCATTATAGCAAAGAGATGAGCTTGATGCGCGTGGACGCCCGCATCCTGGATAAGTCCCATGAGATGCAGCGCTGAGTTATTCGATCTGCAGTTATTAACGGCTCTCTGGAAGCATGAACTTGTAAAGAACGATTTGTCCTCTATTGCCTCATTTATCCTCGTTATCTCTTGCTTTACTATCCTCCCTGCACCTATATTGAGGTGTCCAACTTCTGAAGAGCCTTGATAACCTCGAGGTAGTCCGACAGCGGTTCCTGCCGCCTCTAAGATTGTGCTGGGATACTTTTTAAAAAATGAATCTATGTGAGGAGTGTGAGCATTTGCCACTGCGTTATAGCTTGAATCTGGATTTATACCCCATCCATCTCGAATTATAATGACAATATTTTTCTTCATGCTACGGAAACGAAATTGAAATTATTTGCTTCGCTAACAATATACCATTAATTAATACAAATGACACCTCTTGGATATAAAATCGTTACGGCAACGGAATGTGAGTTCTATCTGATTCTTAAATGAGATACGTGAAAGTGAAAGAAAAAGCGGGCTTTAATGCGCATGTATGTAGACCTGAAATCTAAATTTACGGGTGCACTCATCGGCAGTGCGGTAGGAGATGCAGTAGGCGCTCCTGTGGAGGGATGGAGTATGGAGATGGTAAGTTCGGTGTACGGCGAGGAGAAAAGGTGGAAAATGATTTACGGTCGCTACACGGACGACACGGAGATGATGATAGGCGTTGCGGAGTCTTTAATCGAGCATAAAGGCTTCAATGGTGCGAATATGGCACGTACGTTCATCCAGAATTATGATGCGACGAGAGGATATGGTCCCGGGTCGAAAGAGGCATTAAAAAGGCTACGTGAGGGAGAGGGTTGGGAAGAGGCATCGGAGAAACTGTTTGGTGGCAAAGGATCGTACGGAAATGGTGCTGCGATGCGAATCGCCCCTATCGGAATCTTGTATTATGATAATGCAGATAAGTTGAGGGAGATAGCGTATAAATCAAGCTATATTACCCATTCTCACGAGCTTGGCAACGAGGGAGCAGCGTTACAGGCTTTTTCTATCGCTTTAGCGGTTCGTGGACAAAAAGACGGCATGTTGTCCGACCTGAAAGAGTTTGTTCAAAATGACGTGTATAAGGAGAAGATACGAGGGATAGCAATCCTTCTGGATAAAGGGGCTTCCAAAAAGGAGGTTATATCTGAATTGGGTAATGGAGAAGCGGCTTTTAACTCGGTACCTACCGCTATTTACTCCTTTCTTCGTTTCGATAATTTTGAGGATAGCGTGGTCTATGCGGTAAGTTTGGGTGGCGATACTGACACGATTGGAGCTATGACGGGTGCGATAAGTGGTGCTTATTATGGCGAAGGGGCAATTCCCACCGAATGGGTGGAGAGGTTAGAAGAGGGTGAAAAAGGGAAGAGTTATATAAAGCGGCTGGCTGAGGAGTTATATCACCTCAAAGAATTATAACCTATATGGCTACTAAAATTAGGTATGAGGTATGAGATGATATTCAAAGCATTGGGTAGTAAAACGAGAGTGGAGATGTTGAAGCTGTTGATGCGGAGGGATTATCATGTAACAGGTCTCGCAAAGGCGTTAGGCATATCAGTGCCCGTTGCTGCGAAGCACGTGAGAATTTTGGAGGATGCAGAACTGCTGGAAAGTACGAAATTCGGTAAGACGCATGTGTTAAAGGTCAACAAAGAAAAGCTGTATGAAGTGATGGAGACCTTTAGCGAGGAATATGAAATAGAAGTTCAGAAAGGAACAAGCATATTGGATGCGTTAAAGGAAGTTGCAGGGATAGGAATAAAGAAAATAGGGGATAAAGTATTCATTGCATCAATAGATGATGAAGAGGGTTTTTACATATACGAGGTGGATGGCAAATTCCCAACCAGGCCGATCAATGAGTATAAGATGGAACAAGGCGGGGAGATAGAAATAAAACGGTTAGTTCCCATTCTTAAGAAGCGGGTGAGGGTAACTGTACCTGGAAAAAGGTAACAAGAAAATGCAAATGTTAGCGAGGGAGTATTTGATTAGCTAACCACCAGATTTCAGTGCTTTATTGATTACTTTATCCATTATTAACATTGAAAAGAGGTTCATCTTTCAGCTTCACGCAACGAGTTTAGCAACAAGTTCTCCTCTCCTTACTCCCATGCTCCTCGCCACTGGCTCGCATTTCGCCCTCAAAATATATATCAACCTGCCTTTCAGCCCGAACTCATCCCTCGCTTCAAACTCCGATATCGTCTCGTAGTTCCCCATTCCCTTTGCTATCACCAGATATCTATCATCGCTGAACACATCCAGGAACTCCTCCTCCACTTCTCCTAATGAGATCCCTATGTACGTGCCGCTCGGAATTATCTTACACCGCTCCTCTAAATAGGAAATACCCGCTTCCTTAAAGTCCTCTACCGTAGCGTCGTTGATAACAGGAGCACTCTTTGGCGAGACGACCACCTCTTTGCCCATTTTTATCAGCTCTCTTATCACAAACACGTCAAAAAATATCTCGCCTGCGTTGTCCGTCAAATATAATATCTTTTCTCGATTCTTTATCGCAGACCGTATCGATTGTCTATCCCACTCAAGGTTCTCATTTAACGTATGTACAAACTCATGCTGAAAATCAGCCTCGCTGTATGAATATCCCTTTATACCATATTCCATTGAGTTCGCAACTGCCGCTATCCGTATCACGGCTTCTATTTTATCACTCGCTGCGTCATAAAATTGAGCTGCTTCGGAAAGCAACTTCTTCGCTACCTCGTTGCTCCGCCTTTTTACCTCCCCGTGAGGATCTTTCACACCACTTCGCCTTTTTAGTATCCTCTCCCTTTCAGTACCGAAGAATGGCGGTGGTTTCAATTCACTGAGATTGAGATGTTCAGAAAGGAAGGCTGTAAATTCCTTCAGTGCACGTAGTTTTTCCCTATCCTCATTAAATACAATATCACACTCATATTTCGCTCTTTCTATCAAACAAGGGATGCATTCGGGTTTTAGCTTCATTTGCACTCAACTTAAAAATGAAGATGCCACAAGCGAGGTGAATACCACGTATCCAAAATAAAATAAAATAAATAAGATAAAAATAAATAGGGTATAAGGCAGTAAATAATATAGCCTCATAAGTTGTATAGGTAGAAGAGCGAATGAATAGGAGGAATATAAAATGGCTGAGAAAGAACACATGAATATGGCTATGATAGGGCATATAGACCATGGCAAGTCAACACTGTTGGGAAGGCTACTGATGGATACCGGGGTGATCGACCCACATGTGATAGATGAGTACAGGAAAAAGGCAGAGGCGATAGGAAAAGGGTCTTTCGAGTTCGCTTGGGTGATGGATAGTTTGAAGGATGAAAGGGAAAGGGGCATTACCATAGATGTTGCTCACCAGAGGTTTGATACGAATAAGTATTATTACACCTTCGTGGATTGCCCCGGTCACAGGGATTTCGTAAAGAACATGATCACAGGGACATCACAGGCGGATGCAGCGGTATTAGTCGTGGATGCCAAGGATGGGATAATGGCACAGACAAGGGAGCATGTATTCTTAGCAAGAACCTTAGGAGTGGCTCAGCTCGTTGTCGTTGTAAACAAGATGGACCGGGTGAAGTACGATCAGAAGAGATACGAGGAGTTGAAGAAGGAGCTGTTAGACCTCCTGAAGGTCGTAGGATACAGGGAAGAGAATCTCGTCTTTGTTCCTGTTTCTGCATTTGCGGGAGAGAATATAACGAAGCCGAGCGAGAAGATGGAATGGTTTGATGGTCCTACCTTTTTAGCGGCGCTGGACCTCATGAAAGTACCGGAGAAGCCCATTGAGCTTCCGCTTCGTATCCCGGTGCAGGATGTGTATTCAATAACTGGCGCTGGAACGGTTCCGGTAGGAAGGGTGGAGACAGGAAAGCTAAAGAAAGGCGATACGGTAATTTTTAACCCTACGGGTAAGAAAGGAGAGGTAAAATCAATAGAGATGCACCATGAAGAGATTCCAGAAGCTATTCCTGGCGATAACATCGGCTGGAATATTCGTGGAATCGGTAGAACTGATATACGGAGAGGAGATGTTTGTGGACATGTTGATAACCCACCAACGGTTGCCGACGAGTTTACCGCACAGCTCATTGTGCTCCAGCATCCGACCGCGATTACTGTTGGGTACACGCCCGTTTTCCATTGCCACACCGCCCAAGTTGCATGCACGATAACAGAGATTTCTAAGAAACTGGACCCAAAGACTGGTGCAACGATAGAAGAGAACCCCGACTTCATAAAAACAGGCGATGCCGCTATCGTAAAGGTAAAACCAACAAGACCCCTGGTTATCGAGCGTGTGAAGGAGATACCTCATCTCGGCAGGTTCGCAGTCCGAGATATGGGACAAACGGTCGCCGCGGGCATGGTAATAGAGATAAAGGAGAAGTAAATTAAAGCAAAGCAAAGCAAACCAATCAACTTAAGCAAAAGGGAAGAGGGACGAGAATGAACCAAAAAGCACGGATAAAGCTCTCGAGCACGGACCATGAGAAATTGGATGATATCTGCCAACAGGTGAAGAAGATAGTTGAGACCACAGGAATCAGAATGTCGGGACCAATACCTCTTCCTACAAAGAAACTTGTTGTACCCTGCAGGAAGAGTCCTGATGGTGAAGGGACTGCAACGTGGGACCATTGGGAAATGCGTATACACAAGCGGTTGATAGACTTGGAAGCGGATGAAAGAGCTCTGCGACAACTTATGCGCATACCCATTCCCAAGGATGTTCACATCGAAATTGTATTAAAGGGATAGGGTGTAGGGATAAAACTGAGATAAATATAGAAAGATATAAATATCTGATAGTATCCAATTCTGTATAACTAAAATAGAGGTGATAAAATGGGAGTCGTACCGGAAGAGGTAATAAAAGAAAAGGATGCTGAAATTGCGGCACTGGTAAAGGAGATAGGTGATTTAGCGAGCGAATATAAAAATGCAACCGATGGGGCGAAAAAACTGGAAATCATCGATAAAATTACCGAGAAGGAGAAGGATTTGCGTGCAGTAAGGCAGAAGAAGGGACAACTAAGCGCGATATTAGCGAGACCAACAAAACTCTGGTAATTCTTAT
>DYFG01000002.1:59629-73152 GCA_020725315.1 Nitrosotalea sp.
CTGCAAATGGCAGAACGCACAGGGGTGAATCACACAATCGGCGCCCGCTTCTATCATGTTCACCAACTTCTGACGTGTCCAATCTAAAGATGTTTGTGTATCTGCGGTTCGCACGCCACCACCCGCGCCACAACACATCAACCGGTCCTTGTACTCTACTGGTTTTGCGCCGATCGCCTTCACGATATCTTCTAAAATGGTGGGTGTCTCAGAAGATCCAAGCCCTCTCACTTCACGAGGCTTGAGGAAGTGACAACCATAATGCACCGCCACATTAACGTCGTTCAAAGGCTTCTTTACTTTCCCTTTGAGGTTGTCTAATCCGATACCATCGTGAAGAATCGTGACCGCATGGTTTACCGTCGTAGTTCCCTTGTACTCCCTTCCGACTTGTGCTAATATCTCATTGACCCTTTCCTTTAATTTGGAATGCTCTTTAAGCAAGTGGTCAGCTTCTTGAAGCGAACCAAAACAACCGTTACACGTCACATAGATCTCAAGCCCCATCTCCTCGGCGATAGCGAGATTTCGTGCTGCAATCGGAAGCCATGTATACATGTTGAAAGAGCCAAAGACACCCGGTGCTGGACAACAGGAAGCACCCACCATTTCCTTCGACTCTATTCCAAATTCCTTAAAAATCTTTTTCGCCGCTGCTTCTATCCCCGGATATCTGTTTGGTGTGATACACCCGAGGAAATAAGCATACTCCTTCTTTTCTTCACTCATTTCTTCGCCTCCGCTTCTTTAAGATCCATTTTATCCCAATCAAAATCAATCAGTGCATCGAATCCCGTTTCTCTGCATATTATTTGTACTTCTTCCAGCTGTTCATTGTATTTCTGCGTGGTTGGTGGTTGTGAATCGAGACCGAGCGATTCCCGTATCTTCATCTGGTCAGGACCTATCGGTACGCCATGACCGGTTTTGAGCGCATAAACACCAATCTTCCGGTGGGGCACTGACATATGTCCCTCTTTTGCAGCCAGGTTCCTGATTACCCGCATTATATCCGTGCATTTTACACCTTTTGGACATCGCTCATAGCACGTGTAACATGTTGTACAATACCACAGTTCAGGAGCGTTAAAAATCTCCTCGCGCATATCTTCCTGAGCCATCCGGAATAACTTCCTTGTCCTTAGCGCTGTAATTCTTCCTGATGGACAGCCTCCTGTACACTTACCGCATTGCACGCACTGCATCAGTGTTTCCATGTGTTCTTCGCCGAAAACCCCGCCTCCCCAATCAATTATTTCATCCAGCAATGTTCCCATTTGAGCATACCTCCTTTATCCACTATTACTTACCTCTTCCTTCTTTACATGACTTTAAATTCCCAGTATAAATAATTTGCTATTTTTCTCTTGAGCTGTATATTTTATATGCCTACGGGGGTAAAAAATAAATAGATGGCAGATTCACACGCAAAGCGAGATTACACCATCGTTGGCATTGATCCTGGCACGACGATAGGGGTTGCTATAATTGACCTTAACGGAAACCCTGTAGAAGTGTTCAGCTCAAAAAATTATTCGATCGCCGATACGATAACACGGATCATATCGCGTGGCAAACCCTTGATCGTCGCTTCTGACGTAACTCCCACCCCCTCAATGGTAAAAAAGATAGGCGGTTTGTTCTCCTCCTTTGTTCATGAACTAGACGGATCATTATCAACGGAAGAGAAGATTGCACTGACGAAAGGCGAAGGCTACGAATATAAAAATGTACATGAGCGGGATGCATTAGCAGCCTGTATCAACGCATTCAAGCGATATAAGAAGAAATTCTCGCAGGTACAGAAGAAGACACCGCCCGGATTGAATGTAGAAGAGGTAAAAGCATTGGTGGTTAAAGGCATCTCCATACGTGCTGCTATAAACGGATTAATCACTGCTCAAGAGGAGAAGAGGAAGAGGACGGAAGAGAAGGGACAGGACGAGAAGAAAAGGGGTGAAGAGAGTGAAAGCAAAGATCTTCTCAGATTACGCGGGATTATGAAAGAGAAAGAGGAGAGAATAGAGCTGTTGGAGGAGCTCACTACCGTTTTAAAAGCTGATGTGCAGGAGAAAGAAGGTGAAATAAGAAGTTTGAAGCGCAAACTCGATTCTATGCGGACAGAGAGCATGAAGGAGCTGAAAAAAGCAGAGGAGATTAGAAAGAGGGACATGGAGATAGAAAGACTGAAAGAGGAAGTAAGAGCGAGAGAGAAGGAGAATGCTGAGCTATTGGAGATCATTGAAGGATTAAAAGGGAGGAAAGAGGTAAAAGGTAGAAGAAGGATAAAAATGATACGATCGTTCAGTCAGGATGCAATCGTGAACATTGATAGGAAATATGGTCTTGAGAAGGGTGACATTCTATTCCTTGAGGATGGCAGCGGCGGGGGAGCAAGCACCGTGGAACTATTAGCGAGAAAAGGTGTCGTTGCCGTAATATATGGTAAAGAGTTATCGCATTTCGCGGCTGCAAGGTTTTTTGAATTGGGTATACCCGCTTTTTCCACTGATGAAATACCTCTGCTCTTAAAAGAAGATTTCGCTTTTGTAGACCAGGATCTTCTTACCGAAAAGATGGAGGAATGGGAGCGGGAGAGGAGAAGAAAGAAGGTAATCCTACTCAGATAACAGGAGTTCTCTTAGTCGTTCTATCTCCTCACCTATCTCTACTTTAACCTGAGAATTGGGTTGCTCAGACAATTTCAGTCATAACTCAAAAAAATCCTATTCTTATAAATAGGTGCATGGCTTTGTTATAGAAAGGGTGGAAAAATGATGGTAAGCGTGAATGAGTATGGATTGGACGTATTTGAAGAGATGATGGACAATGCAGATGAGTTGAATGTGGGTATCGAGGAGCTGGATAATGGGACAACGATAATAGATGCGGGTGTGGAAGAAGAGGGGGGATTTGAAGCGGGGTTATACGTCGCGAGAATATGTATGGCTGATCTTGCGGATCTTAAATTCAGCAGTTTTAACCTCGGTAAACTTGTCGTGCCGGCAATAGAAGTTACCACAGACCATCCTATAATCGCCTGCATGGCATCGCAATTTGCGGGATGGCGGATAAAGGTGAAGAAATTCTTCGGCATGGGGTCAGGACCCGCAAGGGCGCTTTCGCTCAATCCCCGCGAGCTCTATGAGCAGATAAGGTATACAGACGAGGCAGATGAGGCGGTATTGGTCTTGGAAAGCAGCACGATACCTGACGAGGAAGTGGCATCGGAGATCGCAAAGGCCTGCAGGGTGGAACCCGAAGACCTCTATATCGTGGTTGTGCCCACAGCATCCGTTGCGGGCACGGTGCAAATATCCGCGAGGGTCGTGGAAACAGGGATTCACAAACTCGAAACGTTAGGGTTTGATATAAACACCATAAAACATGCTCGTGGGGTCGTACCGATCTCACCTCTCGTTGGTGATGATGTGAAATGTATGGGTTCGACCAATGATTGCATTATATACTGTGGTCGCGTGTATTATGCCGTGGAGTACGAGAAGGTAGAGGAATTGAAAGGCTATGTACAGAAAGTGCCCTCACGGAACTCACGTGATTATGGACAGCCATTTTTCGTCACCTTTAAAAACGCAGGATTCGACTTCTTCAAAGTAGATAGTGCAATGTTCGCTCCTGCGGAGATTACGGTGAACGAATTGACCAGTGGGAAAACGTTTACCAGTGGTGAGATAAATCCCGAGGTGTTACTGGAGTCTTTTGGGATAGAGACATTATAATTCTTTCCGCTCAGATCGAAGCTCTAGCACAGTATCCACACCTCCTTCCCCCTTTCTTCTTTACTTTTTAGTTTACCGTGGAATGCCATATTCTCCACTATCTCCTTGAGCAGGTGATAGGGCACGTAAAAGTCAAACTCTTCCTTCATAGAAGCCCTTATTTCACCCAGACTCATCCATTTCGCACCCTGAGCAAGTACCTTCACCGCTAATTCCGTCACGTCCTCATGGATGCTCCAGGGATATATCACCCATCTCCATACTCGTATAAGCTCGCCATAGAAATCGGGAATGAAGGATGAGGAGGTTTTATGATGCATGGTCGCGGTTTTTACATCCTTTACTCCCAGTGATTTGACATACTTAACTACAAGATTTATGCTCTCCCCGGTATCAGTCACGTCATCTGCTATCAGTACTTTCTTCTCTTTCACTCTTCTCTTAGCTTCCTCATCAAGCCCGTATTTCATCTGAGCATCACCAGTAATCGTAGCTGTTAGCCCCCAGTGTTCCATCTTCAAACTGAGCAAATCTTTAAGCAGAAAGAAATCACAGAGCACACGAGCTAAAAACCAGCCTCCTCGCGCTACCCCTATTATAACCTCAGGCTGAAATCCCGCGACCTTTATCTCCTCACGTACATCCTTACAGAGGTCGTACGCAGAGGTCCAATCAACCAGAATACAGCTAAATTTCTCGTGCATTAATTAATCGTCTCACCCCCGCTTTACTATTTTTGTCTGCGTATTTAAGATTGTTGTAAGTATGAGCGGCAAAAAGGGGAAGGTGGAAGAAAGAATAAAAGAGGATCTGGAAGAAACAGTGGAGCGAGGAGAAACAGAGAGGTATCTGATAGATTGTCTCAAGGGATTGGTCAGAATACCTACATTTGTTCCGCCCGGCGAGAATTATGGGAAAATAGTTGATTTGCTTATCCCGGTATTTGAGGAGTTTGGGTTTGGATGCGAACGGATAGCGATGCCGGAAGAGGTATATGAAGCACGACAAAAGAGAGAGGAGTTGCGAGGTGAGAGGGTGAATCTCCTCGCCACCAAGGATTTCGGCGCAGAGGAGAGTATCGTGATATACACGCATTTAGATGTGGTTCCAGCAGGAGAAGGGTGGAGTGCCTCTCCCTTTGATCCGGTGATGAGCGATGAGAGGATATATGGTCGTGGCGTAGCGGATTCGAAAGGGAGCGTCGCATCACTTGTAACTGCATTGAGCATTATGGATGAGCAGGGATTAGAGAGCACCTATAACATTCGAGTTGCGTTAACCACAGACGAAGAGATCGGACTCTACTCCGGGTTGTGCTTCTTTGCAGATGACGGACTCCTACCGGGCGATTATTTACTCTGTATGGATGGCGACAACGAGGGTATATGTGTAGCAACGAATGGTGTGATGAACTGGGAGATAAAGGTATATGGCAAGTCATGCCATAGTTCTCTGCCATTTTTGGGTGTGAATGCGATCGAAAAGACAGTGCTCGTGATTCGGGAGTTAGATGGGCTGAAGAATGTAATTGAGCGGAAGGAATCGAGGATACCTTGCAGTCCTGAGATCACGGAACTAACAGGGCAGACGCATATAAAGCCTGTCTTTAACGTTACGATGATAAACGGTGGTGTGAAGGAGAATCTTATACCACCGAGTTGCACCCTGCGGGGCGACCGACGCTATATATCCGAGGAAGCAGTTGAGGAAGTGATACAAGAGTTTGAAGATGCAGTAGAAGCCATAAAAACAACGCATGGAATAGAATTAGAACTGTATTGTAAACCTGGCTATCCGCCTATGTTTACCGATCCGGATAGCGAATGGGTAAGGCGGGTAAAGGCTGCAGCTTCTGATGCTTTTGGCGTTTCTAAAGTGACAATAGGTGTGCAAGGGGGGTTAGATGTTGCTTATGCCGTTCAAAGGACAAAGCAGCCAGTTTGTGCTTTTGGTGTTGGCAGATCGATCGAGAGCAACGCGCACGGACCTGATGAGAACGTTAGAATCCAGGATTTAAAGGATTATGTGAAGTTTTTGGTGACGTTATTGACGTGACTGCTTGTGCATAGGTATGATTGAGCCCGAACCGCACCGTACTCATCATTTTCGCCAGGAAGGAAGATTTGTCTTAGAGGAGCAAGCATAGTCACCTTCGATCAGGTGATTTTATATTTACGTATACTGAATAATCCTCTTGAAAAGGTAACCAGAAAGGTGTACAAGCAATGACCGAAGCAACAAAGAAACCGCAATACACACTGATTATTCTGAAGCCAGACGCACTGGTGAAATCCTTGACCGGGAACATCCTCACCCGCCTTTCAGAAGCACGCCTGAGGATCATAGGTGCAAAGGTTGTCAGAGTATCTCGGGAACTGGCGGAGCAGCATTACGAGCATTTTAAAGACGAACCGTTCTTTAATGACCTTTATGAATACTTTTCCGGTAAAACCTATGGCCCGGAGTATGAACGCGTACTTGCGTTTGTGTACAAAGGGGAGGACGCAATCTCAAAAGTGCGAACGATCGCCGGTGCAACGAATCCGCTCGAAGCAGACCCGACAACCATCCGTGGGGCATACGGCAGGATTAACAAAAAAGGCATCATGGAGAACCTCATCCACTGCTCGGACTCCGAAGAATCCGCGAAAAAAGAGATCTATCTTTGGTTCGATCCGGACGAGGTTATTGAAGAGATCTACCCCACCAAAAAGGTCATTAAGAACAAGTGCGAAGTGGTTGAATGGGCCTAGATAGTGCGTTCATGTGTCAATGCGTGAATTCATTTTTCTGCACTCACACCCACGGGCATCACATAGAGTGGCCTATGCTGCCTCGGGAGATTCAAGACCCGTGCAACTGCATCATCATGAAACGCACCGATGGCGACGGTCGCGAGACCCAACGCTTCGCACTGCAAATAGACGTTCTGTGATACATGCCCCACTTCTATAAGCACGTATCGTACGCCTCGATCTCCGTATCTTCGCGTTGTTCGTTCATATTCAGCGGCAATCACAAACGATACCGGGGCGTGAGCAACGAACATCTGGCTTAAACATGCGTATGCTAACTCTGTTCTTAAATCGCCCTCCTTATGCACCTCTAACTGCGAATATCCTCGTTCAGTATGATACACGCCGGCATCTATATCCTCTACGCAGTCCGCTCCTATTACTACGTACAACTCCAGTGGGTAGGTAGCACCCGCAGACGGTGCCTTCCCCGCAGACCATATTAAGTGCGAAAGGTGCTTCTTGGTGAGCTTGGTTCTTTTGAACGACCTCCTCGATCTCCTCCTCGCTATTGCCTCTTCCACTGATATCGCCCCTTTCTTATCCACCTCTTCCAATTTTATTCTCATTCTTTCCGCTCCTGTAAACTATACTTACCTTACGTCATTCTGGTTCACTACCTTAAATTTATCGTTAGGTTTATTTGAGCATTTTAAATGAGAGAGGCTCTCTTTGAAATCCCAATTTACACATATGGAGAGAGCTCCTTTATAAACTCGATCATGCACTTCGCCTAAAATTTGCGTCGCAAAAACTTCTTTCATGCTCGAAACTTAAGGGAATCGAATCGGAGAAATTTTTAAATATATAGTTAACTGTTTTATAAGAAAAGCTTATTGCGCTTGGTTTATGCTACGCCAGTCATAATAAAAAGTTTACTTTTTAACTTTCTTTTTTCCTTGTTTTCAGTTCTTCTTTCATATCTGCTACCGATTTCCCTAGCTCTCTTAGAATCTTCATCCATTTCGGGAGTCCAGCTATACCTTAAAGATTCGGTTTGTGAATATGCGTGGGGGATCTTCTAATTTGCTTCACCTTGCCTCTCGAGATGGTTAAAAAGAGTTATCTGCTATAACGCGTTTGCTTGTTTACTTATAATCTTAGAACTCCTATAAAATTCTTAGCTGAACTTTCCAGCTAATACTTAATTTCTTTAATATGGCACTTACCACTTGTTGCTTCTCCTGTCACTCTTTCCTCGCTTTAAAGCATGCAACCTTTACTAATGTAAGTTTCTTTGGTAAAGCTTTCTTTTATAAAGAAAGGTTTGTTTACAAATAACTCCTGCACAATTCTACATTTCTTCTCACCTCTTCATAATCCATTCTCATTTTATCTTTATTCTTCCAGAAAGTCTCTATCACAAGATATTTACAAGTGGTCGATCTCACCAGCTCGAATACCGCGTCAAAATCCAACTCCCCCCTACCCAGTGACAAATGGTCCTGCATCTCATTACCGGTGCACGAGCAATCATGCACATGCACCACCAGTATCTTCGCACCACATTTCTCTATCCACCGCTTAAGATAATCCAGATAATTACCATCTTTCCTCTTCATTCTCGAATAGATCATTTCCGCCATGATCGCATGCCCCACGTCAAAGGTAAGATACAAGTGTGGATAAAGTAGAGAAAGAGCTCCGAATAGCAGATCAGACCATTCAAAAGGAACTAAATCATTCTCCACACTTACCACTATGCCGAACTCCGACGCCATTCTCGTGAGCTCTTTGCACCTTTCGAGACCTCTTATTGTTATCACCTCTCTCACGTCCCTAAGCTTATAGGTGGAAACTCGAGGATTCACATGGAAATTGTAGTATTGCGAGAGAGGTAGAAACTCGGCGGAAAATTCCATGCACCGTCTCAAAACCGTCCTACTCGCATCAGCTAACTCATCCCTCGGATGCGCTAGGGGTATATCAAGTGGAGAATGAACCCCGATTTTCAATTCAAACTCCTCTAACAGCCCTTTAAGCCCTTTCCGCTCCGCTTCATCCATACAATCGGGCAACGGATAATCCAATGAGAACTCGAAATAGTCAAACCCGAGCTTGTAAAGCTCTTCTATACTCCTCTCGAATGGTCTGTTCCCATACCATACCGGTGCTCCTAAGAGAATGCCCATCTGTCATCTCCACCAATGGTTCTTTTATAGCCAGAGAGCGCATAGCTAATGGCAAATGCTTAATTGCTCATTATATATAGTTCATTGCTATTTTTCTCGTTCTTTCTTTTTAACGATCAGTGTTAATCCTTCCCGGTCTATTATTTCCACTCTCTCGCCTTCGCTTATCCTTTCCCCAGTTAGGGTTCGAGCTTTCCAGATCTCACCACTTATTTTTATCGTCCCTCCTTCCTCGGTAATTTCAGTCTCAGCCCTTGTTACTTTCCCGATAAGTTCTTCACCACCTACTTTTACTTTCCTCCTTCTCAGCTTTAACACTGCTCCCATGGCAAAGGAAAAAAAAGCAGCGGATACCAACGCAACACCGATTATTGTTAATAAGAATCCTTCAAACCATCCTGAAGGTGGGTTAATGAGTAATGGCTCTCTCGGTAGTATTAAAGCACCTATTATCAGGCATACAACACCGCCCGTAGTGAGTATGCCGAAGGTAGGCGTAAGCGCCTCTGCAATGAATAACAAAACAGCCACAATTATTAAAAGGACACCAAACACATTCCTCTCGAAGAGTCCCAGTCCGTACAGCGCTAAAATGAGGCAGATCGCACCGATCATCTCAGGTACGTACGTTCCCGGTGACATGAATCCGAAAATCAGTCCATATATGCCGACCAGTAGCAGAATAACTGCTATTTGAGGATTGCTCAGCGTTTCTAATACCGAAGAACGTACCGTTTTTTTCTTTTCGTATAAAGAAGCGTTTTTTGTCGCTAATGTCCTATTCTCAGTTCCTACCTTAACGGTCATTCCGTCAACTTTGGTTAAAAGATCAGTTTCATCTTCCGCGACGAGATCAATTATTCCTCGTTCTAATGCCAGCTTTTCACGGAGCGCATCGTTCTCGGTAACAAAGCGCTTAGCTTGTGTCGCGTTTCTACCCTGTGAAGCGGCGATGCTCTCCATATGCTCTGCGAAGAAGTTTATCGTCTTATTATCTGCCGGTTTTCTCCCCTCGACGCCGATCTCGACCGGCATTGCCGCACCGGTTGTCGTTCCGGGCGCCATTGCGGCGATAGTTCCGGATATGAGGATAAATGAGCCCGCAGAAGCCGCTATTGCCCCCTTCGGTGCTACATACGTAATAACCGGCACGTCTGAATTCAGGATCGCTTCGGTTATCTTAAGTGTTGAGGCAACAAGTCCACCCGGCGTATTGAGCTCGATCAATACTGCTTCAGCACCCATTTCCTCAGCTTTTCGTAAGCCTTCTACCACATCTAAGGCTGTACCTTCAGTAATCGTGCCTTCTATTTTTATCACGTAAATTACGTTCTCGTCGCCTTTAGCTGCTCCTCCAACAGGTGTAATCAAAGCAGATACGATGGATAAGAGCACAAGAAGAATCCCCCATGCACGTCTGTCATTCATTTTAAGAACCCTTCCACTCTCTTTATAATAGTACTTTAATCTTATTAGCTTTTACATGAAATCACTCAACGATTTCTGCCTCTCATCTGCAGGGAAGAGCGTATCGATATCACACTGCAACAGTTCCAGACGTTGTCTTGTGTAATCTGATACGTGGTACTCGTTTGCTATGCGCAACGAGAGATCGAGATACTTTTTTATACCTGCGGCATGCACGGTAGGAACTATCTGACTGCCGCACTTCTGGCATCTGCCACTCAGCGGTATTCTTCGGTATTTGGCATTACATCTGTTGCACCGCATTTGCTGTGACCCGAACGCACGGAGGTTCCCCTTTATATCGCGAAGGAAATGGTTTTTTATGACGGTTTCTGCTACCTCTTTCTCATCAACCGCGCGTATCATCCTCGCTAATCTAAGTTGCGCCTCCATTTTCTCTATCATCGTAGCGAGTCTCTTATACAGCGAATTTAAAGGACCTGCGGCGATATCCGTGGTCTCATGCGTGTAACCAAATCCATAACTATCCTTCATGTTTCCTATTTTATCCGCTGCAGTCCCTATTACCACCTCTTTTGGATGCTTCTCGGCACAAGCCGCTTCGAAGAACTCAAGCGGATATTCACTCGCTATGGAAACGTTATGCGCCTCCTTGTCCACCTCCTTTGGATTGATGAACGGGATGAGAACCAGAGGAGCGTCCATTCGACCACCTCTCTTCTCCGGTAGGAAGGACAACGAGAAATTGAGCAGAGCATCCAGCAGAAGGATGATTGAGTCCTCGTCACCATCGCAATTCCTTCTCTTTGCGGCATGGAAAAACGGATGGGCATAACAAGCTGAAGCCGTCGTGAATCCGATTATCCTGCCCAACATCCCAGCAGAGGTATGGGGTGCCAATCCGAGCACGAGTTGCCCTACGAGGTCTTCTTTGCTTGACGCGCAGCAATAAGGTGGCAAGCCATAAAATTGGGAGAGCAGCGAATCCACAAAGTGCGATACTTTCAGCAAATACGATGCAGCATCAACTGATACAATGACATCTTGCTGCTTGAGCTCTACTATTTGCGTATCGGACTTCAACTCCTCGCCTTTTAGGTCATATGAATACCCCAACTCCTTCGCCTTCGCTACACTCAGTCCTATTTCTTTAGGTTTGAAATGCGTGAGCGGTAAATTGGTCAGATCATAGCGTATCGTGCCATCCTTAAACACGACCACATCGTGCTTCGCCCGTAATATCCCCTTTCCGAGGTGTTCAGCCACTTTTTGCTTCGAGATGAGCCCCTTCACGCATTTCACCTCCAGTTTATTGGTATTAGTATAATCCTCACCCAATTGTTGCATCGTTTCCTGGTAATAGCACCACAAATCAATGCTTCTTTTAGTATCCCGGTCCTTGTTTCTGTTTTTGGTTATATGTTGATCCACTCCTCCTAAGGATTGAATTTCCACCTCGATCACTTTTGCCTTTAATGCCTCCTTCAACGACCTGTTCTTTCCTCCATATTCGCCCAGAGGAAAGATAGCATGAGGAGCAGGCTTCATCCTTCGTTCTCTCGATTTCTCAGGTCTTCCCATCCTCACACCGATTCGCGTCGGCGCTTTATTCCTCGTCGTTATCCGCACTGCTTCGTCTCTTTTCAAATCTTCGTTCAGCCCTAAACACCGTAACAGCGCATTCGGCTCACCAATTGCTAAAAAGCCTTCTTTACCAGAGGTTTGATGGGGAACGAGCAAATCCTCCAGAATTCTTTTTATTCTGCCACCATCGTCATCGGGTATAAAGAGCGTTTCCTCATCCAGAATCCCCGCTTGGCATATACGCTCTGCCAGATATTCATTATCTTCAGCGGTTACATCCTCCCAGAGATAGGTATATGCAGGATGGAGCGGCACCGCAAAGCGGGCTGCGATTTCAAGCGCTTCTGCTTGACTCGGTGTTTTCGAACGCCATATCTCTGCTTCACCCTGTGCTCTCGCTTCCAACTCCTTTAACCACCATTCATGCGCGTATGCACCGGGCACTAACCGGTGGTTGGTTTCTAAAAAATCGCCATAATCAATGAGTATCTCCCCTAAATCCACTATCTCTGCGACTTCTTCGTGCAGTGCAGTTTGATCAAACGTTCCGAACGGTCGAGTTAAATCTAATCTGACGAGTGAACCATCTTTCAAGAGCACGGTCGGACCTTCAATAGAATCAACTGGGACGACGCAGTTCCCTTTGCGCGGTAGTTCGGGCTTTATTTGCGTCCCCGCTGCGATGAATTCAAGCAGAGCCATTGTAGCTGGGTTTATCCCAACTGCAGAAAGTCCGGAATTGCGAGCACGCCCGTATCGAAGCCTAAATGACCCCTTTGCTGAGGGGCGTCCAAATACCGGTCTTCCTGCTATTAAATCCGCTAAGAAATCCTTCTTTCGTTTCTCACCCTTTGATTTTACCAGTGTGGCTAACCATTCCCATCCCTCGAGTTCAAGTCTCTCAACCTGTTGCTTGATCTTGGCTGCTTTCATCGCGATCCCTTCGGTGAGTACAAGCACCATACCACCCCGTATCTTATCCGTTGCGACCCGTTCAAGGTCTTTATAACCACCCACCTCGATCTCCTCCGTGGGGTCGCCGTCAATACAAATGGGGCAATTTCGCACGATCTCCTTTACCTCTTCATCAGTGGGTGTGTACTGCAATCCACTTATCCGTTCATACTCTGAGACTTCCAATACATACCGCCCTATCTCATCCTCTCGTGGATGATACGCCGCAAATCCCATTACTCGCCTTATATAATCCGCAGCTAATACCGAGAGCGCCTGTGCAGTTCCACCCGCGCTTCGTATCGGACCCGAATAGAATATCTTAATATACTCGCTCGCATCATCGTTTCGACCCGCTTCAACTCGTGCTATTCCTTCGATTGGCGCGGCAACCACGCCTTCAGTGAGAATCGCTACCGCGGTTCTCACTGCGTTCTCGATAACCTCAACTTTTTTGTAATTGCCAAATCTGCCTTCTACAAAGTCATAGCCGATTCGCAACGCTATTTCCTCTCTCCCGTAACCCTCTCGCTCTAATTCTCGTATCCTCGCACTCAAGCCTTTTATTTCGATGAGCGCTTCAACGCGTTCTGCAAGGTCTTTCGTTATCTTGATTTCAGGAGCCCGAGCGGGATCAAAACCCTTTCTCCGCGCTTCCTTTGCGATTTTGAGCGCCTTAGCTAAGGCCTCCTTGAGCGTTTTGTGGTAGAGTGAGGTCGAAGACATTGTAATTAGGTAAGCGTATGCGAGGTTATAAGTGTTCCGCACCTGCTCCCCATGCTGCTGTATATGTAACCAAAGCCCGAAAGAAAAGGTTGAACGATGGTCTTGGACGCGAGGTTATGGAGATCCTTCGCTACCCGATTCAACGAATACGCACTACTGCATCA
>DYFG01000002.1:73252-75370 GCA_020725315.1 Nitrosotalea sp.
GTGAAGCCAAAAGGGTTGTTGAAACTTGCGGAAGAATTGGAGCAGAAGCAAAAAGAAGAAGGTATTGAAATAAGAGAGGACCCTTTAGAAGTTCTACTTAGAATGCGGGAAAGATAATGGTAACGCTCGATACCTCGGTTTTAGTTGATCTGTTCCTGCCTGTTGAAGAAGGAAGAAAGGTTAGTTTATTATACCTTCTGCTCCTTTGATTACATCAGTCAGGCACTTAGTATTTAATTTTTAAAGATGATTTTTTTTTTCGCTCGTGTACAGTAAATAGGGATATCAGTCCGCAAGAAGCGGATATACTGTGCATGGTCAGCATGTGCAGGGGTAAGCAGAATCGCATCGGCGCTTCGCTCATCGTTCTGCCGCCGTCCTATATGCGTGAGGTAATCAGGCCGATAAAAGCCTTTGATATCGGAAGGAGTTCTAATTCAAAGAAGTCGGCTAACGCGGTGTATTTGCGCGGCTGTAAGAACTCGGCGAAGTACTGGCTCACTATTTTGAAGCTCATGCCGAAATCGAGGAAGATTCTCTTCATATCGCCGTAGAAGGTGAGAGAATATTACGTGTGAAGCTGCGTCCTTTGCCGTGAAGAAAAGAAAGAGCTGAAGCAGGATATAAGTATGGATAAGATATTTGTTTACCGCCGAGATCACGAAGAGCGCTGAGATGGCGAAATAAGAAGGTGAATATTTTCCCTGACTCTCTGTGTTCTCTGCGGGCTCTGCGGTAAACAAGTACTGGATAAGTAGTAATACATAAATATTATATAGCCTATGTCAGAATTATGACTTTACGATGCAAAATTGTAATATGAGAACCAATAGGTATTAGCAGATAAAAGAATGAAAAGACGTAAAAAATGCAATTGGTGATTAATACATACGGGTCTTATCTAAGGAAGAAGGGGGACTGCTTTTTAGTGAAAAAGGAGGAGAAGGTATTTGAAGTCTCGGTGAATAAAGTTGACAGCATTTTGATCACCACGGCTGCGTATATTTCTACGGATGCAATAAAGTTTGCAGTGGATAATAATATAGACATTGTTTTTCTCGATTCTTATGGAGAGCCGTATGGAAGAGTGTGGCATCCTAAGTTAGGAAGCACGACGCTGATAAGAAGGAGACAACTGGAGCTGTATGAGAAAGAGGGAGGGCTAAAACTGGCGAAGAACTGGGGCATTCAAAAAATCGACAATCAAATGGAGTTATTAAAGCGGCTGAAAAAGACAAGAGCGGAGATGAAAGACAAATTAGAAGGATGCATTAAAGAATTGGAGGAATTAAAAGAGAGATTGACGAGTTTAAAAGGCACAGTTGAAGAAAGGAGGCACACGATTTTAGGTATAGAGGGTATGGCATCCAGAACCTACTTCGAAGCACTCGCTTCAATCGTGCCAGACAAATTCAAATTTGAAGGAAGGAGCAGGAACCCGGCGAGAGATGAGTTTAATGCCATGCTTAACTATGGATACGGCGTTTTGTACTCAATAGTGGAGAAGGCGTGCATAATTGCGGGTTTAGACCCTTATATCGGATTTCTTCATACTGATAACTACAACAAGAAATCGCTGGTCTTTGACATCATAGAGATGTTCAGAACCTTTGTGGACGAAACTGTAGTTCATCTGTTCAGCAAACGAAAGGTGAAGGAGGAATATTTTGATAAGATACAGAATGGCTTGCGTTTGAATAAAGATGGAAAAGCGGTATTGATAGAAGCACTCAACGAGACGTTTGAGAAGACAATAAAGTATAGGGGAAGGAATATAAAGATGAAGAACGTTATTCAATTTGAGTGTCATAGAATCGCCAACAAACTTTTAGGAAAACTTTGACCAAAAATATGCTTGTGTGGGTGATATACGATATATCGGATGATAAGATAAGAGGTGAAGTAGCGAAGACCTGCAAGGGTTACGGGCTTTACCGAGTGCAGAAGAGCGCTTTCTTGGGCGGTTTGAGCCGAAACGAAGCGGATTCAATAGCATTGGAGTGCGAAGATGTTATAGAAGAAGCGGATTCGGTCTTCGTCTTCCCGATGTGTGATGATTGTTTCAAGAAGATAAAACTGATTGGTGAAGGCTTTGACAAGGAGCTGGTGAGCGATAAG
>DYFG01000048.1:0-8810 GCA_020725315.1 Nitrosotalea sp.
GGCAAACGTAAAGGTATCATCGGCTCTATCATAACTGACCTTTGTATGATTTACAGTAGAAAAGTATTAAAACTTTATTATACCTGAGTAGTTACGATTGCACTTTTGTAGAGTATGATAAGGGGAACTCTGGTTTTGAGGATGCATTGATGGATATTTTTTTTGAGATTTGTCATACGAGGGAAGAATGGGAATATTTAGTGGAAAAACTGGCAAAACGTCCTTCTGATTGGAGGAAAAATTTGATTATGAATATTCAGAAGAGCTATCTCCGCAATGAAAAAGCATATTTAGAAATGCGTATGGAGAATCTCCATTACGGTATGGATTACTGGGATTTGGTGGAGTTCTATGTTAATAAGGGAGATTTGGAAAAAGCTTTGGAAACAGCAGAACAAGGGATATTAAAAGGTGAGGGGAGGCTTACAGAACTGTTCCGATTTTTATTTGAGCATTTTGCTAAAGAAAGCGACACAGCCAATATAGAACGAATTGTTCATATTGCGTTGACCCTGAAGACCGAAGAGAAAAACATGCTGGACAGGCTATTTGAGTATTATAGAACTCAAGGTAATTACGAAAAATCAGATTTAAAAGCAGAATTTAAGAATCGCCCTGCCTTTCTCGATGAGGTAAAGAAACTATGAATTTAGATGGCGAAATAAAGAGTGAGGTGATATAAAAATGGATAAAGAATTTTTGATTGATTAAAATAAATTTAATGGTGATGACGATATGCATCTCAAACTTGCTAATATTGGAAAAGGATGTTATGAAAAAGTAAAAGCCATGAAATTTGTACAGAGCGAGAAATTTACTCGGCTTTATACGTTTGAAGATTTAACCATGAAGGATTTTTTTGACGAATTATACAAAGTAATGATGGAGAGATACTACTTATTGGGATTTCGATAAAGTGCGGATAAAGATGGAGAAAGAGGAAAAAGCAACTGAAGAAATAAGATTTCTGGGAACCGCAGGTGCGAGATTCGTCATGATAACGCAGTTTCGCTCCTCTGCGGGGACTGTGCTGAGCTTGAAAGATACCAGCATCCTTATAGACCCGGGTCCCGGCACGTTGGTAAAATTCGCATCAAGCAAGCCAAAGCTCAACCCTGCTCAATTAGATGCTATTATCCTCACGCATAAGCATTTAGACCATTCTAACGATGTCAACGTGATGATCGAAGCGATGACTGAAGGCGGCTTCAAGCCCAGAGGAGTACTTCTCTGCCCAAACGATGCGTTATCAGGTGAGGGAGATGCGGTTGTTTTGAATTATTATAAAGGACTTCTAGATAAGATCGAGGTGCTCGAGGAGGGTGGTATCTATGCGGTTGGGAACCTCGAGATACACACACCGAAACGGCATGTGCATGGCGTCGTTGAAACCTATGGTCTGAACATCAAGGTACGTGGTGAAGATACGACTCTCCTCTCTTTTATCGCGGATACGCTCTATTTCGAGGGATTGGAGCAGTATTATGATGGAGACGTGCTCGTCATGAACGTAGCGATGTATAAAAGGAGAGAGGGAGTAGATCATCTCTGTGTGGAAGATGCGAAGAAGATTATAGAAGCAAGGAGACCCAGGGTTGCGATACTCACCCATTTTGGGATGACCATGCTCAGAAATAAGCCATGGGAGATATCAAAGCAGCTCAGCAAGGAGAGTGGTGTGGAAGTAATAGCAGCACGAGATGGTATGCGATTTGACCTCACCCCCTTTATCTGACAACTTCTTCTTCCGTCAAGTCTTTTCTTTTTAAAATAAAAGGATACATATGGCACACCGTGACCTTCCTATTCCACCACACTTCGACCCGGATAACGTTGGTGAAGTTTGGAACGTTTCCTATCAGGAACGGGCTGAGGAGGCTGAGAGGTGGGCGAAGCTCCATACCATACAGCCTGCGGCCAATGACCGATTCAAGATCTGTCTCGTGGCAGTAGACGTGCAAAATACGTTTTGCATCCCTGGCTTTGAATTATTTGTTGGTGGACGTTCAGGGACAGGAGCAGTTGAGGACAATCGAAGGTTGTGTGAATTCATCTATCGGAACATGGATGTGATTACCCAGATCTCACCGACGATGGACACGCACCAAGCGGTGCTGATCTTCCATTCTGTATTCTGGGTCAACGACAAAGGCGAACATCCAGAGCCGTTCACGCTCATCTCGGAAGAGGAGGTAAGGAAAGGCTGGTGGAAGTTTAATCCCCTACTTGGTCATACTCTTGGAATCAGTGAGAAGTATGCAGAGCGCCACCTCATGCACTATACAAGGACGTTGAAAGAGGGCGGTAGATATGATCTCACCATATGGCCCTATCATGCCATGTTGGGAAGCATAGGTCATGCCCTTGTTTCAGCTGTTGAGGAAGCTATCTTCTTCCACAGCATAGCGCGGTCCAGTCAGCCGAATTTCCAGGTCAAGGGAGACAATCCGTTTACCGAGCATTATTCGGTCCTCGGCCCAGAGGTGCTCGATGGCCCGGACGAAGATCAAATCGCCCAGAAGAATGTTAAATTTATCGATGAGCTCCTGCAGTTCGATGCAGTCATCATCGCAGGACAGGCAAAGAGTCATTGTGTCGCCTGGACCATTGACGATCTGCTGAAAGAAATCTTTGTTCGTGATAAGAAGTTAGCCGAGAAAGTGTATCTCATGGAAGATTGTACTTCTCCAGTCGTTATACCAGGCGTAATGGACTACACCGAAGAAGCGAACGCGGCATTTAAGCGATTTGCCGACGCGGGGATGCAAATCGTCCGTTCCACCGACCCCGTCGAGAGGTGGCCAAGCATCAGGTTGTGAGAGGATGAATCATGATTTGGAGCCCCCTTAACAACTGGCTTCCATCAATGACCAAGTGGGAAGGCAACTGGAGACTTTCTTCCCCAATCTCAGACATCCTTTTCCCGCCTCTCAAAGAGAACGAGGATTGCTGGCACGACCGTAAGTGCCGCAACCATGCAAAACACCACACCTGTTGCCATCATCGTCCCCATATCTCCCATTACTGGCAATTTACCGAGCGAGAGGCATTCGAATCCTATTACCGCCGCTAATGTCGTTATGAGCATTGGATAGAAGACGTTGCTGAGCGTATCAACCATTGCATCCTCACATTTTTCCGTTCGCAGCTCGTATCTGAACCGTTTTGTGACTTGAATGCCGAAATCGATACCGATGCCGATTGTCATTGCCATCACACCGGATGTATGTGGCGTTATTTCGAACCCTGCCAAAACTAACGTGCCATAGGCCCAAATAATACCAAAAACAATGGTTAACAAAGGAATAAGCCCGTATTTAATAGATGCAAATACAATTATAAGAATGAGTATGATTAAAGCAAAGCTGAAAAGAGAGGTTGTTTCCATCGTCTCCTCTGCGAGCTCTTTCAGCGTCACAAATATCACCGGATCACCGGTTATCTCCACGCTCAATCCGGGCGGCTTATCTACTCGTATTACTTCTCGTAATCCTTCAACCACCTCCCCTTCGTCCACATCCTCCAATAGATTCAATCTCACTACGCTCATCGCATAATCATCGCTGATATAGTTGCGTATCCGCTGTGCTGCTACTTCGTCCTTTTCCAAAAGCGACTTCACACCTCGTAAGGAGCTTGGTATTCTGCCCCCATTCGCTTCTCTTATCACATCAGCAGCACTTTCCGCACTCACCACACCTTGAACCAGCTTTGCCCTCTCGGCAAGCACATCCACGTATCTCAATACCTCAGGGTCGCGGAGATCGCGTATCTCATCAGATTTTGCATATCCCGGCTCTGTCTCCACCGCAATCGTTGAAGTGACGAAACTACCCGCAAATTGGTCCGAGATCAGATTGAACGTCTTGACCACTTCTATACCCTCTGGAAGGAATCCCTTTTGTGACATCCCCGTGGTTTGCATCAACGACGCTTGATATCCCATAAAAAGGGTGAAGATAAGAAATATAGCTAAAAGAATGAGTGTGCGATGCGATACGAACCGCGCATACTTCTCCAGCGGTCCTTTCCCCAATTTGCTTTGCTTATCTCGCATCTTTCCTCTTCTCCTGCATACGCTCTTCAAAAAAGATAAAGCAAGGATTTACTACTACTGCTCCGATCCAACAGAAGGCTATACCCATTGCCAGCGTTTGCCCCAGGTGCTGAATCAATGGCATTTCGGAAAGCGTTAAAGCGAGGAAAGCTGCGATTGTTGTTGTCGCAGAGCCAAATGTTGATGCCCCGATGTTAGAGACCGCAATCTTCAATGATTCATCGGGTGTATATCTCTCACGCTCCTCATAGTACCGTGATACCATGAATATCCCGTATTCGACGCTAAAACCTACAACTCAGGTATATCAGGGTTGAACCATTTACTTACTTCTTTCCGTTCAGTTGGCGGCTCTCCCCTCTTCATCTTGTTCACATATTTCCTCAGCGCATTCGCCATGTAATTTGCCGCAATGCTCAGTAAGCAGCATTTTATGAAACCTCCTCTGGTGGTTTTGTATCTCCTCAGCAGCCCCGGCAAAACATTCAGATTGTGCTCTATGCATTCACCCATGAGCTGCCAGTGCTCCGGTGTCATCTTCGCAATGGTAAACGTTTCCTCGTTATCTAAAGTAGGGCCGTGCATTGAGACGAAGTTCATCGGCACTATAATGGAGGGAGTTCCTTTCAAATCCTCTACCAGTTCTATGCTCTCGATGACATCATCCGCAGTCTCACCCGGAAGCCCGTTTATCAGTGTTGCGGCGTTGAACCACTTATTGTCGCCCAGGCTACCAAAAGCTTGTTTGACTATCTCCGACCACTTCTCGGCGGGCGAGGGTAACGCTTTACCGCGCATGTGCATCGCAATCAACCGTGCGCTTCCGGTCTCTATTCCGGTTTGTGCACCCATCCAATCCTGATCGAGCATAGAATAGCATGTTTCTGATACTGCCTTGAGTAGATCGGGTTTATGATAGACCGAAGCGAGAGCGATATGGCTCGCTCCAATACTCATAACTCCTTCGATAGCTGAAACACGCTCGATTAGATTGAGAACATGTTCCCCATTCGGTGTGATCCCTCTGGCACCATACCGCAGGATATCTTCGGAATGAAGTGAGATCGCCCTCTGCCCTGCGTCTATATTTGTCCTCACATCTCTTACAATATGCTCGACTGATTTAAAACGGAGCCTTTGCATGTTCGGTGTGCAGAAGGAGCAGCCTCTCCCACATCCCCTGCTTATCTCGACCAATCCGTGAATTGCGGCTCCTCTGATGTTTGGTATCTCCTCTGCAGTTGGCTCTTCTCCGGTTATTATCCGCGGCAGGTTCTCACCCTCAAGGATCGATTTGAACAGTTTAGGAACGGTGATCTCACCCTCACCAAGAAATACATAATCAACATTGAGTTTGTCCATGATCTGTTCATCCGCTAACTGCCATGCAGCTTTTCCGCCCGCTACCACGATCTTCTCTTTCATTACCCGCTTCTTCATCAATTCAAAAAATTTCACGCGGTTGTACGGTGGTCCGATATTGAGCAGGTCAACAAACTCCGAGGTGGGTGGACAGATACCCAGGAAGTCGTGTCCGCTAATTCCGATTATTTCCGTCCTACCGCCAGCCACCTTCTCCAAATCCTTAGGGTGAACAACCGCGACTTCATCCTCACCAAACACTTCTGCCAAAGAAGCCTCCACAATTCTGAGTCCGAAGTCGGCATACCGAGCTCTCCCGTTTTTCCTCGGCACTGACGGAGAGAAAACGCTGAAATAGAACCAATCGGGGATAATACCCTGGGGCATGCAGGTAGAGAATCCCACAAAGATCCCCCAGCGATACCTGCTCATCATCGTCTCATCAGCAGTCAACACGATTTTAGGGCTGCTATTCGTTTTTGAGAATAACACGCAGGAGTTTTGCATCGTTATTCGTTATCCTCCCGAGCCTCATTCTCGGCGGGTTCAACTCTTCTGAGGTAATCTATCGCATGCTCTACCTTCTCGCTGAGATGTTCGAGGTCTTTGATTCCCTCGAGATCATCCCTGAGCTGGTTGAGATATCCCATAACCCTCTCCCGTTCAGCCTTGATCAGCTCCACAAAGTTCACACTTGCCAGGTATCGGTTCTTTCTGATGCGTCGGAAGCGCGCTACCAGACCCATTCTTATAAGCGTATTCAGATAGTTTATGGTCGAGGAATAAGCGTAGCTCGTTCGTTCACTTATCTCTTCTGCAGAGAGCGGCTCACAGGATGCGATAAGCACCGCATAGATGGAACTGCAACCTTCTCCTAAGCCCCAGTTCATCATCATTACTTTCACGCGTCTGACAATACCCTCCTTAAGGGTCTCATGTTCCGCAGGTGTTACCATAATTATCATAAAAATCATATCCACTAATAATTGTTTTCGTGGTATTCTACTTCCGCCTCTATAACAAACGCAATTTAAAAGCAGAGGGCTTATTCCTCTCCTTTATCTTTTACCTCCCCTGTGTTCTCATTAAATAATCTATTAACACCAGAGCAACCATCGCTTCCGCTACTGGAACTATTCTCGGGCATATACAGGGGTCATGCCTACCTGTTATCTTTATCTCCACCTCCTCCATCTTCTCCAGGTCAACACTTCTTTGTGGCTTTGAGATGGAAGAAGTGGGTTTCACCGCTATTCTGCATAGTATCGGCTCTCCCGTTGAGATGCCACCTAAAATCCCACCTGCATTGTTCGTTCTCGTTCGTATCGTGCCTTCTTGTAGATACAATTCATCGTTCATCTCGCTCCCCTTCATCCTCGCTGCTTCAAAACCAGCGCCTATTTCCACTCCTTTCACCGCACCGATACTCATCAACGCCTTTGCAAGCTCTGCATCCAGTTTATCAAAGACCGGCTCGCCTAAACCCGCAGGAACACCGAGCGCAATCACCTCCACAATGCCACCTACGCTATCTCCTTCTTCCTTCACCTCGGTTATTAACGTTTCCATTCTCCGCGCCGCTTCTAAATCTGCACACCGGACTGCATTGCTCTCCGCATTCCTCATTATCTCCTCGACTAACGGGGCTCCGCCCCGTTGACCCCGAAAAACCTGTAAGGGTTTACTCACGTTCCTCACTCGTATTCCACCTACCTCTACGACATGCCCAAGAATTTGGATAGCATGGCTCGCTAAAATCTTCTTTGCGATTGCACCCGCAGCAACTCGCGCAACGGTCTCTCGTCCCGAAGCTCTCCCACCACCTCGGTAGTCCCTTATCCCGTACTTCAGCTGGTATGTGAGATCTGCTTGACCCGGTCTCGCGATATCTTTGAGAGATTCATAAGGACTCGAATCCACATCTCTATTCCACACGAGCATAGAGATAGGAGTGCCGAGCGTTTTGCCTTCAAAGATGCCGGACAATATTTTCACCTCATCTGCTTCCTTCCTTTCCGTGGTTATTGCACTGACGCCGGGTTTTCTCCTATCCAATTCACGCTGTATATCCGCTTCTGAGAGCTCAAGCCCTGCCGGGCAGCCATCCACGACCACTCCCATCGCTTCTCCATGCGACTCTCCCCATGTTGTCACCTTGAATATCCTTCCAAAAGAATTGCCTGTCATGGTGAACAATATAGGTTCTTTTATAATCTTTAACGTAATTGTAAAATACAAAATGCAAATTGAAAAGCTCCAGCAACCAACTCCAGAATAAATTCGGGGAGTAAAAATAAAGGGATGAGCGGAGTTGCTCATCTCAAATCTTTAATTTATGTACTTTTTATTTCTTTCAGCCTCCCTTTATCACCCTGATGAAATCACTACCTTCGAAATCCGCGTAGCCACCGTTATAGAAGACCTTACCCGTAACAGTCATCTTTACCTTCTCGCCGGTTGGTAGGTCCTTTCTCAAGTCTTCTCTGTCGAACCTGGCTATGCATTTATTATCGTCAGCAACCATTCCCTTTACAGCAGGCGCACCTTCACATACAACTGTGCTAACGGCGTCACTGCAAAGACCATAGCAATCATTGTTAAGCAGACGACTAAACTGCTTATTTTTATTGTTTTACTCTCCTACATCTCCTTTATTATTTCTTCCGATGTCCTCACTTCTCCAATAGCTGGGAATATCTTCTCAACTGCAAACTTTTGTTCCTCATCGGAGAGTGCCTCCATGCAATCCGTTAGTAAGAACGGTTTAAACCCCCTATCATACGCTTCCCTCGCCGTTTGTTCCACGCACCAATTCGTGATAAATCCTGCTATAATCAGATTTTCCACGCCTAAATTTCTCAGCAGAGATTCAAGCTCAGTGTCGCAGAATGCACACAATCTTCTTTTATCTACGACGAAATCGCCCTCTTTTGGCTTAAGCTCATCTATGATCTCCGCTCCAGCTGTTCCTTTCTTGAATGCACCGGCATCTATTACTCCTTTTATAAGACCAAAAGGCTTGCTTATCTCGGGATATCCCTCTCTAAAGCTGATAGGCAAATGTATGATTGGTATATTTGCTTTCCTCGCAGCTTCTGCCACTTTCACCGTATTTTCTACTACCTTATGCTCTCTTGCCCTCTTCCATATCCCGGTCCCTTTCATTGCACCTTCTTCCTTTAGGAAATCGTTTTGAAATTCTATTAGCAATAGTGCTGCTTTTTCCATTTTCATCGCCTCCTTTATCTGTGTATGTAAGCTGTCTTTTTAAAAGCTTTTCGTTTTTTCTCGTTTCCAAGAGAAAAAGCCTCCTTGAGAGCTTGAAGCTCAGATAGTCTGTCACTTCAACTCTTCCCTCGCTATCACCATCCTCTGTATCTCTGAAGTGCCA
>DYFG01000048.1:8910-10682 GCA_020725315.1 Nitrosotalea sp.
CTGTCACTTCAACTCTTCCCTCGCTATCACCATCCTCTGTATCTCTGAAGTGCCAACGGCAATGCTTAGTATCTTTGCATCTCTATAATACCTTTCTGCAGGACAACTCTTCGTGCAGCCATATCCACCGTGTATTTGCACTGCGTTTATAGCAGCTCTCTGCGCAACCTCCGAGGCGTAAAGCTTTGCCATAGAGGCTTCTTTCGTGAATTGCTCACCTTTATCCGCAAGGTAAGCGGCTTTGTACGTGAGTAACCGTGCAGCTTCTACCTCCATTGCCATGTCTGCGAGCATGAATTGGACCGCCTGGAATTTGGCGATTGGCTGGGAAAACTGCTTTCTTTCTTTTGCATACTCCCTGGAGGCGTCGAGGCATGCTTGAGCAATACCGACGCCAATGCTGCCCATTGCTATTCTATCCCTGTCCAGAGTTGCCAGAGCTATTCTCAGTCCATCACCCTCGTTGCCCAGCCTGTTCTCCTCAGGAACTCTACAATCCGTAAACACCAAGCCTCCTACACTACAACCTCGCATACCCATCATATCTTCTATGTTCGCAAATGAGAATCCTTTTGTCCCTTTTTCCACAATAAATGCACTCATCCCTTCCTTCTTCTCGCTCTTATCCGTGTAGGCAAAAACCACGTAGATATCTGCGACAGCGGTGTTGGTAATATACGCCTTTCTCCCATTCAACAGATATTCATCGCCGTCATGAACCGCGGTTGTTTCAAGAGAAGTCGGATCAGAACCTGCTTTAGGCTCTGTTAAACCAAATGCGCCTAATTTGGCACCTTCACATAAAGGTCTGAGATATCTCTCCTTCTGTTCCTCTGAACCCGCATAGTGGATGGGGAACAAGGAGATGAGCCCTGCTGCGCCTAAGCATCCAATGCTCGCACTTCCTCGGGAAAGCTCCTCTATCATGACCATGTAGCTCATCAACGTTGCACTCGCACCGCCGTATTTTATCGGGAAGGGTAACCCAAAAAGGTTGAGCTCCGCCATTCTCTTCGCTATATCCAGAGGAAACTTCCCTCTTCGGTCTATCTCAGCCGCTCGTGGCAGTACTTCCTTCTCTGCAAACTCTCTCGCTCTCTTCCGAACTGTTTTCTCTCCTTCTTTTAATTCAAAGTCCATTCTCCTCACCACAAACCTTTCTTATGTGGGGCTCCGCCCCACGACCCCGCAAGCCCTGTAAGGGCTTATAAGAAAGCTTTACCAAAGAAATCTTTTATTACTGTATTTATCTTAAATGAACGAGAAGATAAAAGGTTAGAGAGCGACGGATTTGCGCTCAGTAAGTTGAACGAGGGGGTAAACAAAACGAAGAAGCCTTCTGTGAACATAGGGATGGTGGGACATGTCGATCACGGGAAAACAACGTTAGTTAATGCTCTATCTGGTGAGTGGACGGACAGACATAGCGAAGAGATAAAGAGAGGCATATCTATACGGCTCGGTTATGCGGATGCTACCTTCAGGAGATGTCCTATTTGTAAGGAGCCGGATTGTTATACCGTTGAAGAAATTTGCAAGCATTGCGGGTCAAAGACAGAGGAGCTGCGAACGGTTTCATTTGTTGATTCCCCGGGGCATGAAGCGTTAATGGCAACGATGCTCAGCGGCGCGGCAATAATGGATGGTGCTGTGCTTCTTATCGCGGCTTCCGAGCCATGCCCACAGCCGCAGACGGAAGAGCATCTGATGGCATTGAGCATTGTGGGCATAGATAAAATCGTGATCGCACAGAACAAAATAGACCTCGTTTC
>DYFG01000049.1 GCA_020725315.1 Nitrosotalea sp.
AACCCTTGCGAAACGCCCTTTCCCAGTCCAAAGAAATCCGGTATCTTAAAATTCACCTTGAACTCGCCCGTAAAACCTATAAGTGATATACCGTTATACGACACTACCTCGTCGTCTAATCGCGAATGGACATACAGTTTCATCGTCACCACATAATCCAAACTCTTGCACATCGAAAGAATGTTACCTACGAGAATACCATTGAGGAACTCCTTCTTCTCTTTCCAATCCGTCATTTCCTTGTATTTTTCATAATTAGACGGATTCAACGCGAGCCAGTGCGTTACGAATTTGTAGTGCCGATTCTCACGGCACGGTCCGAACTCTGCATTTATTTGCGTCATCTGGATTCTCTCCACCTTGTATACGCTCTTCCCTAACCGCAATTCCGTTATGCCATCTGAAATCTTCTTGAGAACCTCTGCACCTTCTTCTATCCCCAAAATAAGTGCCGTTCTTTCTATTATTTTGTATTGCACCCTCGGATAGGTGTAAAGGTAACCCACTTCCTCGATATGCTGATGTAAAATAGGAAACTCTTTGAATCTGTTCGCTATATAACCTCTGAGCTTGCTTGCATCTTCTTCTAGTGGTTTTGATGTTTTTAAGATGAGAAAGAGGGTTTTAAGGTTCATAGCCGAGGTCATTTTTTAATTGGAGATAATACCTGTATGTTGATAAGCTCTTAAAAATTTTTCGATTCCACTCCACATTCGGCAGAGAGCAGAGAAAAATCTATAAATAGTTCCATCATCAACTCATTTTTAAGGCGAGCCCTATAAATAGAGGCGATTAATTTCCCCCTACAATGATGAAAGAGAACGAAGAGCTAAAAAGGATCTGTAAAGCGGTCATAGAGCACATAAGACCTGATGAGGAAGAGAGAAGGAGAGTAAAAGCCGTAACAGAGCTTATAATCGCGAAGATAAACAAGAAGGCAGCTGAGATGGGTATAGAAGCCCATGCGATCTCCGCAGGGTCAACCGCACGAAATACATGGATACGTGGCGAGGCGGACATTGATATCTTCATCATGTTTCCCGCGGATATGACCGAAGAGGATTTTAAAGAGCGAGGGCTTGCGCTCGCAAAAAGTATTGCTGATCGATATGAGGAGCGCTATGCCTCGCATCCGTATATTCACGCGTACTTTTACGATGCAGAGGGAAGAAAAGAGCACGAAGCGGACTTAGTGCCCTGCTTCGCGGTAAAAGACGCATCGCTCTTGAAATCAGCAGTAGACAGGACACCGTTCCATAATGCATATGTGGTGAGGAGAATAGCAGGACTCGAGGATGAAGTGCTGTTGCTCAAGCAATTCATGAAGTATTTAGGTATTTACGGCTCTGAGCTAAGGCGAAAAGGATTCGCGGGGTATCTGTGCGAACTGCTCATCTTGAACTATTCTTCTTTCACCGAGCTGCTCAAGAACGCATCTCAGTGGGAATATGGTGAACGAATAGATAGAGAAGGGAAAGGCACGTACAGGGAAGTGGGTACCGGGCCACTCATTGTGATAGACCCTGTCGATCCGAGGAGGAATGTTGCAGCCGCGGTATCTGAGTATTCCTTTTGCAGGTTGGTAGACGCAGCAAGGGAGTTCCTGGCGCACCCCAGCACGGAATTCTTTTCACCACGGAAAGGGAAATCCATGAGCAGGGCTGAATTCATGCGTCTCGTGAAGGAACGAGGAACAGAATTCGTGATGGTCTTGTTTGAGGCACCTGATGTGGTAGAGGATATCCTCTTCCCCCAGTTACGAAAAGCAGAAGCATCTGTTACAAATCTGATAGAACGAAATGGATTTAAGGTATATAGGAGTGATGTTTCAGTAGAGGGAGACAAAGCGTTCTTGCTCTTCGAGCTGGTCATTTGGAGTCTCCCAAGGATAAAGAAGCATTTAGGGCCTCCCGTTACGTCTAAATATCATTCAGAGCAATTTAAAAGCAAGTATACCGCATCGCCACTTTTTATTGAGGGCGGTAGGTATCTGGTGGAAGTAGAGAGGAAGTATACCGATGTCGTCAGCTTGTTAAAGAACGAGCTGGGTTCATGTAGTTTAGGAAAAAACGTTTCAGAATCAATAGGGAGAGGGTATGAAGTTTTAAGGAACGAGGAGATAAGATTCTTTGAAGGTCCTGGCTATTTCCTCAGGGAGTATTTTAGTGGGATTCGTTCTCCTTCTTAAATATTGAGCAGTTTCGTTTTACCCATACATGTACTGAGAGGGTTCAACCCCCACACCCTCGCCCCGATAAGCAGCCTTCTCCCTCTGTTCCTTTATTCTCGCCTCGACAGCTTCCGCACTTTGCTCAAGCATCTCTTCTAACTTCGTTGTCTCTATCTCTAACCGGGATAATTGCTTGAATGTTCTAAGTGCTCGTGCGCAAGCTCTCAGGTCTTCGGAATATTTTCCCACGCCGAGAATAGAGTAACTTTCGATGCCGAGTTTAGAAGAGAAACCTGGAAGAAGTCCTGTTTTTCGAATAATGGTATATCGACCGATGTTTCTTCTCGTCATCTTCACAACTCTGTTGGGGATATCTTTTTTTGAGCCTTCAAAGAAGCCAACATAAGCCTCGACTTCCTCTTTCATCCTTTTAAAAGGTTCTTGTGCAGGCATGATGACCCCCACGGTATATAACTCTTTGACATCGAGCTCTTGTGAGAGATGAGCCACACTTTCAGCCTGTTTATAGGTAGATTTAGGAATATACTCGGTCTCTGGATATTTGCCAATGTAGCAGAACAATCTCTTCTCCTCGCTGTACCAAATCTCGTCATGGGGGATTTCGAATTCTTCTTCACGTGCTTCTACCATGGGCGGGAAATTATACGAATACAAATTCACTATCTTCTCAGAATCCTCTAAGAGCTCCTTTATATGATAGGGGATGATATTCCCCATGGGGGGAAAACCCGCAAGTAAGATATTCTTGTACCTCTTTATCTTCTCCCTAAACTTCTCGGCATCTACGTGCCAATAAAGAGTAAATTCTTCGATTTCAAAGCGTTTTGTCTTTGGAATTCCCATTTCCTTTAGTTAGTATTATTTATCCCTGAAGCTATATATAGCTTGCAAATTGTAAGTTGTTTGTGATGCCATTCATTCCAAGCTTTAAAGTAGAGATTGAGAAATGAAAGAGGAGAGGCGTGACGTTGTGGTAGTGGGGGCAGGACCCGCTGGTAGTGTAACTGCGAAGAAAGCTGCTGAACAAGGATTGGATGTCCTTTTAATAGAACGAAATCAGGAGATCGGGGTCCCGGTGAGATGCGCGGAAGGAGTGAGCAAAGAGATAGAGCGGTTTGTTGCACCGGATAAGAGATGGATATGCGCCGAGGTGAACGGTGCGAATATCTATGCTCCTGACGGCACGAAGGTGGTGTTGTCAGGTGCAAAAATGGAGGAAGTGGGATACGTGCTTGAGAGGCGGATATTTGATAAGTTTCTTGCACACGAAGCGGCACGTGCGGGCGCAGAGATACGAGTTAAAACAGAAGCGTGTGGTATCATCGAAGATGATGGCTATACCAGAGGCATTTATGCCCGGTGTATGGGAGAGGATAGACGCATTCATGCGCAGGTCGTCGTTGGCGCTGATGGCGTGGAATCGAGGGTGGGCAGATGGGCAGGTATTAAGACGCGGCTCCGCCCTTCTGATATCTCGGTATGCGCTGAGTTCCTTATGTGCGATATCGAGCTCAACAAAGGTTATTCGGAATTTTTCCTGGGTAGCACCATTGCACCTAAAGGCTATGCCTGGGTATTCCCAAAGGGCGAGGATTGTGCAAATGTAGGACTCGGGATAGGAGGTGATGTCTCTGAAGAGAGCCATCGAGCGATCGATTATCTCAAGGCATTCGTCCACGATAGGTTCCCCGAGGGAAAGACCATGGCTGAGATGTATGGTGTGGTACCGTTAAGTGGACCGATCTCCGAAAGCGTAGCAGATGGGCTCATTTTAGTTGGCGATGCAGCACGGCACGTCAATCCATTAACCGGTGGTGGCATTATCTATGCGCTGCAGGCAGGAGCAATAGCAGGCGATGTTGTAGCAAAAGCAGTCCATGAAGGCGATGTTTCAAAGAAGAGATTGATGGAATACGAAACCAGATGGAGGAGAGAATTTGGAAAACGGTTGGAAACAGGCTTGAAGGCAAAAAAATTTCTCTTCAATCTCTCTGACGAGGACCTCAACACGCTTGCACATTCGTTACGAGGGGTAGAAATAAAAGAGCTCTCTACATGGGCATTGTTGATGGAATTGATACAGAGAAATCCAAAGCTGCTGCTTGGATTAGCGAAAGTGCTCTTATAAAACACTTTTTCTTTTTACAAACAGTTTTCTTATCTCTTCGCCAACCGTTTCAATCTCATGCTTTCCTATCTTCTCCCTGCTCGCTTTTAAGAATGGAATTCCCTTCTTGTATTCCTCAACCCACTCATTTGCGAACTCGCCGTTTTCAACTCTTCTGAGTGCTTCTTTCATCTTTCCCTTCACGTCTGGCCCGATTATTTTATGACCCACGGCCCACATGCCATATTCCGCGGTATTAGAGATGACCTCCGCCATTCGTTTGATGCCACCTTGCCAGATGAGATCAACGATCAGTTTCATCTCGTGAACGCATTCGAAATACGCCATCTCCGGCGGGTAACCCGCTTCTACCAGGACCTCAAAGCCGTTCTTCATCAATTCTACCAGACCACCACATAGCACGCACTGCTCGCCAAATAGATCCTCATATGTCTCCTCTTCAAACGTGCATTCTAAGATGCCTGCCTTTGTCCAGTGCATTGCCTTGGTCATTGCTAACGCCACTTCTCGTGCATTCCCTGACGGGTTTTGTTTCACTGCCACGAGACCCGGGACTCCGAACCCTTCTAAATACGCCCTTCTCTCCTCGGTTCCCGGCGCTTTGGGAGCAACCATGATAACATCAACCTCCGCAGGAGGAACGATTCGTTTGAAGCAGATGTTAAATCCATGTGAGAAAGAAAGAGTCTTTCCTGCTTTCATCTGCTGCTTTATCAGTCTCTCATAAACCTCTGCCTGTACCTCATCAGGAAGCAAGATGTGGAGAATATCGCCTTTTTCAGCCGCTTTATCGATCGGCATCACCTCGAATCCATCCTCTTGTGCTCTTTTCCAGCTTGGATTAGGCTTACCACCCAATATCTCGGTCTCGCCGATAATCACGTTAACTCCCGAATCTCTTAAACAGTTTGCCTGAGCATTCCCCTGTGCTCCATACCCTATTACGGCTATTATCTTATCGCTTAAGATGCTCTCATCTACATCCTCATCATGCAATATTCTCATGGTATCAGCCCTCATTAGAAGTAATTGTATCCTCTTTATAAACCTTTCTTTATAACAGAATTATTTTTTATAGTATTATTATTGCACCATCCCAACGTAGGGTCTCCAGCAAGAGCAATGCCTATATAAGAAGAATTCATAACAGTATTGTTCTTTAAAATATTATTGTTGCTGCTTGTTTTCCACAAAGATATTCCATACTCATTGTTTAAAGCTGTATTATTATTTATAGTATTGTTATTTGATTCCTCGCTTTCATTTTTCCTCTTTTCTTCTCCCATTCAAAATATCCCTATTTCTCTACTCCTGTATCGATACCAATAGCCGTAACCCCGGTCCTGAACAATTGCTTTATACCAAAATGTTTCATCAAATCTACAAACCGGTCTATCGTTTTCGGCTCTTCGGTAAGTTCTATTATTACCGAATCCAACGTAGCATCGGCTATCTTCGCTCCGTATGCTTCGGCAAGTTGCATGACCTCAGAACGAGCGTTTAGATCCTTCACATGGACCCTCATAAGGCATAAATCCCGGATAATCGCCTTGTCCTCCTTCAAATCAACAACTTTTACCACCTCTATCAGATTGCTGAGCTGCTTCCTCACTTTCTCTAATTCACTCTCCGAGCCGTCTATCGCTACGGTCATCCTTGATAACCCTTCCTTCTCGCAGGGTGAAACGGTAAGGGAGGTGATGTTGATTCCTCGCATCGTGAACATGCCGGACATTCTCGTAAGCACTCCAGGATGATTCTCCACCAATAATGAAATTATATGAGTTTGCATCGTTCTGTTCCTATCATTCCTACTATGCTACCACCGGGGGGAATCATGGGCAATACCTTGTCCTCCTGGCCAACGATCATATCAAGAACTGCTGGTTTTCCAGACTCAAATGCGTTATGTAAGGCGTCCTTCAACTCCTCTGGCTTTTCTACTCGTTCTCCGTAGCATCCAAAAGCTTCGGCTAACTTCACAAAATCTGGAATTGTTCCCAAACCGGTATTTGAGTATCGCTTCTCGAAGAACAGCTCCTGCCATTGCCTCACCATTCCCAAGTAACAGTTGCGGAAGATACATACCACAACCGGTATATCATTCTCTACGCAGGTCGCCAAATCTTGACAGGTCATCAGGAAACTGCCGTCACCGGCGAGGTCCACGACTCTCTTATCCGGTGCCGCGACCTTTGCCCCTATCGCTGCGGGGAATCCAAATCCCATCGTCCCAAGCCCCCCGGAGGATATAAACGTACGCGGTTTCTTTGTTATGTAATAATGTGCGGCAAACATCTGACACTGTCCCACTTCCGTGGTGACTATTACATCGTCATCCAGGACTCCACTAATCTCTTTTATTAACATATCTGATAGAGATGTCCCTTCTCTTCGTACATCTCCGATACATTCTTCACACGCCGAATGCATCTCTCTTATCCTCTGTACCCATACACTTCCCGGACTGGTTGCTTTCTTCTTCTCCAGCCATTTGATTATCTCTTGAAGTGCAAGCTTCGCATCTCCTACAAGTGGTATATCAACCTGTAGGTTCTTGTTTATCTCTGCCGCATCGATATCCACGTGTATCAACGTTGCCTCAGGGGCAAACTGGTCCAACTGCCATCCGGTTAATCGGTCACTGAACCGTGTCCCCACCGCAAGCAGGGCATCGCATTCACTAATCGCCCTGTTTGCATAGATACGCCCGTGCATTCCTGCCATGCCCAGGGAGAAGGGATGATTCTCCGGAATAGCTCCTTTACCCATAAGTGTTGTTACTACCGGAGCACCGAGGGATTCTGCTAAATGGCGGAGCTCTTCGGTCGCATTAGCGCTGATAACACCTCCACCTGCCAATATAAGAGGTCTCTCCGCATTTGCCAGGACCTCAACCGTCTTCTTTATCTGTACCGGATTCGGTTTTATCTTCGGCTTATAGCCCGTAAAAGTCTCTTTCGGATGCAAATTCAGGTCTGCCCTGGTTGCCAGGACATCCTTTGGCAGGTCAACTAAAACAACACCTTTCCTGCCGGTATTAGCGATATAAAATGCGTTATGGATGACCTTAGGTAAATCCTCCGTTCTCGTTACGAGGAAATTATGTTTCGTGATCGGCATGGTGATGGTGAAGGTGCTTGCTTCCTGGAATGCATTGCTTCCGATTGCTGCGGTCGGCACCTGCCCCGTTAGTGCCACAACAGGAGAAGAATCCATATTTGCATTCGTCAGTCCGGTAACGAGATTAGTAGCACCCGGGCCTGAAGTGGCGATACAAACGCCGGGTCTCCCTAAAACCCTCGCATAGCCGTCAGCAGCATGCGCCGCACATTGCTCATGCCTCATCAATATGTGCCGTATAGCATCATCCTTATAGAGCACGTCGTATAAATCTAACAACACTCCACCGGGTATTCCAAAGGCTACTTCCACACCTTCATTCTTCAACTCCTCCACTACTATTTCCGCACCTTTCAATTTCTCCCTCGTCATTTCTCGCGTCCCCGTGTAACCGTTCTCCACGTGTGGGTGATTATGGTATAGTTGACACTTGCATAGACATCTATCCCACCCTAACCAGGAGGAATATTTAAGTGCCTTTCAGGCAGGGGACCATATACTCCCTGAGAGATAAACGGTCTCGTATGTTCAGTGCGGTGTTATACGTAGCACCGACCTTCCACAGCGCCGAAACATACGAATCTTTCATCCCGCTTATCTCCTTGCTTCTGCACTTGTGCAGGCTTTACTCTCACTATGGCTTTCGTGAACACGGTTCACGTTCGGACACGGTCGATCGCCTAAAGAGTACGGTGATAAGCCCGGTGCAGAAACAACCGGTTAGTATTTTTTATTGATGCTTTTGGATATAAATAGTTTTAGAGTAATAGAAATCAGAGTAATAGAGGTCCATAAATAGAAATATTTTATAATAAGAACCTTTTACTTAAATGATACCGATAGGGATAGCTGCAACATCACTCAGTCTGGGCACACTCGCGTCATACGAGCTTATCTATCCCGCGCCGGGTGTTTATTCTGCGGCAATCGAGCTTGGCGTTGTGGGAACTGAGCTCGTTCTGCTTGGTC
Organism: Nitrosotalea sp.; assembly: GCA_020725315.1. Lineage (GTDB taxonomy): Archaea > Halobacteriota > Syntropharchaeia > Alkanophagales > Methanospirareceae > ANME-1-THS. Next base: position 8,412 of record DYFG01000049.1, read on the forward strand.
TTTTGATTGCTATCCCCACTTCATTTGCTGGCTATCTGTATGCGAAGCGGTTTTGCCGGCTCGGGGCGGTTCCAACAAGCGTGGTAGAGACGCACCGGGAGCGAACGAGCAGATTAAGGGCATATCCACCCATTGTTCTTCCTTTAGCGCTCATTTTTTCAAATCTCTTTTTCCCTGTTCCCGTGCTCAATTTTGTGGGCAATCCAAACGTCGCATTGCTGATCGGTGTTTTGCTTGCTTTTATCGCTGCTCATGGGTTCGGACGGGATAAGATCAACACATGGACGAAGGGAGCGGTGATGAAGGGAGGCGGTATTCTCATGGTGTTGTGCGTGGGAGGTGCGCTCGGCTCTACCTTAGTACTGACCGGAGCTGGTCAGGAACTAGGCGCACTGATTATACAATCAGGAATGCCGGCACTATTCATTCCTTTTTTGGTCGCGGTTGCAATCCAGAGTGTGCAGGGTTCTCGGCTCGTAACCTTTTTGATTACGCCCAGTATCAGTATCATTCTGCCGATCCTTCCCGAACTTGGTTTGCCCCTGGGACTTGCACTGATGTCTATGGCTGCGGGTACGTTCCTGGTATCGCATGCGAATGACGCCTATTTCTGGACCGTTGTAGAGCTTGCAGATATGACTCCCTCCGCAGGCTACTGATGCTATACGATTGGCGGAATAGTACTCGGAGCGGTGGCTTTGCTGATGACTGCTGGTGTGTATCTGTCTGGCATAATCTCAGTATAAAACTTTCAATCGTGGATAAGGAATTGCGGAGGGTCAATCGTGATATTACGGATTTAAAAAAGATAAAGCAGCTTGCTGGTAAAGTAAAGGGAAAAGAACAGTAGGGTTTAGAGATTTTCGTAATCATAAAATTCAAGTTATGGAAAAATCATGTTCAATTAAGTAAGATGATAATCGCTGAAATTAGTGTTATTCCTATCGGAACAGGAACACCAAGCGTGAGTAAATACGTGGCAAAAGCCGTTGATGAGCTGAGAAGATTGGGTTTGAAGCCCGAAGTAACCGCGATGGGCACGATATTTGAGGCAGAAGATATATCGTTAATTTTAGAGGCTTTAAAGAAGGTGCATGAATCGGTCTTCGCACACGGTGCGGTACGGGTCGTTACAACCTTAACGATAGATGAAAGGAGAGATAAAGAGGGTAGTATAAAGCAGAAGGTACGGGCTGTAACTTCTGTTTCAGATTAAGCTTTATACACCGCAATAAGAGTTACAATCTATTTAAAACTGCTCAGAACATGGTCAGATGGGTAGAGTAATGTCTGAATCGGATAAGCAACGTTGTTAGCCAATGTCTTGAAGGTTCGAAAAAACTATTTCCATCCTTAAACCGTATGAGTCTAGTTCTGGTGTTTCGGGTAGAGTTTGGAGCGGATACTGCCCAGAGAAACTGGCACTCAGAGCTGCTACCATACCATCAATAATATCGTCCGAACGTACATCCTTGACTTTATGTCGCCTTCTAATTTGCTTATAGAAAGCACGTGCGTTCCGTGAAAGACGATCCAGAACGTTCAAACGCTCATTACTACCATATCGGGATTTTTTCGAGTAATTCATTAGTTGGTGACCATTCAAACTCCAGAAGCACACTTCAGGATGTGTTTCCCTAAACCTTGACTGTAGGGATACGTTATGAATTAATATCGAATCTACACGTGCTATTCTTTTCATTATCCCCCATGTTTGCTTGGATAAGCCCTTTTCGCAAATTTCCCTGTTGATGATGCTTGCTTCTTCCCAGGTTTGGCCTTGGAGCGATTCCCGCTGTGGCGCTGAAAAGACAGAGGACGCACGCTTCTTTAGTATTCCTCGAGCCGCAACATCACAGGCTCGTTTCCCTGACTGTTTCTTGTCTTTAAGACCTATTGGAATATCAATAAGAGTAAGCGTGGATCCCTGAGTATAATCCACGATTTCTTGAATATTCTCTTTGATCAAAGCGTCTTTGAAGTAATTGGCAGAATCGCAACTTATCACAATCCAGCGATTATCAGGACACCCATCAACACCAAAAAAGATATCCATGGTATCATTAACAGGACTATCGCGATTAAAAGTACTTGTTCTCTATCCATAACTCCCTTTTATCCTCGACTTTCCGGGTGGTAGAAACCGCAACACCTTC
>DYFG01000265.1 GCA_020725315.1 Nitrosotalea sp.
ATCAAAGATAACAACAGGAACATTTAGTGCTGATAGAATTCCTACTTTAGATATACTCACAAAGACATCAGGAACTTTGAGTGTGAGTAGAGGAGGAACAGGTTTAACTTCTCTAACTTCAGGTTATATTCCTTTTGGAGCAGGAACTTCACCTTTTGGTAGTGATGCAGGTCTTTTCTGGGATAATACTAATAAAAGAATTGGAATTGGAACAATAAACCCAACATGCAAACTCCAAGTAGAAGGAGATGTTTCTTTAAATAGAACTTTATATGTGCAGGAATCTGGAAATGTCGGCATCGGGACGCCGTGGCCGGGAGACTACAAATTAGCAGTGGTAAGGAATGACAATAACTTACTCCTAAATACTCCAGGAGCTTCCCAATTTTCTACCTTACAGTTTGCCGACAATAGTGTCAATAAATGGGCAATTGCTAAGTGGTCTGACCAAATTCTTACATTTTATTACAACCCAACTGGTAATAGATTGCTTAATTTAGATACCTCAGGCAACGTTGGCATCGGGACGACGGGGCCAGCAACAAGATTACATATAATGGGAACAACCAGAGGAGCTGGTGGAGCTCAAATTCTTTCTTTATCTACTCCTGGTGCCCCAACAGTTACTCCCCAGGGAACGACAGGGACTACTACTTGGGGTTACAAGATAACTGCCCGCTCTTCGGTTGGCGAGACCTTAGCTTCAACTGAAGGAACAACTACCACTGGAAATGCTGTTTTAGATACAACAAACTTTAGCAGAATTACTTGGTCAGCAGTGGCTGGAGCAGTTGATTATAGGATATATAGAACAACAGCTGGTGGCACTCCTTCCACTACTGGTTTAATTGGAACAACTACTTCAACAACTTTTGATGATACTGGATTAGCTGCTTCAGGGGCAGTGCCTGCAGTTGACACTTCTGGCAACGTTGGCATCGGGACAACGGAGCCGAGTCAAAAATTAGAAGTTGAAGGAATAATAAAAGTTGGTGGAGCGGGAGGGAGTAGTTTTAGTTTCACATCAGAAGGAATTTCATTTTTTCAGGGTGATGACAGCTATAAGATTGGTTTTGATAGTGTTGGAGGGACAAAGGGTTACATAAGGTATAATG
>DYFG01000050.1 GCA_020725315.1 Nitrosotalea sp.
TAATGTGTACCGTATTGTGGTTGCCTCTAAACGGTCATTGCCATCTTTTGATTTGATGCGTACCGCAGGGACCGTGCAATACGGCTTGGTTGTAGCCCTTTGTTTGCCATAGTAATCATCCTTCGCTTTTTAGCGAGGTCAGACTACTCTTCGAAAAGGGCATTTGTATATCTGCTCTTTTTCTATTTAAAGTTATTATTGAACGAACTTATTTCAAGCAATGTGGAATGAGGATAAGTGATAACAGGTTGCGTGTTATCCTTGAACGTTCATTCTCATCCTGAGTCTGGTTCATGGAGTGGTGTGGCAAAGGCTTTCTCTACCGATGGTCGGTGGATGGCGTTATAAGAACAGAAAGGGATTATACGTCGATCCGGTGTGGCATAGTGGATGCCGCATCCCCTGACCCTTTCCAAATCGAAGTTATAGGGATCCTGGAAGTGCATCGCACCAATAAAAAGCGTTTTGCGATGAAACTCCGCAAGAGAATCCCGGTTCCCGATTCCCAGTATGTTGACAAGCAACGTTAAAGGGTCAATGCCATCGGGCGCTTTATCCTTATCGATAAACTTTCGTAACGCTGATATGAGCCCTGCTAATGCTTTTATTTTGCCTATCTTCGATCTGTTCATCTCCCCTGCAGCCTCCTTTGAGAATTCTGTGAAACCCCCAACGTCTATAAATTCTGTTATGGGTATGAACCTCCCGCGTTCAACGAAGAGATACGTTGCGGCACCACAATGCGGATGAACCGTGAACTCAATCTGAGGCACTCTTTTCCACGCCTCCACAAAATAAGAGACAGGGAGGACAAATGGCACGGGATAAAAACTCTCTTTCGGTATCTCTCCGCCTGTTTGCTCTTCGAGCAGATTTATGAAGTCTGGAATGGTTATTCTCCCCTTCTTCCGCTCTGATTCGTCTACTCTCCCTTCGAACGCAATAGGCTGTGCATTCAGACCTCGTATAATATCCAGGTTTTTAGCCGCAAATCGTACCATCTCCCCTATCTGGTCGTCATTCACACCTTTCATGAGCGTGGGAACGAGCACTACACTTTTTATCCCTCCTCTCCGGCAGTTCTCTATTGCCTTCAACTTCGTTTTTAACGCGGAATAGCCCCTTAATATCTTATAGGGTTCTTCGGTCACTCCGTCAAACTGCAAATAAATCGTATGCAAGCCTGCCTCTTTTAAATCTTGACAAAACTCTACGCTCCGTGCCATTGCTATTCCATTCGTCGCCACCTGAAGATGAGGAAAGCCAAGTTTGCGTGCCATTTTTACAATCTCCACGAAATCTTTCCTCAATGTTGGTTCACCTCCTGCAAACTGCAGAGCGGGGCAGGGTGGTACCTCATTCCTGAGCAGTTTCATCATCTCCTCCAGCTCTTCCCTCGTCGGCTCATAGAGATAGCCAGAGACCGCAGCATTGGCAAAACAGATGGGACATCGCTGGTTACACCGGTTCGTGAGGTCTATAATTGCGAGCAAGGTCGAGCTCTTATGCTCCGGGCAGAGGCCGCAATCAAAAAGGCAGCCTTTATCTCTATCGGTAATTTGAATACCGGCATTACCTTCGTAATGCCATCTTGCAAATTTCTTATAAAGATCGGCATCCGACCAGATTACATCATCAAATTCGCCATGCTCCTCACATCTCTTTTTTATCAGTATTTTGCCCTCTTCTTCATACAATTCTGCATCTATCACTTCGAGACACTGAGGACACAATGATCTCGTTTTCATCCTTATTCTTTCATCAGCCATTTCAGCCATATCCAATGGTTTATAAGGTGACAATATATAAAATTAACTGAAGCGAGATGAGAGAAAACATTTTATCCGAGGTATATGCTATATTCAATCCGAGGGAACCTTTAAGAGGGGATAAGTTCAAATATTACGTTGACCGAAGGAGTGGAATAGGGCGGGTGGTTTGGGAGATAAAAAGTTCAAGAGAGCCACTTAAAATTCCAAATATAGCATTGTTCGATAGAGAAGCGAGAAGGAACGATGATAATTGGGAGATAATGCACAAGATAGTGGAGAGAAGGGTGAAGGAACTGGGATTGCCACTCCAGACGATTATAAGCGAAGAAGCTTTAGAGCTTGCAATAGGGATGTCAGGAGGAGTTATTCATGATTTTATCAGGATAATAAGGGAGTCGGCGGTAAATGCCTATATAAACAAGAGGAATAGAATAGAGAAAGAGGATGTGGATGCGTATGCGATTGATCTCAGGAATGATTATCTCCGGGTTTTAACTGGGAAAGATTTAGACTGAATAAAGAGGTGAGAACAATGGATGATATAGGTTTTCCCGGTAGGGATATAGCGGAGGCCGCACCGGTATTGGAGAAGAAGTGTGAGAGAATAGCACTGCTCGTTAATTCCGGAAGTGGAGAGACCACAACTCCTAAAATAGTGATTAAACAACTCACGGATTATATTGAGCGAAATAAGAGCGATAAATTTACCATAAATGCCGTCGTCTCGAATACAAACTCATCAATCGGAAGGATAGGCGAGAAAGACTATGGTAATGTTATCGAGCTGAGAGGGCTAGAGAGAATAACGAATACAACCAATCCGTTCCTCAAACACGGCATAATGACTGATGTTTATGAATTAGGTTCTTTGCTACTCTTTCAGAAAACAAAGGAAGCACTCAACGAGAATATGGATTATACCGTGGTATTTAAGAAGGTAGAAGAAGAAGCAACGGTTATAGGCAAAATTGTGGATAGATTTGTTCGTTCCGATTTTTACCAGCGTATCATTGACCGGCTTGAGACGAGATGCCGTGTCACGATGGGAGGGTTAGGACCCGCGAGGAGTGTGGCGAAGATGACTGCCATACGACTGCAACATGTGAAAAGAGCACTTGGCGACCAGGTTTACTTATCCGGACCTTTTGCGCCAAGACCACGTGTTAGTGATATTTTGTTCTTGATCTCCTGGTCCGGCGAGACCGAGTCCATTCTGGAGTGGTGGGAACATTCCGTGACACAGTGATGATGCGTTGAAGAAAGGCCGCCGCAAAGCAATCGAGCTTAATCTGAATCTTCCGAGGCTTATGGAAATGAAAAAAAAGAAGTTAACCGCACGAGAAGTCGTAGAGGGGATAAAAAGTGGAAATATCTCGTGCGAGGAGTTATTATTACAAATCTATGAGCGAATAGAGAGAAGTGAATTAAATTGTTTTATCACGTTGAACAAAGAGACCGCGGTTAGGGACGCGAGAGAAGTGGACAAGAGACGCGAAGAGGAGGAATACAGGCGAAAAAAACTGCTCGGCGTGCCCGTAGCCGTCAAGGATAGTATCTCCACAAAGGGCATTCAAACCACGTGCGCATCGAAAATTCTTACCGGTTACGTTCCTCCCTTTGATGCTACCGTCGTAGCGGCATTGAAGAAAGAAGGAGCTATAATCGTAGGAAAAACGAATATGGATGAGTTCTGTATGGGCTCTTCCACCGAAACCAGTTATTACGGACCAACGAAGAACCCACATGACCTCACCAGGGTGCCAGGGGGTTCTTCGGGTGGTAGCGCCGCGGCAGTATCAGCAGGAGAAACTCTTCTTGCTCTTGGTTCTGATACCGGGGGCTCCATCAGATGCCCGGCGTCTTTCTGTGGAATTGTCGGACTGAAGCCCACTTATGGTTTCGTTTCACGATACGGGCTTATAGCGTATGCTAATTCATTAGAGCAGATAGGACCGATGGCATCAACGGTAACAGAGACTGCATTACTCTTAGAAATAGTATCCGCGAAGGATGAGAGGGACAGTACACAGATAAAGATACAAAATAACGCAGCTACAAACTACTGCTTCTCGTGGCTAAACGGAACGAGAAACGAACGTGCAGGGATTAAGGGTATGACCATAGGCGTTCCAAAGGAATTTATCGAGGGCAGTTCTCCGGAGGTTGAAAGGTCCGTGTGGGATGCAATACATAAATATGAGGATTTAGGTGCAACATACGGGGAGATAAGTATGCGAAACTTGAAATATGCGCTTGCTTCGTATTACATCATTGCGATGTCTGAAGCGTCGTCGAATCTTGCACGGTTCGATGGGCTGAGATACGGGCTTCGAACTGGAAAGGATGAGGACTGGCATACGACGTTCTCGAGGATACGGAGCGAGGGATTTGGCGAGGAAGTGAAAAGGAGGATTATTCTCGGCACGTACGCACTCTCAGCAGGCTATTACGGTAAATATTATTTAAAAGCATTGAAAGTGCGCACGCTGATAAAGAACGAATTTGAAGAGGCATTGAAGACGTATGATCTATTAGCGATGCCAACGATGCCCTTTGTCGCCTTTAAGCTTGGAGAACGGATAAAAGACCCGCTTTCGTTGTATCTCGCGGATGTTAACACGGTTTCTGTCAACCTGGCGGGTGTTCCTTCTATATCCCTCCCTTGTGGATTCTCTAATGGGCTACCAATCGGTTTGCAGCTTGTAGGTAAGCATTTTGAAGAGGGGAAAATATTGAATGCTGCTTTCGCTATCGAAGAAGCTTTTAAAGAATGAGCGACAAATATTTAGTATGGACTTCAACCAGGAAAAAATAACAATCGTGCACGACTTTTGCATGGACTTTGATAGCCTGAAGAAGCGATTGAGAACTTTAAGTCGGAAATATCCTCATGGTGTAATAATCCCAATGCTGGGAAGCGAACTCGGAAGCCCTGCGTTACAAAGAATAATAGAGGGATTAAACGATTGCGATTATTTAAATAAGGTCTTCATTGCTCTTTCTGTCACGCATGATGAATATAGAGAAGCTCTAAAAGTTTTTCGAAACCTTGAAGTGCCTTATGAAGTTATCTGGTGCAACAGACCTGAAGTGAATGCGGTGCTGGAAGAGCTGAAGAATAAAGGGCTGGATATCACAGGGCTAAGCGGAAAGGGTAAGGACCTGTGGATCGCCATAGGCGTCGCTTCTCTTGAACTCTATGCCTTTGCGATGCACGATGCTGACATCGTTTCTTATTCCGGAATGCTGCCGACAAAGATTCTTTACCCGGTAGTAGAGCCGAGGCTCGACTTCTTCTTCTCTAAAGGATACTATGCGAGGGTAAATATGGAAAGCAAGACAATGTATGGTAGGATTTATCGCTTGTTTACTTGCCCACTGCTGGAGGCACTGCAAGAGAAGCTTTATTATCGTTCTGAATTTCTCAGATATTTAGAAGCTTTCAGATATCCTCTTTCGGGTGAAGTTGCTATTACCAGCGACCTTGCTTTAAACCTGCGAATCCCTTGTGATTGGGGCTTAGAAATAGGAATGCTTGCAGAACTTTTCAGAAATGCATCTTATAAACGCATCTGTCAGGTTGACCTCGGATTTTACGAGCATAAACACAAAGAGATAAGCGAGGGGTTGCTAAAAACCGCTGGGGATAGCCTTATCACATTGTTAAGAACTCTTACCGAGACTGATGGCGTAGATATATCAGAGGCTTTTTTGCTTAGTCTTCAAGTAATATACCGGAGATTTGCGCAAGACAAGATAAGGCAGTATCATGCAGATGCGGTCTGCAATAATCTGGAATATGATAGACATCAGGAGGAGACAAATATGGAGGCGTTTGCGGAGGTCTTAATTGATGCAGGTAGGGAGTATTTAAGAAATCCCGTGGTCTCTCAGCTACCTGACTGGATACGTGCAATTTCGGCAATGCCTGACTTAAGGGAGAGGTTGAAAGAAGCCACAATTGAAAATTAGGACAATGATTGTCATTTTTACAGATCTCGACTGGACGTTGCTCGATGAGAATTATTCCTATGAAGATGCTGAGCCTGCATTAGATTTTTTGTTACGTTCAAATATACCCCTCGTGTTTTGTAGTAGTAAGACATGTGCAGAGATTGAAGTTTATCGTGAAGAGATGCGCATAAAGGATCCTTTCGTCGTGGAGGACGGCGCAGCTATATTTATCCCTCAAGAATACTTCAATTTCTCCTATGCGTGTACTAAGCGGACTGAAAAATATATACCAACTTTTTCTCTAAAGAGAAAAACTTGACTAAAAGAGGAATTAATGAAATATAGGTTTTAAAAACAATAGGATCAGGCGATAGCCTGAATGATTTGCCGATGTTAAAAGCGGTTGATGTGCCTGTTTTGGTGAAAAAAGCAAATAATGAGCATGATCCTGATGTAAAAGTAGAAAAGATCTTTAAAGTAGATGGGATAGGACCTATGGGATTGAGGAAGGCGATGGAATGTATTTTGTCCCTTTATTTTAAATAGAATCATCTATCAAGCAATACATCCAACGACGAAGAACAACGTGGAAATCGAAGAACAATGCACTACATAATCACTGAGAAGGAGACCACAGCAAGAAGAATCGCCGCGATTCTATCAGCCGGGAAAGCAAAGAAGAGGAAGATAGGGGGTATAGATGCCTATGAGTTCGATGGAACGGTAGTTGCAGGACTAAGCGGCCATGTCTTCCGTCTGGACTACCCACCACCGTATAATAATTGGAGCAAGATAAATCCATACACACTGATTGACGCCCGAATAGTAGCCGTTGCATTAAAAAAAACCATTGTTAATGCGCTGAAACAGATAGCAAACGATGCTGAGTCTGTAACCATCGCGACAGACTACGACCGCGAAGGTGAGTTAATCGGCGTTGAAGCGCTCAGCATTGTTAAAAAGATAAATCCCGATGTGCACATTGACAGGATGCGATACAGTGCGCTAACCGAGCAAGCAATAAAAGAAAGCTTAGCCGCACGAAGTAACGTTGATTATAACCTGGCGGCTTCAGCCGAGGCGAGAGGGATGATTGACTTGATATGGGGAGCAGCACTGACACGGTTCATCTCGCTATCCGCGAATCGGTTAGGTGAGGGGTTCTTTTCTGTTGGACGTGTTCAATCTCCCACACTTGCATTGGTCGTGGTGAGGGAGAAAGAGATTGAGAAATTCGTTCCCCGTAAATACTGGGAACTACATGCGAAATTAAAGACGGAAAAGGGCGAGACCTTCGAGGTTATCCATGAAACGCAAAAATTCTGGGAGAGAGAAGAAGTTGAAGGGATAAAATCGAGGATAGAAGCAGCTACGGGAGGTTATGTTCGGGAGGTGGAGACGCGTTTGAGGGATGAAAAGCCGCCTGCTCCGTTTGATACCACCGGTTTTATAAGGGCTGCGTCGTCTATCGGCTATACGCCAAGGAGGGCAATGAATATCGCTGAGGGCTTATATCTCCAAGGGCTCATCTCTTATCATCGCACTGATAACACCACGTATCCTGAAGTGCTCGATCTGAGGCTGTTGGTGAAGATGTTCCTCGGGAACGATGAGTTTGGCGATTATGCTCGTCTCATATCACAGAAGGAGCAGTTGAAGCCAACCGCGGGTAAAAAAAGGACCACTGACCATCCACCTATCCATCCCGTCTCAGCGGCATCCAAAGATAAGATTGGCAAGGCGGAGTGGGCTATCTATGAACTCGTGGTAAGGCGGTTTTTAGCTACACTTTCCGATGCCGCACAATGGGAGGATACCGACGTGAAGGTCGAGCTCGGTGGAGAGATCTTTGAAGCAAAGGGGAGAGAATTAAAGGAAGAAGGGTTCCTCGCTATTTATCCCTATCAGAAGAAAGAGGAATGGCTCATACCCAGGTTAAAAGAGGGCGAGAACGTAAAAATAGAGCAGATAGAGATTGTAGAGAAGGAAACAAAACCACCAAACAGGATTTCACAAGCGGGCTTAATAAAGAAGATGGAAGATCTGGGGCTCGGCACGAAGAGTACACGACATGAGATCATAGGGAAATTGTACGAACGGAGATACGTGCAGGGTAATCCTGTTAAGCCCACTGAAACGGCATTTGCACTTATAGAGTCGTTAGAAAAATATGCGACGATGATAACGAAGCCGGAGATGACCAAAACGCTGGAGCAGGAGATGGACGAGATACGCGACGGTAAACGAAAGAAAGAGGATGTTGTGGCTGATTCGAGAGCTATGCTGAAAGCGGTGTTTGAGGAGATGACGAAGAACCGGGAGGAGATAGCGGAATCACTGAAAGAGGCGATAAAAGGGGGTACAATAATAGGGAGATGCCCGGAATGTGGCTCTGAACTTTTCGTGGCGATTTCTCAACGAGGGAAGCGATTTGTGGGCTGCCAGAATTATCCTACCTGTACGTTCTCGTTGCCACTACCACGAAGTGGAAGACTGCTCGTGACCACGGATACGTGCGATACCCATCCGTTCTTATTTAAATTGAGGATAATGAAGAAGGGTATGAAGCGACCGTGGGATTTCGGCTGTCCTTATTGCAATTTCTTGCACTGGGAGGAGAGAAAAGAACGGGGATACTTAGAGCAGGCGTATTCAGACAAAAATAAATAGGGGGTATTTATAAGAGGGTTTTATTATAAGGAGTAGGAATCAAATGAAAAAGATGCAGATTCAAGAAGAGGTGCTGTACTTCAACCGCAAGTTATCTGAGGTTATCGATCAGAAATTGGAGGGGTGCAACAATGAGATTTTATACGACGCACTGAGTTATATAAAAGAGACCGGAGGAAAGAGACTTCGTCCTATCATATGCCTGCTCTCAGCGGAGGCGGTGGGTGGCTCCAGGGAAAAAGCATTGTCCACCGCGATAGCGATCGAGCTCCTCCATAACGCTTCGCTGGTTCATGATGATATCATCGATGAGAATTACATACGGAGGAAGAATCCTTCTAATCCCGCGAGATATGGCGAAAAGAAGGCGATAATCATCGGTGATCTCTTATTTGGACTTTCTTGCGAGATGCTTGCGCGGTGTGGCGTTCCGGAAGTTGTGGGCTTTGTCTCGAATGCTGTTGCGGATATCGCTATGGGGCAATATCTGGAGTTCACGTTGAGAACCTTGCAAGATGTGACAGAGCAATTGTACATGGAGGTAGCGGAGCTGAAAACGGCTTCGACATTTATGGCGAGTGCAGAAGCAGGTGCGGTACTCGGAGGTGGGAGCGAAGTAGAAATCGAGAAGCTACGCACTTATGGTAAGAATTTAGGGATTGCATTTCAGATTCAAGATGACATCTTAGACATCTGTGGTGACCCTGCGATAACCGGAAAGCCAGTTGGATTGGACATCAAGAATGGTGAAAGAACTATTCTTGTCATCCACGCCTTGAATCATTCAAAGAATCAAGAAAAGGAGTATATAACGACGATTCTATCGAGGGATAGCGAACCCGGCAGTTTTGACATTGAGCGGGTGAGGAGCATTTTGGTAGATGCTGGCTCGATTGATCATGCACTTCAGCTTTCCAAGGGGTTCATAAGGAATGCGGGAACTTGTATTGCCGGACTCGATGATTCGGAAGCGAAGCAGAAACTTCAATGTATCGCGGACTTTTCGCAGGAACGAATAAACATTCATGTTTCAAATACGTTTTTATAATCTTCTCTTATCCTTATCCTTTCAAGAACTCACTTATCCATACATCCACCAAATTCGTGCATCCAGGTGTTCTTCTGTTTTTGCTTCCTGATCGCACATCCTATCGAGTTCTTGAACGGTTTTAAATGATAATGCAAGCCTTGCAGCGTCTTTTTCCGAAAATGTCTTTTTCACCTCAGCTTTCACCGCTTCCGGCGATACGCCAGCATCGCACAGATATTTGAATTCCTTTGCTCGTATCGGAACCTCGCCAGTAATTTCACTTTTGAAAACACCTTTGATTTTATACGTTGTCTTTGGCTTCTCTGCACGAAGTTTGAAATAGACTCGTTGCGTTCCTCCTTTTGGGATTACAATGCCGTACTCCTTTGGAACTGAGATTTTGAAAGACCCTAAATGCGCTTCATGCGGATTTCTATTTCTATACCCTCTATTTTTGCTTCGATTATTTTAAGCGATGAAGAAGTTTCTAACTCAACGCCCCATTCCTCTATCGCTCTATCCGTATTGTTCTGGATTTCTATTGTTAAATCTATTTCCTTTTTTTCAGTCGGTATTTCATATTCTATTTCTTTTAATTTTACTTCTTCTCTTTTTATTACCCGATCAAGCATTGGGCGATATATTACTTTTCCGTCCTTCGTGACCTCTTTTGACCAATCCTTTATGAAATCCATCACGTCAGTACACCACCATCATCGGTTTTTCTATCATACGAATCGTGACCATACCAAGTTTTAGTTTGTCATCAGTTCGTCAACGGAAAGCGAATTAAGCCATTTCTCGTCTTCTTCACTTATTTTCAACTCTTCTATCTCTTCTCTTTTGAGTTTTATTCTTTCAAGTTGTCGAGTAGAGCTCATAGCCACCTCCTCCCGGAGGCTACTATGAGCCCCCTCACAGAACCGGACTTGAGGTTTTCCCTCATCCGGCTCTTCAGAAGAACCTCCCTATTATTTTCTGGATAGGTTATGAGTCCAGTTTTGTTGCCATCCTTTACCCGCCTCTTTGTGCGGTTGATGT
>DYFG01000266.1 GCA_020725315.1 Nitrosotalea sp.
TAATCCCTTAAACTTTCCATCGCCACCTCCGAAAGTATCGTATATCCATCCTTCCTCCCTTTCCCTCCTCGAACATAAATCAATCCTCTATTAACATCTATATCCTCCGGCTTCAACCTCACCACCTCACCCACCCTCAATCCTGCAGAATAAATAAGCATTAAGATTGCTTTGCCTCCCATGAATTGTGAATATCAAAGTTTGTATAGCATTCCACTTTGATGATACAGCCGAACTACTCCGTTTATCCACGACTCTGGACACCAAACTTTCGATCATTTTTCACCTCTTAATGGACTTTTAAACTTTTAGGCGTAAACTTTATGAAACCCAATTGTAAGACGAAAACAGTATGCCATGACACCGATCCAAATACCCTACGGCTCATCACATATAGACCTGAATATAGAAGCTGACCTATTGGACTTAGGAGAAGGGCGTGGTAGGATAAGAGAGAGCATAGAAAGCATTGATGTGATAAGAGATGCACTGAGAAATCCAATTGGCACACGAAGGCTAAGAGAGATAGTAGCTACCAAAAAAGAGGCTGATATAATTATCGTTGTTGACGACCACACACGAGATACGCCCACTGAGCTAATGCTCGACGCTTTGATAGAAGAGATTGGAGGTGATTATAAAGATAGGATTATGCTGCTGGTTGCGTGTGGCACCCATGGAGCTCCAACTGATGATGATTTAAAAAGGATCATCGGTAAACACTTTGGTCAATTCTCTATTAAAATACACGATTGTGATGCGAAGGATCTGGTATACGTGGGTTCTACTAGCAGTGGGACACCCCTGAAGTTGAACAGGAACTACGTAGACGCTGGGATCAAAGTCTTAACGGGCGATATAACCTTGCATTATTATGCGGGTTTTGGCGGAGGGAGAAAGAGCATCTTGCCAGGTATATCATCACGTGACACGATAAAAAAGAACCACGCCCTTTTGGTTGACGAGCATGCGAGGACGGCGAATATAAGACATAACCCCGTGCATCTGGATATGACGGAAGCAGCCTCTTTATTACCACCTGATTTTGTGTTAAATATCGTTGCAGCGGGGAAAGATAAGGTGGTGGATGCCTACGCTGGGGAGATGAA
>DYFG01000267.1 GCA_020725315.1 Nitrosotalea sp.
TTTAAGTTGATCAATCAACTCTAGCCTAGATGCCATCTATTTCTCCTCTACCAAAACTTCAAAATCTTTGCAATTTACAATCACTTCGTCAGCCTCCACCTGAACTGGACATTCCTCGAAATCCCGCTTATGTTTCTCGCAATGTCGACAAAGAGCCAACAGAGGTGGTTTCTCTTTCATCTGACCTCCTCAATGTCATCTGTGGAGATAACCAGCTCATCTTCCGTCTGAGCATTGACAAAATAGCGTTCTCCTATCTTTTTCTCGGTTCTTACTTCGATATACTTGCGCTTCAGGCGATCGTAGATCGATCCGTCATCTTCTCGGACATAGCGCCTAATAGACATGATTCCATCTTCTCCTTATCTTCGTTCCTCCTCCAATTTCAAACACGGGGGGGCACAATTCATACAGATGTACCACTTACCCCACCATAGGCCTTCCTGATCAGTATATTGGTCACGTATAAAGTATTTCTCACCCTCGCCTATATTTATTCTCCGGCACTCACAACACCGGAGAGGCTGTAGACCCGGCCCTCTAACTGTTAGTTGGTAGAAGTGCTTCATTTCTCCTCTTCTCCTCATTCCCGATAGGGCAGGTCGATTTGAGGAAAGAAGTGACGGGCATCTCTTTGAGAAAGTTTTGCCCCATGCTTGGCTACAAAGGCGATGGTCTCTTCTTCCCTGGCCTTCCCATCATGACCGCCCATATAAGCGGCCCAGTCTATGGGGAAGGTTATGACTGCTAAAATGGCGCAACTGTAGCCATTTGCATTAAAATATCTTCCTTCCACAACTTGTCGCTCAATAGTTCTCTCCATTTTCTCCTCCTTTACTAACAACACGCAGTCTTGCGATTGCAGTTCTTGATCTCTCTTCTCTGCTTGCAATCTAAACACTTATAGAACCCGCTCTTGCCCAAGCTCAAGGAACATCTATAGCAAATGCATTTCTGGCAGATTCTCTTCTCTTGCATATTCCCTCCTATGTGCTCTGCTTAAAATCGCTCTCAACATATAAAGTTCAGACTTGCTTAGGTGAGCAAAGGCCGAAGGGCGATGGGACTCTCCGGCCCTTGCTTTTCCTGGCGGGGAAGGGTTA
>DYFG01000051.1 GCA_020725315.1 Nitrosotalea sp.
TCGCACGTGCGTGCGAGGCGTGGATTGAGGCGGTTCGTCATCAAGCAGATTTTTTTAAATTCCGCACTGAGCCCAGACTTTAAAAAAATCGATGACGAATATGAGCCAATATTCAGGTATAGATATAAGATGAGATGAAAAAGGAAGAGATATTTTGTCACCACATAGCAGTAATATACGAATCCTTGTATATGCGTATCTTCCACTCCAAGCCATCAAACCGATAATCTCTTTATATTCCTAATAGTAAGAATTAAGTAGTGCACCCGTTATGCATAAGATTAAGGCCGTAGTGATAGCGGCAACAGTGGTAGTGGCAATAGCGGCAGTAGGAACAGCGGTATTTTTAATGCCGAAATCTTCACTCACAGAGGAAAGGTTATCTGGCAAGTTGACAATCGCGGGTTCTACAACCTTGCTACCGATAAATGAGGAATGCAGAAGGCTTCTCATGGAAAAGAACCCCGAGTTGAGGATATCTGTATCGGGCGGTGGCTCGGGTCATGGCATAAAGGCAGCGGGTGCAGGTGAGATCGATATAGGTGCGGCATCACGGGACATAAAATCGAAGGAGATGGAGGTGTATCCAGACCTGAAGCTGGTGGTAATAGGAAAGGATAGCCTTGCTATTGTTGTGCATCCGAATAATCCTGTAAATGAACTGACGATGGAAGAGGCGTCGAAGATATTCAGCGGCGAGATAAATAACTGGAAGGAAGTAGGAGGAGAAGATGCGAAGATCAGAGTGATAACGAGAGAAGGTGGTTCTGGGACGAGAGAAGTCTTCGAGACGTATGTGATGAAGCGGTTCGGACGAGAAATAGCAGGAGCAGCATCGGTGAAGCCCTCGAATGGTGAGGTGAGAGCAACGGTCAGCGGAGATAAAAATAGCATTGGTTACGTCTCCCTCGGATTTGTTGACCCCAGCCTCAAAGCTCTTAAGATAGACGGAGTGGAGGCAACGGTAGAGAACGTGCTTTCTGGCGATTATCCAATCTCTAGGAGTTTGTATCTGATAACGAAAGGTGAGCCGGAGCAGTTGGAGAAGGCGTTCATAGATTACATGTTGAGTGAAGAAGGACAGAAGGTGGTGGAAGATAATGGCTACATTCGAGTGAAATAGATGAAGAGGAAGAGGGGACAATCAAAACATGGAAGTAGGAAGAGCTGAAAAAATAATAGAAAAGGTATTCTTCATCTCCGCGCTCTCTTCCATTCTTATCGTATTTTTTATCATCGCATTCATCTTGAAGGAGAGCATCCCCGCATTAGCGCTCGGCTGGAATTTCTTCCTTGGGATGAGATGGTATCCCCCTCACAGCCAATTTGGCATCTTCCCGATAGTGGTAAGCACATTCGTGGTAGGGATAGGTGCATTGGCAATCGCAGCCTCCATAGGCATACCAGCTTCGATTTATTTAGCCGAATTCTCACCAGGATGGCTGAGAAACATCATAAAACCATGTGTAGAGATGTTGGTTGGGATTCCTTCGATAGTGCTGGGATTTTTTGGGTTAATGGTGCTTGTTGTATTTATAAGGAACTCATTTGGTGGATATGGTGAATGCATCTTAGCAGGTTGGATGATTCTTGCGATAATGACCCTACCGCATGTTGTCAGTATATCCGAGGATTCTATCAGGGCGGTTCCAAAGGGATATAAGGAAGCATCGCTTGCACTCGGTGCTACACATTTACAGACCACCATAAGGGTAATATTGCCAAATGCTCGCTCCGGGATATTAGCATCCTTGATTTTGGGTATGGGGAATGCAATAGGAGAAACAATGGCTGTCTTGATGGTCATTGGGAATCCGAACATACCTTGGATCCCTTCAAGCGTCTTAGAGCCAGTGAGAGTGCTTACATCCACGATAGTCATCGAGATAGGTTATGCTGTTTGGGGCTCGATGCATCAGCATGCGCTCTTCGCTCTTGGAGTAGTTCTGTTCATAATAGTGGCGATTCTCAATGTGATAACTACTGCCGTGATACGAAAAGGTGTTGCTGGAATAGGATGAACATAAAAGAAAAGATTGTAAAAGGAGGTTTGTTCGTATCTGCACTTATATCAGTAGTAGTATTGCTCATCGTGATCGGCTACATAGTTGTGAATGGGATAGGGGTGATAAGCCTCGATTTCTTGCTCAAATCCCCTTATCGGTTTGAATACGGCGGAGTATTTCCACAGATTATTGGGTCTTTATTCTTGGTCGCGCTCTGTTTGCTCTTTGCCGTTCCTTTAGGTGTTGCATCCGCGATCTATCTCGCGGAATACGCGCCTGATAATGTAATAACCAGCTGTATACGGCTTTTTGTGGAATGCTTAGCCGGGATACCCTCAATTGTGATCGGCTTGTTTGGGCTGGTATTTCTCGTCTATTATCTCGGCTTTGGCGTTTCCATGCTCTCCGGCGGCTTAGCTCTCGGTTTCATGATACTCCCATGGACGGTTAGAGCGAGTGAGGAGGCGATAAAAGCAGTTCCTCGCTCTTACAGGGAGGCTTCACTCGCTTTAGGCGCTTCTAAGTGGCAAACCATTCGTAGTGTAGTTCTGAAGAGTGCCTATCCAGGTATAATAACAGGGATATTGCTTGGGATTGGAAAGGCGATAGGAGAGACTGCTGTTGTTCTTTTAACCGCAGGTTCAGGGCTGGAATCCTTCCTGCCACGATCCATACTCGACCCTGTTGCCTCATTACCCGTTTATGTGTATATGCTAGCCACGCAGGGACAGACCTCAGCCGCTTATTCTCGTGCTTTTGGGGCTTCGATTCTGCTCATTACGATGTTTTTGGTGATGAGCATCTCCGCTTTATTCCTTAGAAATCGATACATCAAACGTATGAGTGGAGGGAGATGGTGAGAGGGGAATGAGCAAGATAGAAATGAAAGGTTTGAGTGTTTATTATGGCAATGGAACGGTCCATGCGTTAAAAGATGTGAATATGAAGATAGAAGCGAATAAGATAACCGCATTGATCGGACCTTCGGGTTGTGGCAAGACGACCTTTCTTAGGGCACTGAACCGGATGAATGAACTCATAAGAGTGCGAACGGAAGGCGAGGTCCTCATTGATGGGATCGATATTTACAGTAAGAAAGTGGATGTTATTCAGCTGAGGAAGAAGGTAGGTATGGTCTTTCAGCAGCCAAATCCCTTCCCTATGAGCATATATGATAATGTCGCCTACGGTCCGAGGATACACGGAGTGCGGAACAGAGAGTTGGATGGGATAGTTGAAGAGAGTTTGAAGAAAGCGGCATTGTGGGATGAAGTAAAAGACCGGTTAGAAGAGAACGCATTTGGATTCTCCGGAGGGCAGCAACAGCGGTTGTGCATCGCAAGGGCATTGGCGGTAAATCCAGAGATCATCCTCTTCGACGAGCCTTGTTCGTCACTGGACCCTATATCCACCGCGAGGATAGAGGAATTGTTGAGCAAATTAAAGCGTGAGTACACCATTGTCATTGTTACGCATAATATGCAGCAGGCGGCTCGTATCTCAGATTTCACCGCCTTCTTCCTCATGGGCGAACTGATCGAATGTGGTAAGACCCCGCAGATCTTTGAGCGGCCAAGGGATAAGCGCACAGAAGATTATATCACCGGGAGATTCGGATAGATGAGGGTCAGAAGAGAATATTTGGAGGATTTAGAGAAGCTCAAGAGCGATGTATTAAGGATGGGGGAGCTCGCTCAAATGGCGGCAAAGAACGCCATAGAGGCTCTCGTCAATCATGATAAGGATTTAGCAGCACGAATACTCGAAGAGAATAGTGTCATCGACGGGGTGGAATTTGAGATAGAGAATCGGTGCATGAGACTCCTGGCGCTACAACAGCCGATGGCGATTGATCTCAGAACAATAGGAACTTCATTAAAGATCATAACAGATTTCGACCGGATAAGCGACCTCGCAGGTGATATTGCAGAGATTGTATTGAAGATCGCCGATGAGCCATATGCAAAACCGCTGATTGACATCCCGAGAATATCAGAGATTACGCAAGGCATGATCGCTGATTGCCTTGAGGCATTCGAATCGCAGCGAATAGAGAAATTAGAGGATTTTTCAGAGCGTGATGATCTGGTAGATGCGTTATTTGGCCAGATACGGCGGGAGTTGATATCTATCATGATCGAGAACCCACGCACCATTACCAGCGTGAGTCACCTCATCTTCATCGGCTTACATCAGGAAAGAATAGCAGACCATGCCTGTAACATCGCCAGTCGTATCGTCTACATGGTCACCGGTGAGCGAAGGAAGCTTGAATGAGAACTTAAGGGATCAGCTTATCTTCTTCGCTGCCAATTCAATAGCCCTCGTCACACTTGAGGTTGGTCTTATCGTCGCAACCGGTATAGTAACTATCTTCTCAACCGTTGGACTGACGATGGGAGCACAGACAAGTGCGGCTGCACCATCTCTCTCCGCCTGAATGGCTGCTATAATCGCTTCCTCTATCGTAGTGACCGCATATTCTTTAATCACAATGGTCTCATTGTTGACGTTTATCTCATCCTTTTCTATACCGTCCAAAACGCCTCGTGCACCGATAACCGCGATGAATTTCTTCTGCTTTGTATGCCCACGTTCGATCTCCCTCACCGTGGTTAGTATCCTTCTGAAGGTGCGCAGATTTGGGTCCCGCTCGCCGGAGAGGATCTTGTAAAGCGTGCTTGCAGGTATTCCCGATTTCTCGCTGAATTCCCCTATGCTCATTCCCAACCTCTGTTTGATGGCTTTCGTTAATATGATAGGGAGCTCTTTATCCCGCGTAAAGATCTCAGATACTATGTCATCAGCGGCGTTCATATCGTATAGTATAAAAGAAGCTCTCTTATATATAAATTATTACGGTCGTTATTATACAATTGGGGAATTTAGTGCACAAAATAGAAAAATTTAAATAGGGAAAATTTAGAAAAGGAACGAATTGAGAAGAATGGTGGATAGTAAGATCATTGAGGATGAGGTAATAGTGGCAATAAAATCAGAGGAAATAACACAGGTTCTCAGAGATTACCCCCCAAGCACGAACCAACTTGCAGAAATGCCCGATACGGAAAACGGGCAGGGGGAAGAAGACCTGAAGATATTCAGGTTAGATTGGCTACTTACCGATCCTCGTGCCCCTGATTTCTATTCCTGCATTCAATGTGGTGCGTGCACGGGCATTTGCCCCGCGGCTTCACTGGACAAGAAATACAATCCGAGAAGATTGGTCGAGTGTCTTATCACAGGATGGGGTATAGAAGATTATCCTTTAGAAAAGTGCTTTTCGTGCTATACCTGTAAATACGCGTGCAGAAAAGAAAATTGTGTGGCTGATATAATTAAGATTTTGAAGGAGAACGAGTGGAAGGGGTTAACCGTAAATCGTGGAAGATGCAGGGAAGAGTTATACCGCAAATCCCTTTACGAGCGAGGTTTATGTGTAACATTCGATGCTCTTTCTCCCGATAAGATTCCGGAATGGGGCTCTTCATGGGAGAAGATCTACTCGAATATGAAAAAGTTCAGATTGGAGCTTGGTCTTGAAGTGCATTGTCGAAAGATACCTCAAAGATCGCTTGATGAGATACGAGAAATTGTGGATAGAACAGAGAATAAAAAATTCAGAAAAGAAGGTGTGGCGGAGGAAGTAACGAAAAGAAATCCTGATAATAAAATTTATCTCTTCCATAGTTGTTTCGCGGATGCACACTATCCTGGTATCACCGAGAGTATAAAATACCTACTTGACAGGCTCGGCATTGACTACATAGATGATCCCCGACACTCATCGTGCACCGGCTTTGGTTATTATGTTAATGAAATACCGCTTTCCACAATGCTTGCGATAAATGCAAGGAATTTCGCTCTGGCAGAAGAGACGGGCTATCTAAATATAGCACCGATCTGTCAAACAAGTTACGGGGTGCTTACGGAATCGGCAGGGATTTTGAGGAGTGGAATAGGAAGGCGGATAAATGAAGAGGTGTTGAGCAAAGTGAACAGGAACTACAGAGGTGAGGTCAATATAGCCCATATTTCAGAGATACTATGGGCTCACAGAGACAGAATAAAAGGGGAAGTAAAGCATAGCCTTTACGGTCTTCGAGTTGCCACGCACAACGGTTGCCACTATGCGAAGATGTTCAGGAAATCCGCCGTGCTTAATTTATTGGACGAACTCGTATCCATTACTGGTGCAGAACCGTTGGATTATGTGGAGAAGGGCTTATGCTGTGGTATGGGTTTTGATCATACGGTAGAACCAGAACGAAGATACCTTACCCGGATAATTGCCCGAAGAAAGCTTCTATCCGCTAAAGAGGCGGGAGCTGATGTTCTTCTCGTTGCCTGTCCAGGGTGTCAAATAACACTTGACAGAAATCAAGAACTTATTGAAAAGGAAAGTGGTATAGAAATCGGTCTGCCTATCATTAACTATGCCCAGTTTCTCGCCTTAGCACTGGGTGCAGACCCCTACAAAGTTGTAGGAATACAAACTCATTCAAACTCTCTCGAACGTATCTTTGAAAAGTTTGATATTCTCTAATAAGCAAGCGAGGGAGAGATGGAGAAGAGAAGGAGAGTAGCGGAGATAACTGATAAACTAGAACGAGGCGAGGGCGTAGTGATAACTGCCGATGAGCTCTGTAATCGTGTACGGAGTGGGGAGGATATCGGTTTTGAAGATGTGGATGTCGTCACTTCGGCGACCTGCGGCGTGATGAGTGGAACATTTGCCGTTCTTTCGTTTAAAGTCGCAGAACGAGACGAGTTTGAACGTGCATCGAACGTTTTATTGAACGGTGTGCCTGCATTTGTAGGCCCTTGCCCGAACGAACGGCTTGGTATCGTTGATCTGATGGTGTATGGCACTTCTCACAGGGATAATAGATACGGGGGCGGACATCTTTTCAGAGATTTAGTCTCGCATGAAGAGATAGAGCTCGTGGTTGAAACTATTGATGGTCGAAGAATAGAAACAACTACAGCCCTTAAGGAAATGCCATTTGCGAAGCTTTGTAGTACGAGAAATGCATTTAAGAACTACTATGCATTTGTAAATGCTCATGAGAACGAAGTAACATCGATATTTTCAGTGGACCCATTTAAAGGAGCATGCAAAGAAGTGACGTTCTCAGGCTGTGGTGAGCTAAACCCATTAGAAAAAGACCCCTTTATGGAGACAATCGGCATTGGCACGAGAATCTTGATGAACGGCGCGGTCGGTTTTGTTATTGGAGAAGGAACACGAAGCTCTCCTGAAAAGCCAAATTTGATGGGTATTGCAGAGATGCACGGTATGATCCCGGAGTATCTGGGAGGATTCCGGACTTCAGCCGGATCGGAGGTTTTGAATTCATGGGCAGTTCCCATTCCTATCCTGAATGAGCATGTGCTGGAAACTACTAAACGGCTTGATGGAGAGATAAAACTGCTGGTTCTGGATGTCCATACCAGGCTGCCTGTGGGTGAAATAACCTACGATGATGTGTGGCGAGACGGTGACCTTTCCGTGAGGTTTGATGCATCAAAATGCATCGATTGTGAAGAGTGTCAGGTTACCAGCTTGTGCCCTACGGGTGCATTTGACGTTCTGGCTAAGGAAGTAAATGAGGCTCTATGCTGCAATTGCGGCGCATGTGTGAGATTCTGCCAGGGGGGCGCTTTTTATTGCAATCTTGGCTTTGTTACTCTCTTTGGAAGAGAAATTCCAGTAACACTGCGTCAATCAGACCGAAAAAAGGCAGCAAAGCTGGCGGAAATGCTGAAGAGAAAGATTTTAAATGGAGATTTTATACTTACAGAGCCTGTAAGCAGGCTATGACGCTCAAAGCGCAATGAAAAATGTAAAGTGCAAAGTGCAAAATGCAAAATGCAAAATATCACTTAAGGTGTTTGGAATGCGGAAAAATAATCCCGGACAGGTACACGAATACGTGCCCTGAGGGTCACGATTGCTTGTTAAGAACGGTGTATAATAGAAAGAGGATAAGGAAACTTTCGGGGAAGGGGATGTTCAACTATATAGATTGGTTGCCCGTAGAAGAGATGTTGCCTGTAAACACGAACCCGATTACCTACAAAAGCGAGGAATTGGGGAAAGAATTGGGGTTGGAGAATTTGTATCTCAGTTTCAGTGGTTACTGGCCTGAGAAGGGTGTGTTCATGAAGACCTGCACATTCAAGGAGTTGGAAGCGCTCCCTACACTCCTGCGGGCAAAAGAGAGAGCAGGCGAGAAGATTCTGGTCGTGGCTTCTGCGGGGAATACATCAAGAGCGTTCGCTGAAGTTTCTTCTCTAACAGGAATGCCCGTAGTAGCAATTGTACCAAGAAGTTGTATTTACCGAATGTGGACAACCACGGAACCGGAAAACCACGATAGCATTTTCTTAATCACCGTGGATGGCGATTATTCAGATGCGATTGCGACAAGCAAGGAGATAGCGAGGAGAGAGGGGCTACTAGAAGAAGGAGGAGTAAGAAATGTGGCGAGAAGGGATGGAATGGGCGTGGTGGAGCTCGAAGCCGCATTTTCTATGAAGGTTTTGCCTGATTATTATTTTCAAGCGGTTGGCAGTGGCACGGGTGCAATTGCGGCATGGGAAACGTTTATCAGGTTAATTGATGATGGACGATTCGGCCGGAAGATGCCGAGGATGGTTATTTCTCAGAATCTCCCTTTTGCTCCTATGTTCAGTGCATGGCAAGATGGCAGAGCAGAGATAATCGCAGATAAAGACATGAGAAATGCCGAAGTTGCAATAAAGGAGATGTATGCGGATGTACTTTCTACGAGGAATCCGGCGTATTCCATCAAAGGAGGTGTATATGATATGCTTGCGAGCACTAAGCCCTTACAGGGCTTGCGGATAAACCCTTACAGGGTTTTCGGGGTGGTAGGGGCGGAGCCCCTACATGGGGCAGAGCCCCACAATGGGAAGATGTATGGGATAACAAACGAAGAGTGTAAGAGAGCGGAAAAGTTATTCGAAAACACTGAGGGTATAGATTTGGACCCTGCGGCGTCAGTAGCGGTTGCTTCTTTGATTAAAGCCTTAGAAGAAGGCTATGTTAAAAAAGAGGCTACGATTTTGTTGAATGTCACGGGCGGTGGGTATAAGAGGTTGAAGAAGGAATTTAAAATGTACGAAATAGAAGAGCGGATGGAACTAAAATCAAATTCTCTGGGTCAATTACCGTTGGATGAGATTGAAGGAGAGCTGAAAGAGTTTGTTAGGGCGTTATAACTTGATAAAGTGGTGTTTGTTGAGCATTAAAGTGCAAAGACCACGGATATTTATACTTTGGGAGAAAAAGTTTTCATCCAGAGGGATATATATACGAAGTACTTCAGATATACTGACAAAATGGAAGGATATGCGAAGTATTGCGGATATACCGAAGTTATACGACATGACCATCAACATATATGAGTGATAGGAATAATAATGAAAAGAATTGAGCCAATTAATTCCCAAGGACCCAGAGCGTATTTTACCGATTTCGATTATAAGATTGTGAGATTTAAACGTCGTAAAGAGGCATATAGAAGAGAAGTAGAGCGTAGATTGAAGATTATCCTTCTAACTAAAAATACTGTTGTCTGTGCTGCCTCACATCTAACTCATGAGTTTGCTTATGATCTCTTCAAGGATAATCCAATCCTATTAACTGAAAATATGTTCTTGCCTGCTCTACGGAGGGATATAGAACACGTAACGGATTACTTGGTCACTCAGGATCTCGGTATTAAGAGTTATTTGAAAGAAAATATGAAAGATTTTTACAGAGATCACGTGAATAAAGTTGTAGATTGGGAATTAATAGAAAATGCTGCTTGGTTCAGGGAAAACCTATTAAAAGCACTAAATGATCATTCGGTCATTAGAAGGAACTTAACAAATTTACCTAAAGGGAAATTAGACTTTCTTATCAATGAAATAGAAAAAAACGATATTCTAACTCGCGAAATAATCCTTAAAAGCATCCCGACATGGTCATCAAGAGAGCAGAAAACTCTTTTGAATTTTGTTAATCTCGTTTATCATATGTCTGGTGCAAGAGTTGTAAATTGTGAGAGTGCACTACCTCAAGAGAATTACATAGATTACTCTCTTACAGACTTCTCTAAGCATAGAGTGATGTTATCAGATACACAAGTGTTCTTGAAAATATTTTTTGAACTGGCTTTCGAAACTCTTTATAGAAACGCTCTCCCCGTTGAGGTACTTGATATATTATCGTTTGAGGACATACATTGCTTGAGAAAACCATTAGAGAACAGCTCATTCCGTAGAAAATACGATAATTTAATT
>DYFG01000052.1 GCA_020725315.1 Nitrosotalea sp.
ATTATTTATTCTCAGGTATCTTCTCAGGGCAGGGAGAACAGAAAAATGAGCAAGTCATTTTATAGCTATATAGGGGATGCATGGAAGAGACCGAAAGCCTCGTATGTAGGAGGGCTCCGGCAGAGACGATTAGAAGACTGGAGGAAGGAGCCAGCAGTTATAAGGTTAGAAAGACCAACAAGATTGGACAGAGCACGTTCTTTAGGGTATAAAGCGAAGCATGGCATCATTGTGGTGAGAGCAAAGGTAAGAAGAGGTGGACGGAGGAGATCAAGACCGAAGGGCGGAAGGAAAACGACAGGGATGGGCGTGCATAAACTAACACCGGGAAAGAGCCTGCAGCGAATAGCTGAGGAGCGTGCTGCGAGAAAATATCCAAATATGGAGGTTCTTAATTCTTACTGGGTAGCCGAGGATGGAAAACGGAAATGGTATGAAATTATCCTCGTTGAGCCTGCCAATCCTGAACTTCAATCAGATAAGAATTTGAATTGGATTTGCAGTCATTCACATAAAGGAAGGGTTTTTAGAGGGAAGACCTCAGCAGGTAAGAAGGGAAGGGGTCTGACGCGTTGAAGAAGCAGGGCGTAGTAGATTTGCCACTTCACGGTGGAAAAGCACCTCATTGGCTGCTGAAGCGAATGAAGAGTTTAGCGCATGCTATCGTCGAGGTGATCGTCGATGAATATGGTGTGAATGGCGTGATAGAGAAATTGGCTGACCCACTCTGGTTTCAATCGCTCTCCTGTGCATTGGCTTATGACTGGCACAGTAGCGGAACCACGACGGTCGTGTGTGGCGTTTTGAAATCGGTTATTGATCCTGAGGAATTTGGTCTCGGTATTGCCGGTGGGAAGGGAAAGGCATCGAGAAATACGTTATCGGATATCGATGCACTGGGCGAGAGGTTAAAGCTCAGCGATGGCAAGCTGGAGGAGCTGAAATATGCAAGCAGGATATCAGCGAAGGTGGATAACGCGTGTATACAGGATGGCTATCAACTGTACCATCATTCGATGTTCATCTCTGAGAAAGGTGAATGGGCGGTAATCCAGCAGGGGATGAATCCCCGTGACCAATATGCGAGGAGATATCACTGGCTCTCTTCTTCGGTAAAGAGGTATGAGGAGGAGCCACATCAGGGGATTATTGGTATCCTGCAGGATACAGTGCTGGATATGACTGCGAAAGAGAGCAGGGGATGCAGGAGGTCATCTGTTGACCTTGCAAAGACCGCGCCAGGCGAATTAGAGCGAGTTTATAAAGAACTCAGCGGCAGTAGTGATAAGAGGATAAGGCGTGGTCAAAGAAGACTTTTTGAGTTCGGGCTCACCCTCACGATTGAATTTAAACCGAAAAATGAAGGAGTAAAAGAAGAGGTAATATACCGATTGCCACGAAGGGTGAACTGGGATGCGCTTCGTGTAGCTTACGAGAAGCAGCCTGAAAATTATGAGCAGTTTTTATGCGTACGAGGGGTGGGACCCGCGACCGTTCGTGCTTTAGCGCTTATCGCTGAGTTGATCTATGGCGAGCCGCCGAGTTGGCGAGACCCGGTTAAGTTCTCGTTCGCATTTGGCGGAAAAGATGGCGTGCCCTATCCGGTGGATAAGAAGACGATGGACGAAACGACCGAGCTCTTACGCACCGCGATGAAGGAAGCGAAAGAGAAAACTTCGTTATAAACCTTATTTTCGATTATTCTAACCTTTCTGCATCGCTATTTATCCTCTTATTAGAGACCAGGTATTCTAAAGATAGCCCTTCTATACATTGCGTTTTGCCAACCGTTATGTTCTAAAGTTGACCCGTTCAAACAGGAGATCAATAATTCTTTCGGTGACGTCAATACCACACGCTTGGTTTATTCCTTTCCCGGATGGTGTCCCGTTAACTTCGAGCACAAACAATCCTTCTTCTCCTTCTATCAGGTCAACGCCGGCGAAATAAGCGCCTACTGCCTTTCTCGTGCGTATTGCAAGCTCTTCCATCTCTTCGCTCAACTCACACTTAACCGGTCTCCCGCCTTGACTCAAATTGCTGACGAAAGAGCCTCTGAGCGAGACTCGATAAATCGCACCGAGTGTTTCTTCACCAACCACAAAAACCCGGATGTCTCGTCCAGGGTTAGGCACGAACTCCTGTAAATAGAGCACGCCTCGTTCCTTCAGTAACCCCCTTAGTTTCAGCTTCAAGTCGGGTTCCGAGCTTTCGAGTTTGATTATTCCTTTACCCTGACTCCCAAAAATAGGTTTTACTACGACGATTTCAAATTCTTCTATTGTCTTGACTGCAACGTCTAACTCAGATGTAATTGTAGTGCGTGGGATAGGCAGGTGCGCGCGTTTGAAGAGATAGAATGAGAAGAATTTGTTCGCTGCGTTCTGGATCGCTGCTGATGAGTTCATAACAGGAATGGAACTCTCAAATTGGCGGATCAGATCGAACTTAAAGGAAATGCTCTCCAGTGAGAAACTGATGCCAACGTCTCTGACGATGAGAGCGTCGAGTTCCAGGTCCTTTAAATCGGTGCTAAAGAGAGAGAAATCGGCAGTAGAGAGTGAAGCGCTTAATGAAGAGAGATTAATTGGTATAGGATTCGCCCCTCGTTTCTCTATATTCTTCACAAATGCACGCGCAGTCCAGTCATTAGGGTCGGTGAGAATGACGCCTATTTTTCCTCCTTTTGTATTTTGTATAGGGTTGTACATTTTGTTTTTCTAAGCCCTTAACTGCTCCCCGCTTAGAACGAAACTACTCTAATTACTCATAAAGCTCCGAATAATGAGCTAAATGTCCTGCTTCCTACATTTTTTGCTTTAATAGCTCGACAAATTCCCGATTACTTCGGGGAGTTTGCATTCCATTAGCCCTCGACTGTAAATTATGATTAGCACGATTATAATATACCTCGGGTACCCATGCAACGTTAAAAAGAATTAAATCTTCAAACTTGACAAAAATATTATCAAAATCTACCACAATTAGATTCTGTATAACCACTTGATCCACCAACCAAGCAATAGACCGAGCTATAGGTTTTAAACCTTGTGGAACTAACTCTTCGTCTAATACTTTAAATTTGCCAATTTTATTCAAAACACATTTTATCACCTCCTTAATCCTTTCAATCCTTTCTGATGTTTCTTTATACTCATTTGAAATTTTAGATTGAGGATTTAATTGTGTTGGCATTCTTCAACCTCCACTTTATCATCTCTCTTTGCTCTCCTTTATAATCAAAATCTGGTTCTGAAAATCTTTCAAATTTGTCATTCCTTCTCAATCTTTCTGCTATATCATTTAAGGATATTTTAACACTTTTGGGTATTTTTGGATTACGATAAGCTATATTGATCCATTTTAAGATAACAATATCATATATTTCTGCTGTCGTGGCGACCTTTTCTTTTTGTAAAAGACTTATTGCCTCCGTGAGCACGATGTCTCTGATATTGATTATTCCTTCTCCTTGCTGAAACACAAACTTCTGGCGGGGCTTTTTAAATGTCGCTATAAGGTCAGTTTTAACTGTTCCTTTTAACTCTATCTGGTTATGTGTTCTTTTAATTGGTGTTTGCGGAACAATGTTCACCAATTCAAACCCTGCATCTTGACAAGCACTTATCAACGCATTCCATATAGAAATATTCGAACTATGGAACGTAACAGACATGAATTTATCGGGTTTAAGCACTCGATATATCTCATGAAACGCTTTCGTTAGCATCTCTTTGTATCGTGTAACTGACTCATTTTTGACAATAATTTCATTGGCGAAATCAACATCAAATTGTAACCATGCATTCCAGAGAGTAGATAAGTCAAAATATTGGACAGAGCCTCCGTAAGGGGGGTCAGTAAAGCAGTAATCTATGCTATTAGAAGGGATATTTGATAAATTGGTCGCAGATTGTGTGCTTATTTTAAATGTATTTCCTTCTTTGAAATAATTACCAAGAAGGGAATTGGTTTCTTTTTTAGCTTTTATAATCTTACTAAGCCTCTCCTTAAAATAGTAGAGGACATTATTCTCTACGTACTCATCAGGCACCCAAAACCTCTTTTCTCCCCATACCCCCGCTGGATTTACACCTTTATTAAGCCGATAACGATTAATAAAAATCAACTTGGATGTACGTACCAATAGGGAAGAAAACACAAGTTTCATTATTTCTTTTATCTCGCTCTCTTCAAAGTGTTGGATTTCGTTATAAAGAACGGATAAACTTATTAGATTTCTTTTGGTAAATAGCAAGTCGAGAGTTTTTACATCTGCGTCTTTTGGCAATCGAATATCTTTTGGATACCAAAAAGGAATTTCTTTTCCTTCTATCTCTCTAACTTTCTCTTTGTCTTTGTTATCTGCTTCTTTAAGCTTCTTAGACCTGCAAAATTCACACGAGAAGAATAGAGAAGAAATATCAGATTTTTTCCATATCGCATTGATTATCATTGCTTTTTTGTTACACACAGGGCATTTTGTTTCATATAAAGAATTAACTTCGCGGTAGATGTCTTTTTCAATTTTTTTAAAAGTATCCCTGATTTTATTTAAATCTATGGGGGACAAACAAGTTATTTTGGTAATAAGCGTAGCTATTGGATTCAAATCCAGTGCAATAATTTTTCTCCTTGTAATTAATGCCTCACACGCTGTGACGCCACTCCCGACAAAAGGATCTAAAATTGTATCGCCTTCGTTTGTGAAGTGCTCAATGTATTGTCTAACGACATACCAGGGTTTTCTTGACCAATATTGATGTAATTTGTATCTTTCTGGGAATTTTCCTTTAATTGGTTCAGAAATGGGAGTTAATATTGGAGATAGCTCTTCACTGGTAGTTTTATCCATTTCCTCTTTTAGGTAGTATCCTAAGCTCCTGACCATTTTTGCAGATTTTCTCCATCAGTTTAGATTATATAACCTCACATAAATAACTTTATATGTACGTGTTTAGCTTACCTTGGTAATAATTTGGTGATAAGGATTTAAACCTTGCTGTTTCCAAGTGGCTAATTGGAATTTCAATAGAAATATAGCTCATATAAATCTACCAATTATGAAGGATGTAATAACCGAAAAATTTTAAGTACACATCTCAGAGCTAAACACATACTTACGTTTTTATATATCAACATTATATAGGGATACTACCTGTGAATTTAAGCTCATGAAAACTCATAGAACCTCATTCTTCATTCCTTTACCCCTTATTCTTATCAGGTGGCGAATAAATCATAATCAACCGAAGTTTATCTCCTCCTACCGCTTTAAAACAGTGAGGAACGCCTGAAGGAACATATATAGCTGTTCCGGCTTCCAATTCTTTCTCCTCTTTTCCTATGCGAAGAAGCATTTTTCCTTCTATAATAAAATATCCATGCTCTGCTTCATGTTCATGCATTGTTACACCTCCCCCTTCTTCCACCTCTTCGTAGACCATGACGAAGTTCTTCACATCCATTATCCTTGGACTTATCAGAGGTCTTGAGTCTGTCTTTTCGTAATTTGGCGGACATATCCCCTTCACATCCTCTACTCTAATAACACAGGCTTCACTTATTCTATCCATCGTTACCCTATTCCTTAACTTCTCAAACCGGTGTTTCTTACTCATCGGTCTATCCTAAGGGCAACAAACAATCAACGGCACGGTTGCAGGTGCTTTCCCTCGCCTCTTATTCTTCTGATGCATCTCATGGTCACCACAAATCAAGAGCATGCCGTTCTGTTCGCTCACCGCCTCTGCGATTGCTCTCATATTCTCGTTTGTAAGCTTCGCAGCAACACGTAAATCCCAGCCTCTATGAGAAAACCGGTCAATGGCACGCAGATGAGCAAACACTAATCGTACCTCATGCTTCTGCAATACGGAAATGGTATGTGTTTTTATTAGCTCGTCATATTCAGCTATGTCTTCACGGTCATCAACTGCGAACACATAGCTTATTCTCCCTGAAAGGGGTTTTGTACCATTTGCTTCCATTATTGCGGCTGTTGGGGTTCCTTCGTCCTCAAGTATCTCCAAAATGGAGTTTATCTTCGATTTGCCCACATCTTCACTCGTGATAATCCGGTGCGACTCGTGCCGTAACCCGGTGAGAATAGAGGCAATTGCCGGTGTTGTATGGGTGCTTACCGTCTCGCATTCAAACAAGAGCCCATCTCGTTCAACGAACTCATGGAGAACCTCTAATTCTGTTACGCATGTGGAATAAAAGTGACAATCGAGGCTGTCTATCACCACCAATACCACTACGGGAGGGATAGGATTGCGCGAATAAGCGGATTCGAGTATCCGCTCGACCGGTCGGGCTCGTGTGATCAGCGTGATACCGAAAAACTTTGCTAACGTAGGTGCTATTTGTAAGAGTGAAATGTACTGCATAAGAAATATTCGTCGAGTATCAATTATAAATTTTTTGATTTGGTTGGGAGGGTTGGTAAGGGGGGTCTGGCCCCTTACTGATAGAGCTCTCTTCTTCTCGCCTCCAGCATCTCGATACCGCGTCCGAGGTATTCGGCAGCAGTTATCACCTTCACATCTCGCTCCGCGGCACAGTCATACACGTCTGCTATCCGCTCCTTATATTTCAGGTCACGCATGAAATGGTGCTCGACTACAATGCTTGTAACCGAGGTCTCCTTTATTATCCGGTTGATGTTCTCAATGGACAGGGCTAAACTCGTCATCGAATACCTGAAGCCGAGCATATACGTCATCGGCCCATCCACTATCACGAGGTCAGGATTTTCTTGAATGATGAATTCCGCCTGCTCGTCGACCGAAGGACCTTCAACATCGCTTGTAAACACCATTTTCTCACCGCCGCATGAAATGCTTACCTCGACGACGTAACCCAGCTTTGGGTTGGTGCCGTGATAAACCGGTGGTGAGAATTTTATGATCGTGGACCCATGCTTGAATTCCTTTTCGTCTGCGATCTCCACAGAGGTTGGAATTCCCTCGAGTTTATCCAGAAAATAAGCGGCTCGTCCAGCTTGACTCCTGTTTATCTTCTCCTTCGGATGCTTTACGTAAACGATCTTGCCCTCATATAGCTCGGGCTCGTCAGGGTCATGATGATCGTAATGGTAATGCGTAACCACGAGGAGATCACTTCGAGCTGCATGCTCCTTTATATCAGCCCATCGTTCGTCCATCCTCTGCTCCTCTATCGGATGTGGCGGTAAACTATATCTACTCGGGGCTAACGATACGCCTGGATCTATGAGCACTGCGAGGTCATTGGTCTCCACGAACGTTGCCATAGACCGCACACCAAAGCTATCAAACGCCAGTGGCTTTACGTTCAGCACTTTGGTCCTCACCTTAGCGTTACTCTCTTTCCCGGTTTTCCGCCTCTTTATAAGAACAAAAAAATAAAATAAAAGAGGGGAGGTTGGTATAAGCCCTATTCCCCCTTTATCTAACGCGTTTTATTCCATTGCTTCCAGGATGTCTTCCGCTTTCACTGTCTTTCTTCCGGCATGCTTAGCGAGGCTTACCGCCTTTTTCGCTATTTTAGCGGCATATTCCTCTAACAGCCTCGTCAATTCCAGACCTGCATCGTCGCTTACTCTCTCCGCCCCTGCATTTCTAATTAACCTGATTACAGGCGCTATTGGTAATCCAGCCATATTTATCACTATGCTACAGTTATAGGAGGGTATATATAAGTTTTTCGGTTTATCAGGCTTTTTTAATTAACGAAAACAAGGAAGGAGTATCTTCTAATCCCCTTCTTCAAAAGCTAAAGTGTACTACAAAGAAAGTACAACGAACTATACACTTGCGGGCATCGAGCGAAAAATAAGAAGAGTTAATATCAAAAAAACTGCTATGCTAACTCTGTACTGTTTTAATTACCAATCTCTTAAATTTTGATCATATCATACCAAATGGATGAAGCGAGGAGAGCTTGTTGAAGACCCGCGACTGCGAAACCGAACGCATGTATTCGAAGATCGTGATCATGCCGGTACGCTGTTGGCTGAAAAGCTGGTGGAATATACGGGAAAGGATAGTGTCCTATTCGCTATACCCGCCGGTGGTGTTCCGGTTGCTGCTGTGCTCTCAAAGCGGTTACAGGTTCCTTTTGACGTTTTAGTCGTGAGAAAGATGCATATACCGTGGAATAGAGAAGCGGGGTTCGGTGCGGTCTCGTGGGATGGAACGATCCGGTTTAATGAACCTCTGGTAGCGCTCCTCGGGCTAACGCAGAACGAGATTGACCGTTGTATCGCGGAGGAGAAAGAAGAGATTGAGAAGAGAGTGTGGCTGTTTCGCGGCCAAAAGCCGTTCCCAGTTCTCTCGGGGAAAACAGCAATCGTGGTGGACGACGGCATTGCATCTGGATTTACGATGCTTGTAGCAATCTTCTCGTTGAAGAAGAAGGAGCCAACCGAGATCATCATTGCTGTTCCAACCGCATCGATGAGTGCTATCAAAATGATGAGCACCGAAGTTGACAAGATTGTTTGTTTGAATATCCGGGCGGGAAGAACCTTTGCGGTTGCTGATGCGTATAAAAGGTGGTACGACCTCGAGAATGAGGATGTGGTAACGATCTTGAAAGAAGCAGGGTATTACAAAACGTAAAATTACTTTCGACTAACGTGAAGTTTTAAGTAGTTAAAAATTAATCATGCTGCCAACATGAATGCTACAAACAACCCTAAGCCGACCGTGCTGTTAGGGGCAGCAACGGTAACCGAGCTGAATATGCCGAATTCAGCAGCAATGATATAGCTTAGAACTGCCAGCAATGACCTGTCATGAAAGCTTTTGAGAATGTTTCTGGGGTCAAGCGCCTGCTTTGTAAACAATTGCGGCTGCTGAACCGGTGTTGGCGTGATTTCCATTGTGGCTTCAACCATTGCTTTCTTCTCAAGCTCCTCTTTCAGCTCCTCCTCCTCTGCCTTCTTTATAACCTCTTTAATATCCTTTACCTTTAGATCCCTTTTTTCAGCCCCGTGCTTCTTGAGCGAAAGAACGGAAATTACCAGGGCAATCAATGCAAAGAGTGCTCCAAAAATGCCGACCGAAATCAGGAGGTAGTTGGACGGCTCAGCAACCAAGTCTTCCTCGAACCTGAATAAAAATCCCCCAAGGGATATAACGACGATGAGGAACAATATGAACCTCTTTACAAGCGAAAAAATCAAGGCGCAGATTTTTACAAACAAAACAGCAAAACAAATAGTATGATTAGCGCTATTCCCAGCAGGGCAATCGCAACTGGATCGAGTTCCATTACGGCCGGCCAAAATCGGTTAAAGAAGAACCCTTTGAGGTTCTGGGCTATAAGATTAAAGTCAACGCCTTCAATATTCATAGTGTATTCTATAATTAAGCATAAACTCAAATAACTTTTGGAATATTTTAAAAATATTGAGCCTATCAAATTATCTTTCGAGAAGTACGCCTTACTTCTTCTTAGAGCTCATTTTATCAATTCAACGAAATTCTTTGTGAATA
The DNA here is from genome assembly GCA_020725315.1 of Nitrosotalea sp. Taxonomy (GTDB): domain Archaea; phylum Halobacteriota; class Syntropharchaeia; order Alkanophagales; family Methanospirareceae; genus ANME-1-THS. The sequence goes on from DYFG01000052.1 coordinate 9,486, forward strand.
TCAAATCCTGTATGGAAAAAATTATTTGAATCAATCTTAAATACCACGAGCTTTAAGAGAAAAAGTGGCATGGAGAACAAAGATAGTTTAGTAAGGGATGCTCACGTGCTCTTGCACCCGATAAGGTTTTGGATAGCGGAGTTGCTTGCTGAAAAGCCAATGCACATAAATGAAATAGCCAAAGCGATGGGAGAAGAAAGACGTCTCGTCTCTTACCATCTGCTTACCTTGGAGGAATATGGTTTCGTGAGCAGTAAATACGAACTATCGGAACACCCGAAGTCAAAGGGAAAAGAGATGAGGAAATACTGGGTGAACGGGAAAATAGAGGAGGTGATTTCAGAGCTTAAAAAGAAGCTTTGACTGTCACAAATTTCCATTTCATTTCAAAAACTCCTCGAATTTAATCTCAAGCTCTGGAATTTTCCTTTCGATCTTTTTAACTTAAGCCATTCGCTCCAAAAAACCTGAAACCCGAATCGGCTATGAAAGAAGTGGTGAGAAGAATTTGTGATTATGATAATTTTTCCTTTAACCTTCCTCTCAATCTCCCCTTCTCTTACCTTCTGCGACGTAGCGCAGTAAAGTATTCCGGGCTTTTGCGATACTCTCGATGTATCAACTTTTCACGGTCATCCTTTATTAGGATGAAAGCGCCGAGGAGGGGCGCTCTAAAAATACCCAAAACTTCTGGCAGTCCCCTTTTTTCCCTTTTTATTTTTTGCGGTTTTGTTACAGTGATTTAATACCTGAAGAGTAAGGCAT
>DYFG01000268.1 GCA_020725315.1 Nitrosotalea sp.
TTCAAATGCCTCCAATGCCCTTTCAAAATCCTGTTGTTGCTCATAGGCACGGGCGATCATTTCCCTCGCGTCATCGCGGTACACACTGTTCGGATACTCCGCAATAAAGTTCTCGAATTGCAGCACAGCCAGTGGAAAATTCCTCAAAAAGTAATGACTCTTCGCCCGAAAATACTTGGCTCCTTCATTCCACTTGTTGTTTCGATAGTGTGAGATCAAGCGATCGAAGTGCGTTATGGCGAGATCATGCGCGTTGGACATATGGTATGCGCGACCGAGAAAATAGTGCGCGTCCTGCGAGGCTCGCGTGTTGGGGTAGGCACGAAGGATCAGATTCGAGCTCTCGATCACACTCCGATACTCCTTCTTCAAAAACGATCTGAAGGTGAGTTCACCTGCGGCTCTCATTTGATATTCACCCGCAGGAGTCTGTTGCGAGAGGGTCTTGAGGATCGCTTCCCCTTCCTTCTCCTTCTTGGTAGCAATAAGATGGTGTGCGTTGAGGTAGAAGAGGAGCGACTTCTCTTCTTCACTTGCGGTGAGTCTTTGCAAGGCATTGATGTGTTGAGAGACAAGCGCGTCCAGAAATGCTTGATCTTCCTGATCCCAGAGCGTGTTGAGTGGCGCAACCTTTTTCCGCTCACGAGGAAAAGTAGAGCGGTACAATCTTCCGAGGTGCTTCAGATTATTTATTGATCCGCGTTGGCTTCCAAGAAACCCAAACTCTTTTCCTCTCAAGGTCAATAACATCTTCAGCGCTGTTTCTAACTCCTCATGAGCCACGGATATAATGTCTTCATCTTCACGAATGCTGTAATCTCCCAGACGCACATCATCAAGATTCATTAAGCGCTTGCCAAGGATAATGGTGATCTTGTCCTGTGATTCACCATTGATTTCCTCGTCATAAAGTGTTCCAGAGTTGGATGCAAAGAGAAGGCTCGCCTCGCCTTCGTGGCTTTGAACCAACGCGAGCATCAGAAACATACTTGCAAGAAAAACACAGAGGAGGGCTATAAGTCTCTTCATAGTTGTACTCTCTATTTGGTAAGAATGATCTTGGTTATCGAATGAAAGGAGCCGCTTGAAAGT
>DYFG01000053.1 GCA_020725315.1 Nitrosotalea sp.
GACCCCGAATAACGGGGCTCTGCCCCGTTGACCCCGAAAACCCTGTAAGGGTTTAAGCAACAACATGCTGAGAGGGGGTTCAGATTCCTTAAAGACCCCTACTTCTTCGCAGATAGTATGTTTTTGAAGAACGAATGCGAAGCATTTTGATCAAACTTTTTTAAAGTTTGTTGCTGAGATTGCTCGGTCGTGAGTATGAGCAGATATACTGCACCAGTTATGGATAGGAACGCTTTTATAGGCTTCAATCGAAGAGAAGTAGCAATGCAAAGCGAATGCGGGAGAAGAAATGCGCTGTTAGTCTATCTCATCTTCTTTTTCATGCGAAATCGTGACGAAAAGGGGGTAAAAAGAATGAAGCAAGACGTGATATGCCCATACGAATATTAACTTAGATGATATACCTTATTTGATGGGTTCGTAGCTGAATAAAATTCAGAAAATAATATCTTTATAAGCTTGAAATGCGGAATATGGGTTTTATGTTTTGTATTCATTTTTTCTATATCACCTCCTAAGATCTTTCTTTAGAAAGCAAGCTTTTATAGAAAAAGGTTTTCTTTCCGCTTTCCTTCCAAGAAAAAAAATTCTACGCTTATAAATTTTTCGCTTTTTATTTTAATTTTTACTTTCATTTTTCATCACGAAATCCCCTTCAATTTAGTGATTAACTTCTCAATGTTTTCAGCTGCGATTTCTACGGTTTCTCGTTTCATCTCATTCTCATAGAAGTTTCGATGCAAGCTATTTGCAACATGAAACAACGTGGTGAAGTCTTTATCCCCACTCTCCATTGCAAGCAGATTCACGAAAGACCATAAACCACCATGTTCTTCCAACTTTAAACCCCTTTTTGCCCCTATTCTCTTCACCGCAAGCGCTGATGCACCCCATAACTTCTCAGATGTTTGCACCAAATCATCTTTCTCCAAAAATTCTTTCGCTTCATCAAAATATTTATCGCTCAGGGCTTGATAATGCTCAACAAGGTCCTTTGGATCTAATTGTTCCCCCAATCCTTTAAATAATAGCTCGACTGCCAGCTCATCTGGTAGCAAATCAGTCTCCTCAGCCTTTTCCCTTAACATCCTTCCAAGCTTTTGCGGTAAGATAATAGAGGTAACTTCCGCTTCCATGATTATGTATTATCTTTGTATATTAATGACAACATATAAATATTAACATCAAACGTTGCAACCACCTATCCTGCGGATCAAATACCAAAATTCCAATGACAGAAATAGCGGAGAGTTCTTTGGTAAAACTTTCTTTAGAAAGGTTTGTTTTGTATTTTGATTTTAGATATTTGGATTTGTTTCCGTGGGCTCTGCCCACGACCCCGCATAACGGGGCTCTGCCCCGTTGACCCCGAAAACCCTGTAAGGGTTTACCCTGTAAGGGCTTAATTTGGTGCTTAGGATTTGGAATTTTTGAGGTTAAAACCGGAAAAGAATTTTGTCCGGGATTTTCACGATTGAAACAATTGATGAATTTAGAGAAGTGTGGTGTTGAAAAGGAGGTTATTTCGGTGTGAATCTGCTCGTATATCTATCTGACAATGTTGAAATTCAGCCTCCGTGGTGTTCTTCGTAGAATCAAGGATTTCGCTTCCCACCTCAATTCTTTCGGCATCACTCCTAAGGGCATTCAGGATGCAATCCTTCGTGTAGGCGAAGCCTGTAAGAGCGCTTATTTCGCAAATCTCCAGAAAATCAGAGATGCATCATGGAATTATATGGATGAAACGGGAATGCGGGTTCTCGGTAAAAACCATTGGCTCTGGACCTTCAGGACACCCGACGATGAAGTGGTGGTAGTGATCAGACCGTCGAGGGGAGAGAACGTTTTGTGGGAAACCTTCGGAGAAGTGATTAACTGCGCAGGCGTTACCGATGGTTGGCGTGCTTATAGCATCTTCCGGGAAGGATGCGATTAAAAAAGCCGCGGAGACACGTCCGGATTTAGTGCTGATGGCTATCGTGCTTGAAGGTGATATGGACGGCATAGCGGCTGCAGAACAAATCCGTGCCCGGTTCGATATTCGGTGATATATCTCACTGCTCATGCTGATGATACAACAGTGCAGCGAGCAAAGATGACCGCGCCTTATGGCTATTTGCTCAAACCGTTCAACGAAAGGGAATTACACGCTGCCATCGAGATGGCTCTTTACAGGCACATGATGGAGAGAGAAGTAACCCCCTCCACTGAAAATCCAGAACTTGATCGTGCGCTCAAGGAGTTGGTGAAGAGAGGAGGGGTGAATGCTGCTGCGGTGATCTCAAAGGACGGCGTGATGGTTAATTTTTTTATCTATAAATCCGCGGATACTTATGCCTTTGTACATCATCCCAGTCAGTAGTGGCATTTACTATTGAATTCCAAAACTTTGGTTTTTGCAATATCTCCTGCATCATTACATGCCGCTCGCCGAAGTGAGTGATCAAACTCTCTCTCATCATTTTATAATTCGCTTCGCTTCCCCTTTCCCCACTCCCCTTCAGCTTCACGGTGATGGATGTAGCACGTCGAGCAACATCTTCCACTACTAACCCTTTGTTCTCGGCGAGGAAACAAGCGGCAAGTTTCGCGACGAACTCCGCCTGCATTCGTTCCCCGGATACCTGAATCGTTGCTTCCTTAGGATCTCGGTCATCATCTGCATCCACTTGAATATCCACAGCGAAGCCTATATCCGCGATATCTGCAAGGTCTGACACGGATTCGAGAGCATGAATCTCCTCTAAAGATCCAATCGCAATCTCGTCTGGAAGACATGCATTTGTATACCTGAGAAACCAGTTCAGCATCATATTCGGAATGCATATACCTTTAATTCTCCTTTCCACCCTCGTCGCCTCTTCAAGACTGCCAAATTTCCTCTGCATGGAATGAGTGAACTCTATGATCTCCCGGATCGCTGCAATGAGGTTCCCTCCGTGTTTCTCCACTATTCTCTCTATTCTCTTCACATCTTCATCATACAACGAGATATTCTTCCGTATCATCTTGTATCTACATATAAATGTTGGACATTATTGTATAAAAATATCAAACATTTATTCCTACTAAGTAGCACAATCAACTAAATTTATGCTAATTATTGCACAAACACTCTCAAATCTCTTTTTAAGCGTGCTATGACTTACATCACTCTCAAACACAGAAGTAAAGGAATAAAAGGGAAGGTGAAGAAAAAGAAATGAAAACGGTAATTCTTGCTGGGGGTTTTGGAACAAGGCTCCGTCCGCTCACGTTCACGAAGCCGAAGCCAATGATCCCATTAGTGAATAAACCAGTGATTGAGCATGTGGTTGATTATCTGGTCTCACATGGATTGCCCGATATCGTAGTAACTACAACATTCTTACGGGAGATGATCGTGGAGCACTTCAGGTATAGAGAAGATGCACACCTCTCATATCCACCAGAGCCCTATCCGCTTGGAACCGCGGGCTCGGTGAAGAATGCGGGATTAGATAGAGATGATGAACCGTTCGTGGTGATACAGAGCGATAATATCACCGATATGAACCTGCGTGGCTTAATAGATTTTCATTACGAAGCCGGAGGGTTGGTAACCATCGCTTTAACGCAGGTCGAAGACCCATGGAACTACGGTATCGCGCAGCTCGAAGGTAATGGCTGCATTGAGCGATTCCACGAGAAACCTGATAAGGGGGAGTGTTTCAGTAATCTGGCAAGCACGGGGATATACGTGGTGGATCCGAAGGCGATGGAATTTGTGCCTGAAAAGATACCTTTCGACTTTGCAAAGGACCTCTTTCATCTGCTCCATGTGAAAGCGAAAGGCAGGATGTTCGGATATGAGATAGATGCAGACAATTTCTGGGCAGATGTAGGTCAGCCTGAAGGGTATCTGAAAGCGATAGAGTATCACCTCAGGGAGGGCTGCAACGATTTCGCTGCCTGGATACGAGATGTCTTCAGGGATCGGGAACTTGCAGAGGAGGTTGCGGAGATGGAATGGTGGTGGCCGCGAAAAAAAATGATCAGCAGGATATTGAAGCGAATAAGTGAAGGATAGATGCAGCATGTCAATCCAAGGTGATACGGAAATGAAGAGGAAGATTGTGAGAAGAATAAAAGAGAAGAAAGAGGCGATGTCAAGGCTTTCCGCGAGTTTATTCGAGCCAGTGGGAAAGGATCCCTATTACCTGAATCGAGGTAACGGGAGCATAGCGATAAGAAACCTGAGGGATTTGAGGGATAACCTCGATGCATTTAGCAGGGAGGAAGAGGCTCGCTGGCTTGCATCGTGGTTAGAATACTTGGGCGATAACGAGATCGCGACCCGGATAAGAGCACGACCGGAAAGGTTCAAGGAAATTATTATGGAGCGATGTAATGAGTTGAGTGAGTTTTACTCACCAAATAAATGAGATGAGAATAGCATTGTTGAGCTGGGAATCCCTGCATTCAATTGGTGCACTACCACCGCTGCCCGTTTGATTTGAATCCCAATTTCATCGCTGAGATGAACAACATGTGCCACTCCTTCGCGTACCACTTCTTCCAGACTGAGAACGTATCAGGCACCTTTGATATCATCCATGGACACGACTGGATGACCGCAAATGCACTCGCGGAGATACGGAATGCAAGGAATAAGCGGACGGTGTTCACGCTCCACTCAACCGAATATGGACGATGTGGGAACGTTTTTCATGGAGGGCAATCGAGAGAGATAAGAAACTTGGAATGGTATGGCGGATTCGTCGCTGATAAAATCATCACCACTTCAGAAACGATAAAGAAGGAAGCGAAGTGGATATACAACTTCGAGGACTGGAAATTAGCAATGATCCCGAATGGCGTCTCGCTCTATAAGTTTAACGGGTTTATCGACCCCTGGAGCGTGAAGAAGTGGCATAACGTCGGCGTTTGGGACCCCGTCTGCCTATTTGTCGGGCGGATGGTCGTCCAGAAAGGAGCGGATTTGCTCCTGGAGGCAATCCCCTCGGTTTTAGCTGAGTTCCCTAATGCGAAGTTCTTTTTTATCGGTGACGGCCACATGAGACGAGGGTTGGAACATAGAGCCCGGCAGCTCGGCGTCCCGCGTGCATGCAGATTCCTCGGTTATGTTCTGGAGAGCGACCTCGTCAATTTCTACAAGGCATGCGATATGGTCTGTGTACCTTCAAGGAACGAGCCTTTTGGAATCGTTGCGTTGGAGGCATGGGCTGCTGGTAAGCCAATCGTGGTAACGCATAACGGCTTTGATTACGTCTGGCACGATGTCAACGGGCTGAAGGTGTATGACTATCCAAATTCAATTGCCTGGGGGATAAAGAGTCTATTGGGCAATTTAGGAAAGGCGAATTGGATGGGCGCGAATGGGAGAAGAACTGCAGAGGGATTCTCATGGGATAATATCGCACGAATGACGATGGGCGTATACGAGGAGATTTTGAGATAAGCACTATCAGAATAATTTTATACTCTTGTTACAGATGTAGATACAGCATAGTAATAAATTAAGGGATGAGAAGGCGAGAGGTTATGGCACAGAAGAAGAAAAGGAAATGGGATCCAATAAAGAGGAAATGGACGGAGGAAGTGGGGACGGAGGAACAGACAAAAGCAGAGATTGCCATCTGCCTGTTGAGGCCTGCCGATAAGAACCCGTATTATCTGTTCAGGGGCACTGATTGTATCGGTATAAACAACCTAACAGAGTTGAAGGACCGAATTGATATGTTCATGGAAGACGAAGCGGAGTGGGTAGCATCGTGGATAGAATATCTGGGCGATAAAGAAACTGCGGATAAGATTAGAGCATCACCGAGCAACTTCAAGAGAATCATCATCGAGCGATACAAAGAGCTGAGTGCTTTTTAAGCGGAAGGGCTGGTCACTGAGGAAAAAAGCTCAGACTCATGAAAGAAGGTATCGTAATAAACGAAGACTCGACCGCAGAAGAGCTCGCTCCGATCGCCAAAGCAGTGAATGAATTGCTTGTCATACCAGTAACCATGCGGAGCAAGAATAAAAAAGGCGTTCGCGTAGAAAAGGGCGAAGTTATCGATTATGAGTATACCGGTCCGATCCTGGAACGTGCGCTCGAGGAGAATCGGTTGATTCGGACAATCCCTACTACTGGAAAATACGCACGTATGCCGGTTATTGTTGCTCCAGTTCGGAACAGGAAAGATGAAGTTATAGCGGCTTTAGGCGTTGTGGATGTGGTCGGGACGGTGGATTTAGGAGCGGTATTTGCCGAGTCAGTTCATGTGAAGAAATATCTATTTTGAGTGCCCTCAAGCACAAATGATTGAAAATATAGATGAAAAAAGAGAAAATCAAAAGTTATTAATATGCCTGAATCGTTGAAGAGAAAGAGGTGATAGAAAAAGATGTTGTTCATCACATGCGTGAGAGTTAATCCCGGTAAGGTGGAGGAAGCGAGAAAATTCGGTGACAAGATACTCCGGGAACCGCCCAAAGGCGTCAAGTTCCTGCAAGTTTATCATACGCTGGGCAGGTATGACGCAATATGGATTTACGAGGCGGAAGATGCAAAAACGATCGAGGAGTTTCTCCATCAAAGCAGGGATGTTGCAACAACTGAAACCTGGGTTGCATTTGCAAGGGAGACGTAAAGAGGGATTGCTTTTTATTTTCCTCTTTTTTATTTTTAAATTCTGTTCCCATAAATTTAAAGAATCCTGGATGTATAAATATCAAAGGAACCATCCAACTTCTTTTTAAAGGGGTGAAAAATGAAAGTTCGTGAGATAATGAGCCGTCCGATCATCACTGAAGATGAAGACGCTTCTGTTACCGAAGTAGTGAAGGACATGGCAGAATTGGGCATTGGCAGTGTGGTCATCACCTCGGAAGGCAAACCCACGGGGATTATTACCGAGCGTGACATCGCGTTGAAAGTTTTATTGAAGAATAAACGGGCAGATGAGGTAAAAGCAAAGGAGATAATGTCTTCCCCGCTCGTTATTATCGAGCCCGACACCTCGGTAGATGATGCAAGTGCACTCGCCGCGAACAAGTGTATAAAAAGGCTGCCCGTGGTTGAAAATGGCGTGCTCGTAGGTATTGTAAGCGTTCGAAACATATTGACACTGAAGCCCGAGTATGTGAAACGATTCTATCCAGAGGTACGTCTTTTAGCCAGTGGTTGGACTCTTGATAGACTTGAGCGAGTGTTAAGCGAGAGCGAAGTATGTTTAGCGGGGAACCATCCTCTGAGCTACAAGCAAAGACTGAAAGATGTCTATGATGAACTGGGAGAACTCGTCAGTTATTATGTAGATGATGTTGAGCTCACGGATATATTCGAGAGCCTGGAGCAGCTCTGTCAAGAGGTTAAAGGTAAAGGAGAAGGCAAGATGGAGATCTCAGTGGAGGAGCAAAGGAGAGAGTTAAATAAGATTCTGAGAAAAATCAGGCATACAACGTATTTGAGGAAGCAACAATCAATCTCCAGCTTCGCCGGGGATTTATGGTTAGGCAGTTATCGGTATCGCAAAGGCAAAGAGCCTCGATTACCCTTTAAAAGAACTCGACCGTAGTAATGAGCTGGTGAATGGAAGAAAGAGAAGAGGGCTCTGAAAAGGAGGTACTTATATCTTCCTCTGATTCTCACCCTCCCGTTATCACATCTTCATAGAGTGCAATCGTACGTTCTGCGATCTTATCCCAGGTGAAATACTTTTCAACGTGGTTCCTTCCTCTTTTTCCCATCTCCCGCGCTCTTCCACTATCTTTAAGCAAACTGCAGATCTCCCATGCGAGGGCTGCGAAATTGCTGCCATCCGCGAGAATGCCCGTTTGGTCACGTCCAGAAGGGATTATATGGTCACAGGAGTAACAAACGCCCTTAGAGCAAAGTATAATCGGTTTCTTCATCGCCATCGCCTCTAACGAGATGATGCTACAAGGTTCGCGGAGCGTAGGGCAAATAACTGCGTCACAAGCGCCGTAATGGACTATCCTTTCTTCTTCTGTCACAGACTCAAACCTCGCCTTTATCCTATCTCCCAGTCTCAAATCGGTTATCAAATTGGAGACGTCTTGCTCGAACTCACCTCTTCCAAGAATAACCAGTTTTGCCTCCGGGTGCCTACTTGTCACCAATTGCATTGCTTTCACCAGGTTTATAACGCCCCCGATCTGAGCCAGCCCTCCCACGAAGAGCAGCATCTTCTCTTCAGGTTTAATCCCGTATCTGCTCCTCAAGACCGTGATCGCTTCAGGCTTAACCCTAATTGGATCGTATTTATCCAAATTGACGGCACTCCAACAAACGGTTATCTTCGTCGCATCAAATCCATGCGCTGCTAGATACTCGTGTCTGGGATAACATACGGTTATTACACGATCAGCGACCTTAGCAGCAGCTTTTTCGATATGACGAATAACTGATGATCCTTCACCAGGTGGTGATCGAACCCCTTCGGTTGAATGAAGATGGAAAACAAAGGGTAAATTGGTCTCTTGCTTTATCAGTATCCCGGCTATCGCACTGTGCCAGTCGTGTGCGGAGATTATATCAAACGCTAATCCCTCTTTTTTAATAAGCTGGTTAACAAATTTAGTCGCGCTGAGGATGTTGTAGACAAACACGTCGTTGAAGAATTTGATCCCCGTGCCTGATATCAGCAGGTCTTCCCTGGTGAGCAACTGGGGCAGTATGCTGCTTCCATTCACGAGCAGTGGTCTATTCACATCAATGCCTTTTACCGTCTCTCTCGTCTTCAATGTTCCGTCATTCATCGTAAACACGGAAATATCGTGCCCCAGTTTCTTCATCGCTTGGCATATATTCTCTGCATACGTCCCCAAGCCACTGACTATCAGCGGCGGATATTCCCCCACGAAAAAACCAATCCTCATACCTTATTTCCCAACTCCCTTTATCACATCCTCATATATCGCAATTGTACGTGCGGCGATTTTATCCCAGGTGAAATGCTGTTCCACTCGTTTCCTGCCCTTTTTACCCATCTCTTTCGCGCCCCCCGTGTCCTCAAGGAGCGAATTTATCCCCCACGCTAGATCCGCAGAATTATTGCCATCAACATGAACGCCTGTTTGGTCAGGCCCTGAAGGGGTAACAAAATCCCTGAATCCACTGGTGCCTCGGGCACCAACCACAATGGGCTTCTCCATCGCCATCGCCTCTAAGGCAATGATCCCAAACGGCTCGTACAGAGAAGGAGCAACAAAGAGATCGCAGGCACCGTAATGCAATATCCTCTCCGTCTCTGGTACAAACTCAAACCTCGTCTTCACTCTATCCCCAATCTTCAAGACGTTGATGAGATCGGAAATAGTTCGCTCTAACTCGCCTTTTCCAAGGATAACGAGCTTCGCCTCGGGATGCTTGCTGATGACCATAGGCATCGCTTTTACCAGGTTCATGATACCTTTTACCGCGGTCAATCGTCCAACAAAGAGTATCATCCGCTCGTCTGGACTGACCCCATATCTGCCCCTCAAGCCCGCACTATCCTCTTTTGAGAGCTTGTTTGGATTATATTTTTCCACATTAATGCCATTCCAGCAGACTTTTATTTTATCGGGGTCGAAGCCGTGCCTTATAAGGTCTTCCTGCATCGGATAGCTTACCGTTATGATCCCATCAGCTACCTCACCTGAGGTCTTTTCGATATGCATAACCGTCTCTGAGCCACCATTGAGTGCACGACCCCATTCGGTTGAATGGATGTGGAAGACGAAGGGTAGACCCGTCTCCCGCTTTGCCATTATCCCCGCCATCGCACTCAGCCAGTCATGTGCGCAAATTATATCAAATGTATATCCCTCTTTTCTTACAAGTTCGTTAACAAATTTAGTCGCACTGAGGATGTTGTAGATAAGCACATCGTTGAAGATTTTTATTCCGGTACCCCATCTTCTCAGGTCTTCGGTCATGCAGAGCGGTAGTATGCTGCCCCCTTCCACAAGCATCGGTCTGTTAACATCAATGCCTTTCAACGTCTCCCTTGTCTTTAACGTCCCATCGTTCAGGGTAAATACGGAGACGTCATGCCCCAGCTTCACCATTTCAGGGCATATATTCTCTGCATACGTTCCCAAGCCACCAACAATCCTCGGCGGATATTCCCATATGAAAAATCCAATTCTCATGCTCTATCCCATATTCCGCACATGTTGATAAGATTATCACGAAATTTAAATTTAATTTA
>DYFG01000269.1 GCA_020725315.1 Nitrosotalea sp.
TTCTTTTGTTAGCATCCCAAAAGAGTATTCGGAGATACTGGCTTCATCCTCTTCAGGTTTCAGCCAATCTTTTTTAAGAGACACTTCACTTGCTAATGCGAGTTCCATCTTTTGTTCCAAAGCCTTAGTCTTCAAAAATCGGATAAAATCCAGTATCTCTATGAGATATGGCTCAGGGATATTTTCTATCTCCTGGCGATTAATTCCTTCTCTTCCATTTTCTCATCTGACGTTCGGCACGCATCTGTTCCTATCCTGTATATCCACACATTCCAACCCGTGGAGAATTAACCACTGGCAAGAGCATATCTTCACCGCACTCATGTTTCCGACCACACTTATCGCAAAGCCACCCCTTGCCCTCATAGATACATTGTGCGCAAACTTGGGTGGCAATTTTCCCACACACATTACAAAGTATCTGTGGAGGTTCATTTCTCGCAAGAATTCGAATAGGTTTGCGCTCGAGTCCCCCCTCATGCTCTGACACGACTTTCAATACGAGCTCCGTAGTGGTGCCAAAATCGTACTCGTGATAGAATTTCAGTCCCGGAGCGAGCACTTTCTCCAAAGCAATATTCATGTTTTTCTTACCACCCTGAGCAAAACCTAAGTCTATCCACATTGAATCTACCCCAGCACCAGCTATGTATCTTCTTTTCTGGATTGTAAACGCGCTCATGTGCCCGCAGCATTCTAGCCATGTATCTCTAAGAAAAGAGTCGAGGTCTTCAAGTGTTGCATCAGCGTTAGCCTCGAGATGCATCCAGTACTCAGGGTTGTGACCTCCTTCTACTACGATATGGAATGTATTTCTTTTCCGTGCGCTGTCGCTGGTGGAGTATTTCTTTGTCCTCATGCACGACTCCAGGTGTTTCCTCATCGCCGCCTTACTATAGGTTCCGCCGCAAAGACTGCATTTTCCATTCGGTATCTCTTCATTTATCTTATGTTTTCCCATTTTAATCCCTCCTTGATTGCATAAACTTGATTGTCTCCATTATTTATAGACAGAATCTCAGATAACGTCACGAGCGTATCTGAAGTTCCGAGCGAAGCGAGGAATTTGGGCGAAGG
>DYFG01000270.1 GCA_020725315.1 Nitrosotalea sp.
TCCAGATTTAGCTGATTTATCTTCTCGCAATAATCCTTTAATGCATCCTGTTCCCCAAAATAGTCAAACTTAACAATTATAGCATCAGCAGTCGTTTTTATCGTGGCAGGTCTGTTGAGGAACTTTCTTACAATCGTGCCCGCGGTCATACTATGATATCTCCTGTCTAGGCAGAATGCCAGTGCCTTTATCCAGCCGACCAGCATGAGATGCTTATCGCGGAACTGCACTTTTTCCACCTTTGGATTCAGTGGATAGCTCTTAGGAAGCGCATCCAGGCTCAAATCATGCGTCATAACACGATAACACAGCTCGTGGTTCTGTCGGTCGCGATACTCGACCAAGAGGTGATAAACAGAGGTGACTTCGTCGTTCGTGTATAATGGATAAAATCTTTTATACGGGTCTAATACAAACTTTTCTTTTTTGAAAAAGAAAAGTTGTGTATGTTCACTTTCGTCGGTCTCGGATTATACGATGAGAAGGATATAACCTTAAAGGGTTTAGAGGCGATAAGAGCGGCGGATGTGGTTTATGCCGAATTTTACACCTCTCCTTTAGGAGGCAAAACGGTGGAAAAGATGGAGGAAGTGTATGGTCGAAAGATTGTTATATTACAACGCAACGACGTCGAGGAACGTGCAGAAGTAGTAGTGTTAGCGCCTGCAAAGAACCAAAACGTGGTTTTACTCTGTGGTGGTGACGCGATGATTGCCACCACGCATGTTGATCTGCGGCTCAGAGCGATGGATATGGGAATAGAGACGAGAATCATACACGCGCCGTCCATCTCCTCTGCGGTTGCCGGGGTATGCGGGCTTCAGAACTATAAGTTTGGTAAATCCGCAACAGTCTCTCCACCTTACAAAGAAGTTATATCAGAAGTGCCATACGAGACGATAAGAGCGAATAAAGAGCGTGGATTGCATACCTTTCTCTACCTTGATATTTCGATGCGTATAAGCGAGGCGTTAGGGCTGCTGGAGGCAGTTGAGGAAAAGAAGGGAGGAGAAGTGCTGAAGAAATCACTAATTGTTGGTATTGCGAGAGCGGGCTCTGATAAGCC
>DYFG01000054.1:0-3418 GCA_020725315.1 Nitrosotalea sp.
GATTGAGAGGGAGATAAAAGGTGCTGTCTGACGTATTAAGCTAATTTTTGGATGGTCTCTATAAAACCGAAAATTTTATATAACCCTTCCACAAAATAAGTCACTATGAAAATTTGGGGACTACTAACCTTCGCGCTATGCGCGCTTGCACTCGTCGCCCTTACCTCAGCGGCATCCGCGGCGGTCGTCACGATAGAAGAGTTTGGAACCGACAGATACCACTATCTTCCGGGGGCGAATATTACGGTTTCAGGGAAGGTTTTAGAGGATTCAAGCGGTAAAGCCGGAGTTGGAGTTGATATACGCCTTTATGGACCCCCTCGCCACAAACCAGTTTTAGTAAGTTCTACGAGTGCGACTACCGACGCTGAAGGTAAGTTCTCGGCGACATTGGTAGCCACGGAGAGGGGGAGACACTATATCAATGCCTCTTCGTCAGGTGCAGAGACACCCCTCCTCGATATTGTTGTTTGTAGCAGGGATGAGATGATAAGGGTAGAATCATGGTTTACAACCGGCACTGTTTATGCTGTTGGTTTGAACGAAACGGGCTATGGTAACGGAACTTTTGACGATACAATATATAATTTCTCTGTATCGCCGGAGGATGTCGTTTCGGTTGAGGTAGGGGGTATAACAACAGCTGGTTTGGTGAAGAATTCGAGAGTTAAATTAGGTGTTCATACATATTCCATACTCTTTGTGAACAGAAGCAGTGAGATTGTGCTTAGGGGGACAGTAGCTCCGGTATTTAGCGGTGTCGAAGGCACTGTAGACCTTACTTTAGCTAAACGAAAGTAATTATCCTGTATCCGGGAAGGTGCTTACTATAAATGTAACAAACCGGACCGGTGCCGTTGTTAGTTCCATTACATCTCCTCCAACTGGTGGTGATGGTTTAACAACAGTAAGTATTGCCATACCTGGTGAGGGTGGCATCTTCGGGATTGCTATTGCCCTCGTCCTCGTAGATGAACCTGTTTCTGTTAGTAGTGCATCTTTCAGTGTTAACCCGTATGATATTTCAGGTTCGGTTTTATCACCGGAATTCTCACCTCAGACGGTATTTGCTTCCGGTGATGAAGCTATCCTTGCGGCTACCGTAAGGTATGCCAACGGGACTGTTATTAACGGCACGATGGCGAGCGTAATGGCAAATGTAAAAGGACCTGGCGGCTTCTCCAAGAGCTATCCATTATCGTTTAATGAGGATAAATCGCTATTCAGTTATGCAATTTCAGTCCCGGAGTTATCCGGCACATATACTGTTGAATACCTCATAACCATCGGTGTTAGCGTATTGCAGACATTCTCGAGTTTTGAGGTAAGGAGTTACAGTCTCTATCTAAAGCCTTTGAGTGTAAAAGTTATGGAACTAGAAGGATTTTACCCCGACGAGGAAGGATATATCCTCGTTGCTGGAATAGACCTCAGCACAGGGCTGCCCGCGGATATAAAAGGGTTGACTGGGGATGACAAAAATAACTTCACAATGGTTATAAAAAGCTCAGAAGGTGTAGAGGTTACAGGTGCGTGGGATGTTATGGACCTGGATGACTTTTTCGCCAAAGGTGTTCCGGAATGGTTCCGAGGTGAAATAAGGTCGAGAGCACCGAATGCAAGTGTTATAAATTTCACCGCACCGATTAAGGAAGGCATCTACTATGTTGTCGTTACCGCCAATTTGAGCGGGACAGTAGAAGAAGCAACTACAAGTATCGGTGTCCAGACGATATTCTTATATGGTTTCCCGTGTTCAGGTTGGGGGTGGTTCACGCCGTGGGTGAAGCCTGGAGAAAATGTTACATTGCTAATACAGGGATTTAATCCAGAGACAATGGCGATGGAGACGAACATAACAGACGCAGGTCTTGTCGAGGTCTTTAATCTGGATACCATGAAGATAGTTACGGATCAGATGCAGAACCAGAGCGTGGTGGATTTGCCATATGGAAAAGGTCTTAAATTTTATAATAACGCAACTGAAATTGGCTTCCATATGGTGAAGTTCTGGGCGAACCTCACGCTTAGCGACGGCAACAAAACAGAAGGGATGGGAACTGCTTTCTTCGAGAGCAGACTCTACATAATATGGTGTATGCCTGAGACAGTGGAGGGGATGTATAGGGCATTTGCTGCAGACGATTGGATAAGATTGCGTGTAGAGGTAAGGGACACCGCATACTCTCCACAGGAGGATAAAACCGTTAGTATAGATGGAGTGAGGCATGTAGAAAGCGGTGAGAGAATAAGTTTTGACCGCACTGATGCGAACATAAGCAATAGAACCGATGCTAATGGAACTGCAATTTTATCCTTTATGCCTGCCGCTCCTTTGAAATCGGGCTGGTATGATGTTCGTATAAAGCTTACAGCGACTGATAACTTTGGTAACTATATTTACGACTATGGATATGGCTGGTTTGAGGTCCGGAACTTCATGTTCTGGGCTTATTCAGAGCAATGGATGGTAAGAGGGGGAGAGAACATAACATTTGTCCTGCAAGCGGTTAATGCAACGAATATGACAAGCATGTTAAGTGCAGACGTGAGTATAAGAAAGATAATATATAGAGCTGACTGGGATAAGCCGCCGATAGAGATACCCGGTCCTCATTACTTGGAAAACGAAACGGGGTATACTGGGAAAAGCGTTGGTATAGAGACAAATATTTCCACTCCTGCGAGAGTGAACTATACAGGCAGAGCCACAGAGAAAGCAGGCTCTTACGAGTTCATATTCGAAGCTACTTCAGGGCTGATGAAGGAGGAGACGAGTGCATGGGTATGGTGTGAGCCTTTTGTTGTATGGATAACGCAGCCTGAATGGAAATATGAATTTGGCGTAAATTCCACCGCTCATTTAATCGTTCATGCGGGTGACTGGTGGTGGGGAGATGAGATCAAGCTAAGCGAAACGAAGACGAATATGACATCAGTAATGAAGATGGGGATGTTTGGATACACGAGATATAAGACGCAGGAGGAGTTGAATGTGAGTGCAGCACCGGATCCAGGATATCCATATGCGGTAAATATAACTTTAAATCTTACAAGCTGGGACGAGGGTGAATATGACCTGGTGATAAGAGCGGTGAATGACACCAGAGGAGAGGTAACAACTCACTTCTGGTTACGTGTGGAGGTAGCGAGTGTAGGGTTGCCCGAACTATTCCGAGTATGGATTCCTGACTGGAGAGTATTCACAAACAATGTTTCTTTCAAGCTTGCTGATAATCCACTATTTGTCGACCCCGATGACCCAAAATACCCAGGGCTCAACTATTCTCTTGCTACTGACCCGAGGGTTGGCAAAGTTATGCGTGATAACTTCACAAAAGAATGGTGGAATTTGGAGATTGAGCAACAGCCAAGAGAATTCTTTTATGCAATGATTGACCTGAATGGAACAAGGAGA
>DYFG01000054.1:3518-5595 GCA_020725315.1 Nitrosotalea sp.
ATGGGACTTATCTTCATGAAAGATACCACATATTACTTGCTGATAATGCCTCTTCCGGCATCTACGACACTGTGTTCGTTTCTAACCGGACGAACTTCACAGCACACGGAATAAATGCGACTGCCTACGAGCCCGTAACATTCGGCGGTCCACCTATATACTTTGTTAATATGAAAAGAGAAAGCGGATACTATGAGGTGGAGTTCACGAGTTACCGTAAAGCTTGGGAAGGGGCTTGGCTCGGAACTTTTGAGAAAGGGAAAATCATAAGGATTCCGTTCCTGGTGCAGGAGCCCGGGACCACGGTAGGCATAGGAAATGCCAATGTCACCATAGATAAATTCACGTGGTGGGAGCCGGGAAGAGATGTGACAATTAATGCTTACAACCTGACAAATGAGTATGGTCTTGCGATGGTTCCGGTAGATACAACGAATATTCCAACAGGTCAATATCTGGTGAGTTATAAGGTGAAGTTTAACGAGAGAGAGAAGAAAGTGGAAGAGAAATGGAGGATGCCGGGCCTGGAGATAAGGAAGTTTATAGTGGATGCGGAGGTAGGGGAGGTAGGAAGTATAACAACACATAAAATAGCAAATAATAGCGGGCTCAGTGTTCTCTACGGCGTTGAATTACTGCCAATGGGTAATGTATCCGCACGGCTGGTTGCCGAGGGCATTTTTGAGATTGGCTATCCATTTAATATAGAGAACGAATATTATTACAACGCCACAAATGGCTCGTATCATACTTCTCCTTCTGCTGATACTGCTTCTTTCATAGCAAACAATTCAATCAACCTCACGATACGTGGTATCAACACCACTTGCAACTTCACTTCGTTTAATTCAACCGCTGATCCACCTTATGCATCGGTTAAAATAGATGCTCTAGAAACATTATTAGACGGCAATCTCGATAATGGAGAATGGAAAGTGCCTGAAGAGCGGAAAGAATGGGAAGCTATGACATCCAGGCTCTCTTACAGGGATTATGACGTGTACTGTTATAATGATGTGAACGAGACGGAACCAGAAAAGCTTTGGGGATGGTGTCCAACCCTCGACCGTGTGTTTGTAACGAATGGAACGTGGAACGCTACGTATAGGATTGGCGAGAACATAGCAGTCTTTGATGATGAATACGTGGGTCTTGCAACGAGATGGGGAGGGAAGGTGATATTCGGCAACTCTACGGCAACCTATGGCATATATCCATTTGATGAATGGGCACCTGATGGCGATATTTATTATGTTGGAACATTTACGGAGAAGGATATAAATGTGGACCTTAACTACAATGGAACAATTGATGAGGACATCACATACTACATAATGCTCCTTGACCAGTATCCAAATGGGAGGTTTGAAGTAACAGAAGGTGTCTTTGATGATGATAAGGACTTTATGTGGGGATGGAACAGGACGATATGGCAACCGATAGATTTGTATTCAGAAGAAGGCGGGTTTGAAGAGCGGTATATACCTTTAGGCTATATATATGGATGGCCATTTGCAGTGCCAGTGGTAACTTACAGCGATGATTATTACTATGCAAATCTTACCACATTGAAGCCGATGTGGTGGGAGCCATTCGGACTGGATGAGAACGTTACGATATACATAAATGCCAGACTATTTTCAGGCTTGCCACTACCAGAAGGTAATGTATCTCTCGACAGGTTGATCGTGATCTTCAAATATAGCTTCACAGCAATGCCAGGATACACAGGTGATTCCTCATCACCGGTAGCGCCAATACCTCCAGCAGCACCTGAAGTATATACAATACCCAATCTAACCTATCCCATCGAGAAAGGAACAGGTGTCTGGATGATTAATTACAGTGTAATAGCGGAAGAGACAGGTGACTTCGATCTCGGTGTATTTGTGGTGAAGTTGAATATAACAGATAACGAAGGCAACTTCGAGATTGTTGAGAGGCACTTCTCGATGATGAATAAGACAAAGATGGAGGAGATCTGGGGCGCTCCAATTCCAATTTATTGATGAAAAATGGGTGATGCAAAAGTAAAAATGAAGAAGATAGTATTGTATGCGGTGGTATTATGCATAGC
>DYFG01000054.1:5695-9795 GCA_020725315.1 Nitrosotalea sp.
TATCCCCTATCTCAGTTAGAGATAAACCGGTTCTTGAGGTTCTGCTTTCACAGAATGCGACTGAGGTGCTCCCTGAGGGCTATCTCCGTCTTGAATATACCATCAGGAACATTGCTCTTGAAAGAGCTACTGAGGCAACAAATATCATCTCGTCCATTACTATGCCGGAAGGCTGGGAACTCATTACTTCCTCCACACACAATATCAGCTCTTTGCCCGGTGGAGGTGCTCAGGTTAGCGGATACTTCATCGTTAAAGCACCAAGGGAAGGGGGTAGTGTCTTTGCTTTGATCGTCTCCTCCGGGCAGGGTGACTATATAACAAAGACATGGGTCGCGGAAAGAATTACTCCAGAAGTGTGGATAGTTGCTGCAGCGCCTTTAATCGGTGGTGTAGCTCCAGTTGCACCTGTAATGAATGTCCCAGTAGACCCGGTAACGAGTGCGGTAACATCGACCACAACGTTAACTGTTGAAAAAGCAACATTGAGGATCCCGGAAGGCACAATCATAAAAGATGCAGAAGGTAACCCACTCGCAACTTCGATCACCATGCTGCATATCCCAACAACTGCAGAAAGGGTTGGTGCGATTACTGCATACGAGTTCGGTCCGAGTGGAACAACATTTGAGCCACCAATTGACCTTGTGATTGCATACGACCCGGCGGATATACCAGCAGGCTTTAGTGAAACTGATCTTGTGATCAGGATGTGGGATGGCACCGCATGGATTGACCTTGATACGACCGTAGATACCGTGGCGCATACAGCAACTACAAAGGTATCGCACTTCACGATATTCGCTCTCTTCGCAGCTCTACCTATCACGCCACCACCGACACCAACGCCAACGCCGCCACCAGTTGTAACGCCAACGCCGACACCGCCAGTCGTCGTGCCACCGAAGATCCCATGGGCTTTGATTATCGGCATCATCATCGCGGTTATTGCCGTTGCAGCAGTAGCGTATTACTTCTACACGAAGAAGAAAGCATGAAGTAAAGCAGAAATAAAAATTTTGGGGGATGTTTTTTATCTTCATTTTGGATAACAAATTCCTCAAACGCCTTCAGATAATCCTTTGTTTTTATCTCTTCACCGTCAATTCTTGTTAATTTTAGATATAAACGGAAACTTATCCATCAAAATCCCCATCGCCTCCTTCTCCCTCCGCCCTCCGCATTTCTTAACGATTTCAGCATACCGTTCCATCAGCTTTCCCATCTCCTTCTTTTCGCGCGCATCTGTGGTTACATCATACCTTGTTGCGAGTATCGCAGCTTCGATTACTGCGTTTAATCCTCTGTTTATCGCTTTTACCTCTTTTCGGTTTATCTTGACTGCACGAGGGAGCACCTGAAAATGGAGATAGTCGCTGCGTTCTTCTATTAGCACACTCTTGAATACGATCCATGCGTTCGCTTCCGTTAAGACGGGCATGCTGGCAAAATCAGCGAAATGCACTTCACTCAGATGCTCAAAGACGGTTTTCACAAATATGACCGCGTCATCAGTCACATTCGCCGCTAACATGGTGGTTTCCAGCACGTTAGCAAGCGTTTGTGAACCTTTGTAGAGCTTCACGAAGTGTTTTCTTTCCCCTTCTTCGTTAATCTCAGTTATTATCCCAATAGGAGCTGCATTCGGCATTCCAGAAGCCGATTTCGTGGTGACGATTATTTCCGATATGCCATCTCCTATACCAGCTTCTTTCAAATCCATTTAAGGTATAAGTGTTAATCTTTCACTTCCTTACCTTCCACAAATGCCCACACATTCTCGATGATCTGCTCAAATGCCTCAGTTACTCTCGAGCCCTTCTGCAGGACAAAGGGCGTCCCGCTATCAGCAGCTTCCACCATCTGCGGGTCGAACGGCACCCTGCCGAGGAAGGGCACACCTAATTCTAGCGCCGCTCGCTCCCCTCCTCCGTACTTGAAAATGTTTACCTCGTTCCCACAGTGAGGACACACAAATCCACTCATGTTCTCTATTATGCCGATAACTGGTACTTGTAGCACCCTCGAGAAGTTTACCGCCTTTCTCGCACTCAGTACTGCTAACTCCTGCGGCGTTGTGACAATGATTGCACCATCTACCTTTTTCATCAGTTGCACAACACTGAGTGGCTCGTCACCCGTCCCTGGCGGGAGATCAATAACCATATAATCCAGCTCACCCCACTCCACACCGGTAAGAAATTGTCGTATCGCATTCATCTTCAATGGTCCCCGCCAGATAATCGAAGCGTCCTTGCTCGGAAGTAAAAATCCTATCGAAATCGCTTTCAGCCGCGGTATAACCTCAACTGGATAGATTTTTCCTTCTAGTACCGCTGGCCGCTTCTCCTCGATCCCCAATATCTTCGGCACATTCGGTCCATGTATATCCGCATCCATCAACCCTACATCTAAACCGCTCATACCGAGAGCAAAAGCGAGATTCGCTGCTACCGTTGTCTTCCCTACCCCTCCCTTTCCACTCATCACCATTATCCTGTGCTTTACCTTTGCCATCCTCGCTTCCACGGCCTCTAGTGACGCTTCCATTCCGCTTTCCCTTTCCTCCTCATTTGCTGCACCCATTGTTTATTCATCACCCCCAATTCATCCTCCTCTAATCGCTTCACCATCTCTTTAATAACCGCCTCTAAATTCTCTTGATTATCAAAATCCTCCACGAACATTCCTTTTTCATTGCCTTTCTTCTTCTCTTTAATCACCGAAATAAGGTTCGCCATCGCCCTTTCTAGATCATCCACGATGCTTACAGTCGCATGCTTCGAAGTACGCGATAACGGATTCAAATCAATGGCTATCACCTTCTTCCCCATCTTGATCAGTGCTTCGCATCTATCCCCATCTTCTAAAGGCACAAGAACCACATCAGCACTATATATCCCTTCTCTCTCAACCCGTGCACGTGCATGCTCTATTCCCGGTATTCTCGCATCTGCTTTACCACCAAGCACGTGAGCAGCACCATGCTGCTCCAAATGCGCCTTTATCTTCCCCACCCGCTCTTCTGTCCAATAAAAGATGTTCACCTCTATCGGTGCGTTTAGCAGTTTGCCCAGCTCTATCACCTTTTCGGGGACTAACGCGGCGACATTGCCATTCACTGAAATCACCGGCTTCTTCGCGGCGAGCACCAGAGCGGCAGCGGCTTCTGTCGCTTTCATCGCAGCCGGTAGCGTCCTTTCACCAATCAGATAATCAAAAGCTTCACCCCTGCCATGTGCGATTAAGCCCTGCTTGCTTGTTATCCCGGCCTCTATGCCCGCAACGAGCCTTTCACGGTTCATT
Source organism: Nitrosotalea sp. (assembly GCA_020725315.1). Taxonomy (GTDB): domain Archaea; phylum Halobacteriota; class Syntropharchaeia; order Alkanophagales; family Methanospirareceae; genus ANME-1-THS. The sequence goes on from DYFG01000054.1 coordinate 9,002, forward strand.
AACGACTTATATCGAGGATGCGTCTCTGGAACTTTGAACATTGAAATATTTTCTCATTTACTTTAACCCATATTCTGCAGATGTTGATATTGATTATCTCTAAATTTGAATTTATGGGAAACAACGCGGGGATGCGTAATTTTTAAGTGGGTAGTATTTCCTATCGAGTGTTATGTCTCCAATTATACCAACTACGCAGGTGGACTCGATGAACCCAGCCGAGTATAGCAGTAAAAACCTGGACCACCTCGGCACAGTAGCCACGGTATGCAAGGAAATAGGCTTGGCTGAAAAGATTGACAGGATTGTGGGCGTGGATCCCCGCCAGAAGGTGACCTGCGGTGAGGCTGTCGGTGCCATGCTGCTGAATGCTCCGGGATTCGTTGACAGACCCCTGTATCTCTTCCCGGAGTTCATGACGACGAAGCCAGTGGAGATATTGATAGGGGAGGGACTGAAAGCAGAGGACTTCAACGATGACGTATTAGGGAGGACATTGGAGAAAGTATACCGGGCAGGTCCCGAAGGTATCTTCACATCAATTGTTTCAATCGTGAAAATCCCGGACAAAATTCTTTTCCGGTTTTAACCTCAAAAATTCCAAATCCTAAGCACCAAATTAAGCCCTTACAGGGTAAACCCTTACAGGGTTTTCGGGGTCAACGGGGCAGAGCCCCGTTATGCGGGGTCGTGGGGCAGAGCCCCACATGTTTAGGATTTCGGATTTAGAGTTTAGAAATTCTGTGAAAAAGCGGAAATCTTTTTTCTCCGCAGAACGGGTGGTTGCAACGTTT
>DYFG01000055.1 GCA_020725315.1 Nitrosotalea sp.
GCGTCACCACACCACTAGAGAGATCTCGAGTTAAGCCAAATTATAGACCTGATGAGGTGGAAGTCATGTGGAGAGATTAATTAATGGTCACGCATCAATAAAAAATGGGTAATAAATTTTGATTTGGAGTGAAGGTATTGGCGGTTTTAACCGGCTTAGTGCTAATCGCAAGCAGCGTGGCGATGTATGGGTACAGTGTGACAGATGTGGAAAAAGGGGTAGACGAAGATGGAGGAAATTGCGTTATCACGCTTGTGGCAACCTTCTTTCATCTCGACTGCGAGAGCAGCAGGTGGCGGTGGAGGAGACGGCGCTGGTGGAGGCGGAGGCGCTTTCCGAGACGGCGAAGCGGGTATAAGCGCATACATAAACACAAGCCAAACAATAGACCTTAAAAAGCTAAAGACTATTTTCACGGAGGTAGAAGAAGTCGGTGACAATTACATCATTGGGAAAACCCCAATCTCAGACTGGGGCGGGGACATAAACGTAATGGTGTATGCAGACACAAGCGGCTGGATCGTTGCTTACTTCAAGAATGATGAGCCTGCATCAAAGATAATGCAGTGGGGAACTGCAGATGTGAACAATCCTGTAATTTACGGTAAATAAAATGTACACTTATCCCTGCTCTGGGACAGGAGGACATAGCGAATTCGTAAGAATTTACAACGAATCAGGAACGTTAGCAGAAGGTCATTGGAACGGATACGTTGACGACTGGCACAACATCTCCTTCAATAAAACCTTCACACTATTCTCAGGAAAAACATACAACTATACCATCCACACAGGCTCTTATCCACAGATTCACCATACCAATAATCTCTCAACACCCGCTGGATTCATAACCTGCACAGAGTTCATAGACGCCAACGGAAAGAAATACAATGAGTGGATCCCTGCAATAAGACTATGGTCATGAATTTATATGCTATGACAACAATTTATCATACAGAGGTCGTAATTATGGAAACTGTTTCTATCACCTTGCCACAAAAGCTTGGGATGAAACTAAGGGAAAAGGCAGAGGAGACAGGATACTTACCTGAGGAGTTGGGGGTTGAGTTTCTACGTAAGAGTTTAAACGAAGAGTTAGATCCAGAGGAGCTGGTAGAACATTACCAATCTTTAAGCGATAAGTACTTTAGAGAGGGGAGAGAATTTTTAAACAAAGGCGACCTCCTTCAAGCTTCTGAAAAGCTGTGGGGTGCTGCTGCATTGGCGGTGAAGTCAGTAGCAGCGAAAGAAGGAAAGAAGTTAGAAAAACATGGAGGTCTTTGGGGATTTGTAGAAAATCTATCCAGCGATAGAAAGGATGATGATCTGGTGGAGTTATTTCATATCGCAAATAGCCTCCACCGCAACTTTTACGAGAACCAGATGGGTAAGAGGAGTATAGAAGTGGCGGTGAGAGGCATCGAGAAGTTTATGGCAAAGTTAAGGGAGGAATGATTTCTCGCCCGTGGAAATGCCGTTGCGAATAGAATATAGGAGATACTCATCACCATAGGTGGTGAAACCTTTAAAGAACCAGATCGCTTCTTCTAAAAATAGCGATGTGAAATGAGAAGAGAAGAGATCCTGATAGAGGCGTTACCGTACATTCGTGAATTCTACGGCTCGAAAGTAGTGATAAAGGTAGGTGGGCATGCGTTGGTGGACGAGAGCATCATGGATAAGATCACGCAGGATATCGTGCTGCTCAGATATGTCGGAATATGTCCCGTGGTAGTTCACGGAGGTGGTCCTGAGATAACGAGGCTAATGGAGCGGTTGGGTAAGAGACCTGAATTTATCGGTGGTCTCCGCATAACTGACGACGAAACAATGGAAATCGCTCGGATGGTGCTTGTAGGGAGCGTAAATGAGCGCATCGTATCGCTTATCGGGAAACATGGCGGTAAGGGACTTGGCTTATCAGGAAATGATGGCACCTTAATAGTAGCGAAGAAGAAGCAGAAGCGAACGGTTGGCATTGAAGGTGCGGAAAGGGAAGTTGATCTCGGCTGGGTCGGCGAAATAGAAGCTATAAACGCTGAAATAATAAACATAACGACTGAGAAGGGTTATATCCCTGTTATATCGCCGATAGCAGTAGATAATGCAGGAAACAGCCTTAATGTCAATGCCGACTCGGTAGCTGGTGAGATAGCGTACGCGATAAAGGCAAAGAAGCTGATATTGCTCACTGATGTCCCAGGGGTGCTGAGAAATCCCGCTGACCCTACTACCTTAATATCCCAAGCAACACCTGCGGAGATCAAAGAGCTCATCGCGAAGAAGGTTATTGGTGGAGGAATGATACCAAAAGTAGAGGCGAGCTTAAAAGCTGCTTCAGCCGGTATCACCGCCCATATAATAGATGGACGAGAACCTCATTCCATCTTGCTTGAGTTGTTCACCGATAGAGGAATAGGGACGATGATTGGTTAAGGGGGTAATAGGTAAGAAATGGCTTCTGGTGGTGGACTTGGGGCAGTCGTTGTTGCACCTGCGCACCTGCACGCAGGAAACATGGACTTAACCGGAGACCTTGAAAGACTCTACGGCACAGCAGGCTTCACCATAGACTATCCACGAACAGTCATAGAAGCTTACAGGTCAGACAGGGTCACGGTCACAGGAGAGGAGAAAGAAAACGCAGAAAGATATGTTAGCGTATTCATGGAAAGATTCAATGTCGAGGGCGGAATCGCGATTAACGTTAAGGAAACCATCCCAAAGCACCTTGGAATGGGCTCACAGACCGCACTTGCACTATCCACAGGCACTGCAATATCAGAACTCTACAACCTCTCTATCGATATAGATGAGATGGCTCTCGCTCTCGGAAGATCAGAGATCGTTGCCCTCGGGTTATACTCCTTCAAAACCGGAGGTTTCATCGTCGATGGCGGATACAGGATCAAGGAGAAAGGCAGGGCAGTTCCGCCACTCCTGTTCAGACATTCGATACCAGAGGACTGGCTCTTTGTCATCTGCATACCACACGAGCCGATACCGGCGATACTGAAGATAAAAGAAAAGGAGGAAGAGATACTCAATAACCTGAAGCCGATGCCGGAGCTGATGTCAGATCGGCTCTCAAGGATAATGCTCATGCAAGTCATGCCTTCCATCATAGAACACGACATAAAGACGTTCGGTAAATACATAACTGCATTCAACAGCAGGCTTGGTAATTTCTGGGCTGAGTTCCAAGGGAACACGTATTGTCATCCAATCGTTGAGATGGGGATAAAATTGCTCTTAAATAACGGCGCATACGGTGCATGCCAATCCTGCTGGGGTCCGACATTCTATGGTATAATGAACAACGGAGAGATCGCACGAAAGCTTGTTGAGAAACTTGAGCAATTCTTTGAGAAACAGGGCGGGGGGGACGTATTTTACACTACCGGAAACAATCAAGGAGCTTCAATAAAAAAATGGTAACTGCAGTCGGCGTGGATCCGGGAACCAGGAGTATGGATATCTTTGGTTTTGATGATGAAACTGGTGAGGTAATTATAGACCTTGCAATACCACGTGTTGAGGTAACAAAGGATCCTCAAATCGTGTTGGATGCCATACGTGAAATAGACAGAGATATAGATGCAATAATCGGTCCAAGCGGTTATGGACTTCCAATGGTAAAAGCTTCTGAAGCCACGGACGCAAAGATCAACGCTGCTACCTTCATAACGAAAGCAGACGCTGAGAAGAGGCTTAACATCGTCGGTCTACGAGAGCTAATGTTCCTCATGAAGAAGTCAAGCCTCAATATCTGGTTTTCTCCTGGTGTTATTCACCTGCCTACTGTCCCTGAACATCGAAAGGTCAACAGAATAGATATGGGAACCGCAGACAAGGTCTTCACCGCAGTTTCAGGGATAAAGGATCAAGCAGAAAGATACGATATCGATTACTCAAGAACCTCATTCATCATACTTGAGATCGGCTTTGGCTACACTGCTGCGTTGGGAGTGGTGAAGGGTAAAATAGTGGACGGCGTCGGCGGAACTACGGGCGGATTAGGATATATGGGCATGGGCGGAATGGATGGCGAGCTCGCATACGCACTGGCTAACACTATCCATGATTTTTCAAAGTTGATGTTCTTCACAGGAGGTGCGGTCTCTGTTTCTCTGATAGACCCTCATAAAGTTTCGATTGAGGAATTCATCGGCCTTGCACGGGGTTCTGAGCAAAACCCCACAGTGAAGCTTGCCTATTCAGCCATGCTGGAATCGATAATCAAGGACGCATATCTCCTGCTTTCATCCGTACGGAAGCCAAAAGAGCTATTACTGAGCGGACGGTTCACGAGGATAGACGCCTTTGTCCAGGACGTAACATCCATATTACAGGATCATCTCGGAGAGCTCGGAATCAACGCAGAGATAAGAACCCTGAAAAGAACCGGAGGTACTGTAAAGGAAGCTGCGGAGGGTGCGGCAATCATTGCAAACGGGATAGCGGGTGGGAGATACGAGCGTTTGATAGAGAACATGGAACTGAGGAAGAGCTCCGGAGGGGTGTTCAGCCACATATACCTCGATACGGCGGTAAAGGAAAGAATAGAGGAGACCTTTGCCCGGTAAAGGCTTATTTTTAGACTTCTCATCATATCTGAAACGGGAATAGCCCCAAATTGTTACCTATTTGGATTATAATTATTATCAAAAATGAAAGATTTATAAGAACGGCTATCACATTTAAAAGACAAGGTGAAAAAGAATGGTAAAATCGTATTTTGTTGTTATTAGTGGTACAACCCTCAGTGCATTGCTATTCGCGAGTGTGATTTTTATAATGGTGGCTTCAGCAAGTTACCCGATGTTTCATTACGATGTACAAAGAACTGGAAACGTGAGTGGCGATGCACCGATGACTGATCAAAGATCCTGGAGCACATACATAGGTGGACTAGTAGGCTCTTCTCCAATTATATCTGATGGAAGAGTTTTCATTTGAAAACAGGATATTTGTAACCACATTTTCAAACAATGCCTCGAACAATGGAACACTGCATGTATTTGACTTTGATGGGAGCGAGTTATGGAACCTATCAACAGGGGATACATTCTATTATACTTCTCCTGCGGTTGCAGATGGAAAGGTGTATATTGGCTCTAGTACCAGCATATTACACTGTTATAATGCTAATGATGGATCTGAAGTCTGGAATACCACGGTAAACGGTCCCATATATTCATCGCCGGTAGTTGCAAATGATACGGTATATTTTGGAACGAATACACAAAATGGAACAATATATGCGCTGAATGCAACGGACGGGACTTTGAGATGGTCTTATAGTCTAAATCCACCAACCGGAAGCTACTACAACATCATGTCCTCACCAGCAGTTTCAGATGGAATCTTATTCATTGGTGCCGATGACGGATACATACATGCGTTTTCACATTCCGTGGCAAATATCACATTCTTTACGATAGAGAGTGTATCTTCAAAAAAGGGTCACAGCTTTACGGCGAGGCTGAATATCACCACAAGTTCAGATGCAGTCAATGGATGGTATGTAGTCGTGGTGAGCGGGGTTAATTTGGATGGAAGCTCTCTTGCTGGCATAGGGACTGTATATCTAAATGTAAATGAGACTGTAACTCACATGCCAGTGCTTGTGCATGTCCCATCTACTGCAAGTGAAGGGATATATAAACTCTATGCTGCGGTGTATAGACTGATTAACTATCCTGAGGTACTAATGGACCGAGAAGGTCCTATGGATGTGACCGTAAGCTAGGAGGTAAGCATGCGCACTATATTTCTCAAAATCAAAATCCTATTGCTCGTGGTTATATTATTAACCTCTCCTGCGGTCGCAGCCAACCTAGAGATACTGACAGGCTCAGATTCAGTAATCCAAGGAGAGCAAATCCTTGTTACAGTAATGCGCAACGGAATGCCTGTAGAAAACGTATTTTTGCAGTTCAGCATTGATGATGGAACGCCGATATATGCCAAAACGAACGCAACCGGTCGAGTGGTCTTTAAGCCCGATATCACAGGAACACTGAAGATCGTTGCAATGAAGGATGACGAGATGAGTGCCCGCAAGTACATAACCGTAACTCAATCTTCTGATGGTGATGGAGGCGATGGTGGCGGTGGAGATGGCAACGGAGGAATCTCCTACTGGTGGAGTGGCAGTGTTACTTTACCTTCAGGAACTTTTACAAAAACGGCTTTTAACACCAATAAAACATACACGATAAACTGGTGGACTGCCTTAGGTGCGTTGCAAAAATCCTCTGAAGTCGGGAGATTCTCTTACGAAATCAAAGAAACAGCTTGGGGTCCATTCGTTACCAATGGTCGGTGCGCACGGATATCCGGTAAATGTAGGGGATGAAGTTATATGGTACTTCGCAAAGAGCATGGACACAACGCCTTTGACTTCTTCGAGGGTGTTTAAGATAAAAATTGTGAGTTCTGGCGGAGGGCCTAGTGGCGGCGGTGGCATCTCGCCAACACCAACCCTTGCACCAACTCAGGTAGTAGAAGTGGTGAAAGAGATTGAACCCATCGAGGCGGGTGAAAATGCTTCAGTAACGTTTGACACGTTGAATGTCACACGGATCCGTATTAACGCCAACAATACCATTCGCAATGCAAGCATTGTGATTCAACCGATTGAAAAACCTGTAAATATAACAAACGTTCCTGGAATACCTTATTGCTACTTCAAGATAACCACCTCCAATTTAACAGATACCGACATAACAAGTGCAACCATCGAATTCAAAGTGAACAAGACTTGGATAAACGAGCGGAACATAGATGAAGCAACAATCACGTTAAACAAATACAGTGATATAAATAATAACTGGAGTGTGTTACCAACTTTAAAGATCGAAGAAGATAATACTTCATTTTACTTTGAATCCGAAACGCAAAGTTTTTCATTATTCGCAATTTCAGGCGAGGAAAAAACAGTAGACCTGGCAACCGAAGCAGGAGCAGAAACTGAAACACCGATGCCAGAGGCGATTGCAGGTCCGAGCCCAACTCCTATACCGATACCAATACACGCGCCCGCACCCGTTACCATAATTCCGATGTTCCTGATATTGATTGTCATACCGGTTATTGTTCTTGCCGGCATGATTATTGTAGTTCTGAGGAGAAAATGGGGAAGAAAAAGAAGATATTAGGACTTACTTTGCTTTTATTTTTACTGTTAAGCACTCCTCTATCGGTCTCTCTAACCGGCCATCGACATTATCCCTTAAATCCGAACGATGCCGAAATACAGAATGCTTTGGATTATCTCCATACTTTGCAAAATAACGATGGAGGATTCAGTAATCCCGGTGAGGAAAGTGCTGTTAGCAATCCACAATGGGCGATCATGGCAATGGTGGCTGCTGGAGAATGCCCACACGAGTGGAGGAAAGACGGACATTCTCCGATAGACTACTTGCGAGAGAATGCAAATAATTTAATGGGTTCAACAGACTATGAGCGGATGATTCTCGCTTTAATTGCGGTAGGTGAGAATCCAAGAGATTTCGCTGGAATAAACTTCGTGAAAGAACTAAAGGAGAAATATCTGAAGGAGGATGGTAGGTTCAGCGATTTTATATACACTACAATCTGGGGAATTTTGGCTCTCTCCTCTGCAGGCGAGGATGTATCAAAATCGGTAGAGTGGCTAAGAAACCAGCAGAATGAGGATGGTGGCTTCGCATGGGTTACCGGAGAGAAGAGCGACTACGACGACACTGCGGCGGCGATACAGGCGCTGATTGCAGCAGGAGAAAGTCCTGATTCAAAGGTGATAAGAGATGCTCTTGAATATTTGAAGACCGGTCAGAATAAAGAATCAAACCCAGGTTATCTGACTGTATGCGCTATCATGGCATTGCTCGGTAAGCCCTTTCCAATAACACCTACTGCTGATGCATCCGCATTGAGAAGACCTTCTACATCCAATAGTACCGAGGTAGCTGGTTTTGGATTTTTATCCGGCATCGTTGGATTATTAGCGGTAGCATCTGCACTTGCAATACTTTGTAAGGGTAAAAAACCATGATAAGTGCGAGGAAAAGGATAATAGTGCTGGCATTACTTCTCCTGTTCTTTATCCCCCTTTCTCTCTCACTTCTTTGTGGCTACATAGGTATAGATATAAGCCATTCTTCACAGAGATTAGCGACCATATCACCCCCAAATTCCGCTACAAACATCGCAATCGCCACAAAGATAAGTGTTACTTTCTCTGATGCGATAAATAAATCCTCAATAGAGGAAGCTTTCTCCATAACGCCGACTGTGGAAGGCACATTCTATTGGTGCGGCAATACACTAACTTTCCTTCCAAGCACAAACTTGGCGTATGAGACCCAATATACAATAGAGATAAACGGGTATTCATGGCGGTTCAAGACGGCGGGAGAAGGTTTCTCTGTAACAATCATTGATGATCTTGGGCGTAGCATCACGATGGTAGAGAAGCCTGAGAGGATCATCTCTTTAGCACCTTCTAATACAGAGATACTCTTCGCTCTCGGCTTGGGGGATAAAGTGGTAGGAGTAACAAATTATTGTACCTATCCGGAAGAGGCAAAAGAGAAGGATAAAGTTGGTGGCTATGTCACACCTGACATTGAAAAGGTGGTTTTTCTTAAGCCTGACCTCGTTTTAGCCGCTCACGGTCTACCGATAGGAGCTATAGATGCTTTAAAAAAGTTTAACCTCAGTGTTGCCGGCTTATTTCCGAAGAATATAGAGGAGATACTTTATGATATTAGATTGGTTGGAGAAATTACCGGACAAAATGAGAATGCTTCAGTCTTAGTTGCGGATATGACTCAAAGGATAAAAGCAATGGAAGAGAGGATAAAAGGATTAAATTTAGAAGAAAAGCCCACTGTCCTTCATATTATCTGGCACGATCCGATCTGGATAGCAGGTAAGGAGACATTTGAGAATGAGCTAATAGAAAAGAGTGGAGGGGTTAATGTTGCCCCGGTCAAGAGATACAAGGCAATCTCTTTGGAAGAGGTGATAAAGATAAATCCTGAAGTTATAATTACTCCTTCAGGGACAGGGATGGGTTTTGCTGAAACAAACTTTACATATGAATATATAATTGGTGAGCAAAGACTAAGTGGTGTTGATGCGGTTAGGAATAATAGGGTATATGTGATAGATGCAGATATTATCTGTCGGCCAGGTCCAAGGATAGTGGATGCATTGGAGGAGATGGCGGAGATGATACATTCAGAGTAAAGCACCTTCTTGCATTGCAGTGAGCATTTTTAGAAAGTATTTGAAGTGAACTAAAGATGTGAAGAAATAAAGAGTATTGTGAGAAAAAAAATCTGAGGAGCCCTTATGGTAAAAACAGGATATTTGTTATTACCATCTTGATGGGAAACATACTTTATATAAATCTTCCCCCCACTTCGAGACCATCCAAAAAAGAGAGGACGAGAACAAAAAACAGAGCTATTGATGAAATAAGAAAGGTGCATTTTCACAAAATAAAGGACACCGTTGGGTATTGTTTATATTCATGGTGTATTTCTCCATATACGCGCTTCTTAGCGTACCTCGAGCTTCTACACCCTTCGGCTTTATCAGGATGTCCAGCTTTCGCTCTTCAGCATCGCGGTAATTTGCCCTATCATCGAATTCAGGATCTCCGTAGATAATAGATCCCGGCTCCAGGGAAGCCGAGAATGAGGATATCTTGTTCGTGTGCGATGTCACTGCTCGCACCGTGTTCGTAAT
>DYFG01000056.1:0-6678 GCA_020725315.1 Nitrosotalea sp.
ATTGTCCGGGGAGATCCGCTCGTACCTGCCCAACTATATATCCATGTTGGTAGACGAGTACGAGTTCCTGTAGGTGCAGACATTAACGTGTCGATAAGAAATGCGTTCCAAGAAGAGCCTTCATCCTTCTAAATATTCTTCTGCATTTTTATAATCAAATTTTTCCGCTTCAAGCACGTTCTTTATGAAGTTAAACAACTTCCTCCGTGTACCCAGTGAGATATGTGGATACCATATCGGAGAGGCAATAACAAGCCCTCGAAACGCAAAAAATGGCTGTATTACCTCTAATAACTCGTAATCATTCGTCTTCTTGAGATACACCTCAAAGAACAGATCATACAACTTCTTGAAATCAGTATCAAGCTCCTTGCCATCCGTCTTGAGCAGCCCGAAGAAGAGATAATTGATCGTCATCGAGGAGACATCATCCGCAGCTTCGCCCCATTCGCCTCGACTTCGATCAAGCACGGTAAAATCCGTTCCTTTACGGAAGATAACGTTCCAGGGGTGGAAATCGCCGTGAACCATACACAACCTCTTTGTGCGCGCTTTCAATTTCCACCGCCAGTCGATGCTCTTCTTCTCTATATCCTTCAGCTCTTCGCTCGTTATGAGCCCACTTCCAGGCGGATAACTGTCCGTAAGGCCGAATATGCATTCACTATGCCCTACTAACTCCCTTATCCGTCGCACGTATAGTGTCGGATCGTCCTTCTTAACCGCATGTATATCCGCCAAATACGAAGCCAGCGCAGATACCCTCTCCTTATCTTCTTCACTTACTCTTCCGCCTTCTTTTAGCCTATTCAAATCAGTAACGTATTCTTCACCCTCCACCTTATCGCAGACAATGAAATATTCCTCTGCATCACTCACCGATTCCATCCGTTCATTCTTCGTAAAGTAACCGACATCGAGCGATCGCACGTGCTTCGGCAGCGTATTGAACGCTTGATGCTGCCAGAGCACGATGTGTGCACGGTCCGAGAGATGCTCATGCCCAAATCCATCTCCCTTCATCGTGGAGATGACCACTTCCTTTAATTCGCCATCCTCCGTTTCAAACTCCACGAAGTAAGGTTTGCCATACCCAAACCCCTTTATCTCATGCTCTTCTACCTTCTTTGACTCCCGCCCCAACCCCAACTCCTGTACACTTACTATTCGCACAGGAGTTCCAAATTTCTTCTCCAAATATCCTTTTAGCTGACTCTTCATCTCAAAAGTAACTTTTATAACCTGCTCCCTTAAATCTATTTCTTATGATAGGGATAGCCTCGTATGGCGTGTATGTGCCCTTGTATAGAATAAAGGTAGAAGAGATAGCGAAACAGTGGGGTGAAAACCCTGCGAATATCAAATCAGGGCTCCTTGTGGAGGAGAAATCCGTACCTGACCTGGATGAAGATACCGCGACCATGGCGGTAGAGGCCGCTCGTGCTGCTATCCTTCGAGCTAATCTCGATCCAAAAGCTATCGGCGCTGTATACGTAGGCTCGGAAAGTCACCCTTACGCCGTAAAGCCTACTGCAACCATTGTTGCGGCAGCGATGGGTGCTTCGCATTTGATCACCGCTGCGGACTTCGAGTTCGCCTGTAAAGCAGGGACTGCAGCGATACAAACGTGTATGGGGCTTGTTGCGCTCAATAAAATAAAATATGGGCTTGCGGTAGGTGCGGATGTTTCACAATCAAGCCCTGGCGATGCGTTAGAATACTCAGCAGGGGCTGGTGGTGCAGCTTTTGTCATCGGGCAAGACAAGATCGTCGCCGAGATAGAGGAGTATGCGTCTTTTACGTCCGATACACCGGACTTCTGGCGCAGAGACCTGCAGAAATACCCCGCGCACAGCGGTCGTTTTACCGGCGAACCCGCTTATTTCCGACATACCATCGCAGCGACCGAAGCATTGATGGAAAGAGCTGGTTTGCAACCAACCGATTTCGATTTTGCCGTTTTTCATCAACCTAATGGGAAATTCCCGCTCAAGGCTGCGAAGACCCTCGGCTTCACCACGGCACAACTAGAACCCGGTCTGATGGTCACGCACTTCGGAAACACGTATTCAGCATCATCGCTGATAGGACTCGCGGCAACCCTTGACCAGGCAGCTCCTTCGCAGCGAATTTTGGTGACCTCCTTCGGCTCGGGTGCAGGGTCAGATGCATTTGCATTTCGTGTTACCGACCTTATCGATGAGGTGCGGGAAAAAGCACCAAAGGTCGGGGAGTTCCTTCTTTCAAAAAAATATCTGGACTACGCTACGTATGCAAAACATCAAAGGAAAATACGAATGTAGAAGTGATGAGAGAGGTAGCGATAATAGGGGTAGGGATTACGAAATTTGGAGAACTCTGGGAGAAGTCTTTCAGGGACATCGCAGTAGAAGCCGGATTAAAGGCGATAGAGGATGCAGGGATAGGTGGCGAGGAGATAGAGGCGCTCTATGGGGGGAACATGTCAGCAGGCAGATTTGTCGAGCAGGAGCACGTTGGTGCGCTCATAGCCGATTATGCGGGATTAGCCGGATTTCACATTCCGGCAACGAGAGTGGAAGCCGCGTGCGCTTCCGGTGCGCTTGCATCACATTTAGCGGTTCTTTCAGTGGCTTCCGGATGGTACAACATCGTGATCGCAGCGGGGGTAGAGAAGATGACCGATGTTGAACCAGATACCGCAGATGATCTGCTTGCTTCCTCTGTTGATAGAAAATGGGAAGCGATTTACGGTGCGACTCTTCCTTCTTTGTTTGCGCAGATGGCGAGGATACATATGGAGCGATATCACACTACAAGTGAACAAATGGCAAAGGTGGCGGTAAAGAACCATGCCAATGCAGTTCACAATCCATATGCACAATACCAAAGTAAACTGACCTTAGAGAATGTGCTTTCGTCCCCGCTCGTTGCTGATCCTCTTCATATGCTGGATTGCTCAAGCATCGCGGATGGAGCAGCTGCGGCTGTTCTCTGTGCCGCTGAGAAAGCGAGAAGATATACCGATTCTCCGGTCTACGTAAAGGCATCCGCACAGGCGAGTGATACCATCTCGCTTCACGATAGACGTGACATAACAACGATGGATGCAACGGTGTTTGCGGTAAAGAAGGCTTACCAGATGGTGTCTTTAGATCCCTCGCATATAGACCTCGCCGAGGTGCACGATTCCTATACGATCGCAGAAATAATAGCGATCGAGGACTTAAAATTTTTTAAGAAAGGCGAAGGAGGGATTGCTACCGAAGAAGGGGAGACAGAAATAGGCGGTCGTATACCAATAAACCCTTCTGGTGGATTAAAAGCGTGTGGGCATCCGCTTGGCGCAACGGGCGTAAGGCAGGTAGTCGAGATAGCACAGCAACTGAGAGGCGAAGCGGGTAAAAGGCAGGTTCCCAATGCAGAAGTCGGACTGACGCATAATATAGGCGGAACGGGAGGAACCGCTATCGTCCATATATTCTCGCGGTGAGTCCACCCGAAACTTATCCGCAACTGTTATATCATGTGGTATATAAGGATATTCTTAAGTTCTAAAACCGAAATATTTTTCTTAGGGTAGGGGAGAACTAAGATATAACATGGAAAATCTGTTCGAAGACCTGATAAGCGATGGTGGGATATTCGCAAATAAAGAGGTGCTTCGCCCTACTTATGTCCCTGAAAATCTCCCACATCGGGAGGAACAAATAAAAGGCTTGGCTGATATACTATCCGCGGCGTTAAAGGGGGAGACACCTTCCAATATATTGATCTACGGTAAGACCGGAACGGGTAAGACCTCCACGGTAAAATATGTGAGCAATGAATTAGAGGAGATGGCACGGAAGAGGGGTAGTAGTTGTTCTCTCCTGTATATCAACAGCGAGGTATTTGATACGCAGTATCGGCTTTTTGCTTATCTCGCGCGGGTCTTCAATAGGCGTGTCCCGATGATAGGGTGGCCAACTGATATGGTCTATTCAGAGTTTAAGAACGGTATAGATGCTGAAGAGCGGTGTGTAATCGTGATATTAGATGAGGTGGACAAGTTAGTAAGCAAAGGAGATGAAGCCCTCTATAACCTCACGAGGATTAACGGCGAGCTCAAGAATGCACGGGTAAGCTTGATAGGGATTTCAAATGATCTTAACTTCACGGAGTTCCTGGACCCGAGGGTAAAGTCCTCGTTAGGCGAGGAAGAAATAATATTTCCGCCTTACAATGCTGCGCAGTTGCAGGATATTCTGGAGGAGAGGGCGGAAATGGCGTTTACTGAGTTAGCGCTTGATGGTGCGGTGATACCGCTCTGCGCTGCTCTCGCAGCCTCAGAGCATGGAGATGCAAGGCGTGCTCTTGACCTCCTACGTGCATCGGGCGAAATTGCCGAGCGTTTGAAATCCAAAAAGGTGAGCGAGGAGCATGTGAGGCTCGCATCTGAGAAGCTCGAAATGAACAGGGTGGTTGAGGTGGTAAAAACACTGCCGCTCCAATCAAAGATTGTGCTCAGTAGTGTGCTCCTCTTAGGCAGAGAGAGGAACAAAAGACGCTTCTCCAGCGGCGAAGTCTATAACATGTATCGGAGATTGTGTACCCATTTGGGCATGGATGCGTTGACGCAGCGGCGTGTTACTGATTTTGTTGCGGAATTGGACATTTTGGGGTTGGTGAATGCGGTGATTGTGAGCAAAGGCAGATATGGCAGGACAAGGGAGATATCACTCAGTGTACCAGAAGAGTGTGTGCAACCTGCCATACTTGAAGACTATAAACTTAAAGCAATATCTGCTATTAGAGTAAGAACGCAGAGTACATTGTAGGGGGATGAAAGATGAGCGGAAAAGAAGCAGAAGGGAAGGCAAGGGGAAAGTCGGTGCCGGTGTATGTCAAGTTTGATGTCCCGGAGGAGTTGCAGAGTAAGTCTTTAGAGGCGCTGGAGTTGGCGAGGACAACGGGCACCGTGAAGAAGGGGACAAACGAAACCACGAAGATCATCGAGAGAGGGATGGCAAAGTTAGTGCTGATAAGTGAGGACGTCACGCCGGAGGAGATAGCGATGCATCTTCCACCGCTCTGTGAAGAAAAAGGTATTCCTTATCTGTATGTAAAAAGTCAGAGAGATCTAGGAGCTGCTTGCGGTATAAACAAGGGTTGTGCCGCTGCTGCCATTGTTGACCCCGGAAAAGCGGAAGAAACAATTAAAGAGATCGTAGAGGAATTAAAGAAGCTAAGGAAGTAAGGTGAAGGGCAGAGCAGGAAATGAGCGAAGAGGGCGGGACACCTGCAGAGATAATAGAAATCGTAGGTAGAACCGGGATGCATGGCGAATCCATCCAGGTGAAGTGTAAGATACTGGATGGAGTAAATAAAGGGCGAATCCTCACGCGGAATTGTATCGGTCCGATAAAAACAGGGGATATTTTATTGCTCACAGAGACAGCGAGGGAAGTGCGGAAACTATCGAGGAGGTGAAGAGCGGATGGAGAAGAAATGTACTTTTTGTAATATACCGATAGAGCAAGGAACCGGGAAGATGCTGGTAAAGCGAGATGGCACCGTTTTTTATTTCTGTAGTTCTAAGTGCGAACGCAATATGATAAAGCTGGGGAGGAAGAGCAGAAGATTGAAGTGGGCTTCAAAGGCGAAGGCAGAGACGTAAGTCAGATGACAGTGTCAAAGAACTAAATCTACGAATCTTCTTCAGGTCATTATTATAATAATTTTAGCCTATTTTTTGGTGACGCAAGAAGAACCACCCTGCTTATCTCTGATTCATCAATAATCTCATAGTGAGACGTTGCTGCTAAACGTTCTGCAATTTCGGTTGCAAATTCCTTTACTCGTGAATGCGTGGGCATAGCATCTCTAATCAGCCGTTTTCTTGAATAGCCGATGTGCATGTACGCCTTTACTTCGATGAAATCCGGATTTGCTTGCTCTAATAACTCTGCGTATCCTTCTGGACTTTTCATATTGAATCCCTCGATACAGGTGATTCGTATGGCGGTTCTCGTGCTCGATTTTAACCTTCTCATCTCGTCTAACGATTCTTTTAGACATGACCAGTACTGAGCATGTGAGACTTTCTTGTAAGTGGCTTCGTCGGGCGCATTCAGGGATAAATACAACTGATAAGGGCGAATTTCTCGGATCACATCTGGATTCGAGCCGTTGGTCACTACGAAGGTGGTCATGCCGCGCGAATGGAACTCCTGCACGAGTTCTTTTAAATAAGGATAGAGTGTAGGCTCGCCTATGAGTGAAATAGCGGCATGTTCTGGAACCTCAGCCTCGGTGAATACATCCATGCTGGTTTTTTCAGCGCCTTTAAACCCTGAGATAAGCCTCTTTTGCTCTTTCAGGCACGCTTCTACCAACGCTTCAGGAGCATCCCAAACAACGGGCTCCTCTTCTGCCGCTATGTTGAACGCCTCAAGAGGACGCCAGCAATGAACACATCGCTGGTTGCAGAAGATCGAAGGCGTCATCTGGATGCACCGGTGCGCATTAATGCCGTAAAATTTACCCTTGTAACAATTCCCCTCTCCTCTCAGCGATTTCCGTAACCACAGACACGTTTTCACGGCACTGTGCTTGTGCGTCCCTACGAAGTGGTATCCCTGCCTTTCCAATATCTCTCGCATGGTGCGGGTATTTCCTGACATGTGAATGTGAACGTCCATCCATCGTCCATCCTTC
>DYFG01000056.1:6778-9698 GCA_020725315.1 Nitrosotalea sp.
CTTACAATACCAGAGATTGAAGATATAGTTAAATACTAACGATATAAATTAAAGAGGAAGGATAAAAATGTGGCAATATGTTATCGGAGGAGCAACGATCTTTGCTTTGATCGTTGGTTTATTCTCCGTATATAATGGAAGAGCTACGAGAAGATTAATCGTAGAAGAGGAGAAGAGAACACAAGAGATTTTAGCTGGGATAAAGGACGTCCTGAGTAAGCAGAGAGAGACCTCGGATAGGAGCATTGAACTGCTGAATAAAGTAAGAGAGACCTCAGACAGGAACACTGAACTGTTGAAGAGGAACACAGAGATACTGGATAGAATCGCTACAAAAATAGTTTCATCGTAAAGGCGAGCTATGCTATGAAATAACCTCTATGCAATCTCGAGCTAGCAGAAGTTTGTTTACACTTGTTTATTTCATGTTTAACATCTGTTAACTTAGTGTATATCAAAAGTTGTTGCGAAAAACTTTTATACGCCTCTAACGAACTTATACAGCAGTAATAAAAGAGAAAGGGAACGGTTGAAAACCAGGGCTAAATTTTTAGTCAGATTACACGCTTAAACTCGGGGAAGTGAAGGAGTTTACGGTGCGGATAAGCATACCAAAGGATGCAGAACCGGGATTATTATATGGTGCAACTTCAGAAAGTGCAGGCATGGAAGGGCATTCAGGTGAGAGAAGGACGTATGTCATATTTGAAGATGCAGATGCATCGGTAGTGGCTGCGGGCGGATCTGCTGTCTATACCGGGTTGCTGATACCGGTATCCGTAAAAGTATTAGGCAAGCCAAATCCATTGACCCCGGTCATAAAGGCAATAGAGGCAAACATCATATCCATCGCTTTGCTCGCAATCGTTCTTATACTACTGGTGCTACTGCTCAGAAGGAAGAAGAAATAATGGGAGCATAAAGAGCATTTGTAAAAACCACGAGATTCCACAAGATAGACACAACACTTTTTCTTCTTCACCAAGAAAACAAAAAGAAAACCTCTGCTAAAAGAAAAAAGAGAATGTTTTTAGTCAAGGTTCTTACCGAAGGTAAAAAAGTACTGTGAAAATCAGTGTATGTAATCTTGTGGTTATAAAAGTGGAGAAGGAAGATGAAGCTCAAATGGAGAAAAGATGAGATGAGAAAAAGCAGAGAAATGTGGAATTATACCAAAAATTCCATTACTTCATCAAATTCGTCTTTTGGTAATTTTGTCTCCTTTAATAATTCCTCTTTATGCTCCCCGACTTCTATCATTAAAAACTCTGGTGCAACAAGCTCTAATTTCTTGAGCATGCTATTAAGCAAAAATATGTCAAATGTTGCGGCTTTCTCAAGAAGACAGGATATGATAACATTTGCATCAACGACGAGCATCATGGTTTATCACTTAAGCATCTCTTCATATCTCCTTGCCAAAGATTCGCTTATCTTATCTGACAATTCCAGTGCTTTCTCTTCACTTAACTCGCTTTTGGATACGATTCTTTTCAATCGTGCAAGCCGTTCAAACTTCTCTTTAATCAATCGGCGGAAAGCTGAGTTACCTGTTAGAGCCAGGATGAAACCCTCTTCTAAAGAGTACGATCAAAGCCCTTTACGTCTTTTGAAGTCAGACCAGAGTAATCCCAACTTTACTCTCATCTCAATTAACAATACTAAGATACCGGTTGTTAGCAGTGTATCAGGGGTTAATTCTACCGGTGAATGGATTACACCCAATACCCTGAATAAAACAAAGAGTATTACAGCACCTATCAATCCCCAACCTATTATCTCCAGTAGAGAAGTGATTCTATCAGCAATCACCACAGATCTATCCTCTTTTGATACCATTGCTGTCGTTAATAACTATAAAAATAAAAATGGGTATTTAAATAGTTTATCAAATTTAGCGTTCAGCGAAATAAAGCTTGTTAGAAGAGAAATGAAGAAAGCATGAACCTAAAAAATACACAAAATACTAAACGGAACATCAGAAGAAGGTTTGCATGCATCATGTTTGTAGCTTTGCTTATCGCACCCTTAATTACGTTTGGCGCTACTCAAAACGTAACTGACCTTAATGAAACGCAACCAGAACCGGAAAACATTACGGACATGACTGCACCGATAATTACGATACAGTCGCCAGAAAGCACCACGTATAATGCAACCGCTATAAATTTGAATTATACGATTGACGAACCAACCGAGTGGGTAGGCTATTCGCTTAACGGAGCAGGTAATGTTACAATAATAGGTAACATCACGTTCAATGCACCTGTTGGTGTAAATCATTTAGTTGTTTATGCCATCGATACTGCTGGTAATAGTGCGAAGGCAGAGGTTCAATTCAACGTTGATGTTAAGGTTACAACAGAGAATATAACCAATGTTACCCTACCTGATGTTACCGAATTGTCGTGTATAACGCCAAAATTGAGTGCGAAGAAAGATTCTTTTTCATTGGATGAAGAACCAGCTTTTACGTTTGAATACATTAAAGAAAAGAAAGGTTTTGCTTCGCAGGAAAAAGCTTCCAGTATAAACGTAAGCGAGTCAGATATTGCTGCTCCTGGTGAATCCAAAAAAGCATTTAAAAGATGGAGGACTGCGAACGAAACAATTGAAACCTTTGTTTACGACTGTTCTGGTAAACTCACCGATATTGAGCCGGAAATAGAGAAGATGAGCGAAGGCAAATTCTCCATCAAAATACCAAAGGAAAGAGCGTTCCGGGCAGGTTTGTATAAATTGAGCGTGGAGTTAGTAAAAGAGGAGCAGGTTTTTATCGAAGAAAAAGAATTCCCGTGGGGCTTAGTCTCGTTAAACACCAGAAAGAGCATTTATAAACCCGGCGAAAGAGCGGAGTTCATCATCGTTGTTTTAGACAAGTATGGACATTCAGTCTGCGATGCCGGTATTTCCATGACGG
>DYFG01000057.1 GCA_020725315.1 Nitrosotalea sp.
AGAAGTCTTTTTTCTGGATTTTCATCGTTCCCATAACACTCATCATGATGTCCCTGTTTTTAGCACCCTTTTTGGTTCTGAAGCATCCCCATATCTTCCTTTGCCGCACGCCTGGTCTTAAAGCACGCTCAGCGAGATTGTTCGTAGGATCAACTCCGGGAACGAGTATGAAGGTGAAGAGTTCATGCATGTACTTCAGTGTTAGTTTCGCCAGCGTTTTCACCGCGTGATGCTTCCATTTCCCCTTCTGCGTTACGAACTTCTCTAGCCTGTCCACAAATTGGGTATACACCCTGCTTCTTTCCTCTTCTGTTTCGAGTCCCTTCACTACCCCCTTCGCGTCTTTGAATAAACCCTTACAGGGTTTTCGGGGTTAACGGGGCAGAGCCCCGTTATTTGCGAAAGTCCTTCATGAAATTCAAACGATTCGGGCGGTGGCTGCTTCATCTCAACGAGCTGCCTCGCATCATTCAATAGATCTGCCCAGCATTTCTGCTTCCGTCCCGGCGCGCCATCGAAGGATGGATAGAAATCCTGTCCGCTCACACCGTCATACTCCTCACCGAGGACTTTTATTACCACTTTCTTCCCACGGTTCTTGCTCGTGAGATATAGCACCATCTCCTTTGATACAAAAGCCCAGAGCCACCTGTTCTTCCCATCCACTCGCTGCCCGGTATCATCGTAGTTGCAAATCCGAGATTCCCGCATCTCCTTCTTTATACGCTTGTACTCATCACCAAACAGCTCAGCAGCCTTTTTAAGGTAGTCAACTACGGTTCCTACCGAGACATGCGCACCGTACGCATCGTTGAGGAGCTTTGCAATCTTATTCTCAGGTAAATTCATCACATATCTGAGGTAAACGAGGTATAAGAGGAAATGGATGCCGAAGTGGCGATTGCCAATTGTCTCCGGCACTTCTGGATAAACAACCTTGCAACAATTCCTGCAGTAACCCCCTTTGAGGATATACCTGATGACGAAGATAGGGATAGAGACTATTTCTTCCTCACATCGCTCCCTCACGTCCTCCAATTCTTTAAGCACACCTCAACAGGTAGGGCAGGCATCAAACCGGAGAACGACCGTTTTATCCACCCTTTCGGGCTTTCTACGCGATTTCCCTTTGTGCCCAAAAGGAGGACCACGCTTCTTTGGTTTCAGATTTGTGCAATCGGATGAATTTGAGCGCTTTTTACGCCTTCTCGATTTAAAACCGTAAAGATCCTCTCTCAACTTCTGATTATCCTCTTTTAGCTCTCCAATTTTCCCTTCCAGTTCATCAACTTCCCCATAGAGCTTCTTGATCATTAAATCCCTCTTCTCAAGTTCTTTCTTGAGATGCGCATTCTCCTCCCTTAGTTCTTCGTTCTCTCCCCTCAGTTCCGCGACAATTTCTGAATAATCTTCGACCATCGCGCATGTTCAGTTTGTGCTCATTCTATAAATGTTTTTCGGTTTTTAACGATTTTTAGGTGGCTTTTCATTATGGGGGGTCAGGGCTGCTTAAAAAGCTCAGGTCTTCCAGAGAAGATAAACTTAAAAAACCTGAATAGATCCATATTTCCTTATTACTTATCTCAACATCCTTGTATTCATAGAGTTGATAAGAACCAGAATCGGTCATTATTGGGCTTTCCCAGCCAAGAAAGCTATGTATTCCTTTTTTAATTGCCTCTTCTTTTAGCCCCTCGTTTCTGTATATTATATATGTATCCGTAATGAGAATTTCAGCTCCGTATTTCCTCATCTCCTCAGGCTCAATCATTATAAGATTAGGGTTTATTACTGGCATTATCGTTGGTGTCTCTATGTTTCCATGTGGCGTCTCGAATTTCCCTATCCTTCCCATCAAGTCATTATGTAATATTTCAATTTCCACCATCACAACCTTTCTTGGAGAGAAAGTTTGACCAAAGAAACAACTATCTTCTTTTTTTCATCAAGTATGCCACTGCTAATAATCCAGCAATTGCAAAGACTGCTTCAAACGCAGGAATTTTTACAACTAAGCTTGTTTTGTCTGAAACCGTTTTTCCATCTGCTTCTACAATTATTGTCGCTTTGTAAGTTAAAGGGGGGGCATTATCAGGAATGGTAATCGGGATTGTGCTTTCAATTGGCGGTGTTAAGCCCTTTACCGGGACTGAAGGATATTCGTAGGTTTTGTTGAAGCCAAAAGCGCTAATTATTATTTTTGCGTTTATTTCCCCTTCCCACGTCTCAGGTTTCCAATCAAGCTTTATTTTGTAGTTTACTGTATCCCCCGGCTTTATTTCCATGTTTTTAGGAGAAATTTCAACTGAAAGACGCTCTAATGGAACTGGTGATGGCGTAGGTGTTGAGCTAGGTGTAGGTGTTGGCGTAGGCATTGGAGATGGTCTCGGCGTTGGTAGAGCTGTAGCATTATACTGGACTATTCCACCAATAGTCTGATTAAGTTCATTGCCGCTGTTGATATTCTGCTCAAATACGCCATCACCATTAGCATCTATTTGTAGTGTAAACTTCTCTTCGCCCCGAAAAATAGCCTCAAAATCGATGGTGTATTGATGAATTACCTTCGCGGATGTTGGAATATTTGTAGCAGTAAAAGTAGTGGCTTTTTCCTCTTCAACAGAAGTTATCTCTAATCCGTAAGCTCCCTCATCTGTGCCTGCTACTTCATAGTGATAAGAATCAGTTGAGGAAAATATTACAGCAGTTTTAGTTTCAGTATCGTATATTGAATTTGGAATTTCTTCTTTAACTTCACCATTCACTAACCCCGTAACTCGGTTCTGTGAATCGTAAACTCTCAACTCACCTGGGCTGTGTAGACCAACTATTTTCACATCCTTAATTATAGGAGTAAGTCCCTTCACCGCAGCTTCTGGAGGACAAGTTATTCCACACCACATTGGAGAACAAATATAAGTGCTCCAAGATGTTCTTAATGGTTTAGACTCTACGGGTATAATTATGAAAATATTCTGATTGTTGGGTTCCTCTAAATAGATATTAACCCATATCTTATTCTTTGGTTGCTCGTGCCATACAATTTCCATTCTTCCGATTTTTGGGTACTTTATTGTAGCAGAATGCAAGCCTTTCAATACTAACTTTTCACCAATTTCAAAACCTAACAGTTTTGCACCTTCATCAAGGAAAGGAGCGGGGGCTCCAGTTAAGAATGTAACACCTGCACCAGCTATCCCACCTAAAAGAGATATCAATAGTTCTTGCTCTTCTGAAAGAGCTTCTTCTTTTACAATATCCTTTACTTGCAAATTCTTTTCCTGTTGCTTAGGGTCGAGCTGTTTTAACATAAGATTTATAGAATTAAACAAAGCTTCTTCTCTCTTTCCTTCTTGTGCCATTTTTGCTTGTTCTACGGTTAACACCTGTTTTATAAGCTTGTATAAATCAGCTCTTTCTTTTTGGTTTAAGTTTGCAAATTCTAGTATTGGAGGACCAGAAGAAGGCGGAGAAATAGCTTCACTTCCGTATAAGGGAATTAGGATGGCTATTTCCTTTCTGTTATCAGTTCCTTTATCGTCAGTAACAGTTAAAGTAACGGTATAAGTGCGAGCTTTGTAATAAGAGTGTGTTGCTTTTACTCCTGATGCAGTGAAACCATCTCCAAAGTCCCATCTGTAAGAAATGATTTTGCCATCTGGGTCAGTGGAGGAAGAGGCATCAAAATTTATTCTTCTATTCACCGCAGGGCTTTCTGGGTAATACGTGAAATCAGCAACAGGTGGTTTGTTTGGTTGTATGGGACGATAAAACATAAAATAATCGTACCTTGTAAGTCCCTCCACACCACTTACCCATTCTGTGTTGTCTATCGTTTGATAGGATGGGATTATTTCCCAATCAGAAGGTGGAGGTTTTTCCTGGCTATATCCTTTGGGTATTGCCCACCAAGCGATGAGGACTTTTATGTTTGTTCCTAAGACTTTGTAAGGTCCGTAACTTTTATCTCTTTCCATTGATCTTGGAGAAAAGAAATGCGTTGCCCCATCAGTCGGGTCTTGTATTTCCCTTTCCAAAATGCTCTTGGCAAGCTCTACTATCTCTGAGGTTGGGTCTCGGTCTACTTTCCAATATGGTTTATACCCATCTTCTACTATCGCTTTAACTGTCGTAAGTCCTTTATACTTCGCATCAAGTCGATTTAGTACAGTCCATCCAACTGCGATTCGCTCTTCTCCTTTAATGTCGCTACCACCTGCTTCCATCACAATCGTTTTTGCAAGCCAATAAACATCTTCAGATATAGTTGGGGTTGTTCCATATTTTTTGAATAGTGACTGCACCCAATAATCATCAAGGTTCTTTCCATAACATTCCGTAGCAGCGAATTTACGATGCGGGACAATGTTTTCATTCGGAATATCCCACCTTTTTTGGATTTCTCGTATCAATTCTACTGATTTCCTTTCCTGTGCCTCAGTGGGCATTTCACCTGGGCGACTGAAATTTCCAGCAAGGCAAATACCTATAGACTCAGTATTCTTTCCAATTGTATGTGCTCCTTCCTCGTTTTCAGCTCTACCTTGCGTCACTTTTCCTGTAGCATCTATAAAATAGTGGTAGCCGATATGGTGACCAAGTGAACTTACGAAGTTAGGCCATCTTTCTTTATGCCACCTGTTCACGTCTTCAAAAGTATCTTTCAGTGAACCAGCGGTGTGATGCACAATAATCCATTTAGGCTCGTTTGTCGCTGAGACTTTATAATTCACTGTTACTGATGTTTCTTTGATGTTTCCTGATGTATCTGTCGCTTTGGCATAGAGTGTATTTGAGCTCGGGCTTAGTGTAACGTGAACACTCCAAGAGGTTGTTCCAGATGCAAGTTGCCAGCTTCCAGACCCAACTCTAACTTCAACTTTGCTCAAAGCAACGTTATCTGAAGCTGTTCCGCTAACAGTGATAGAAGGGGTGGTGAAGTTTTGTCCGCTTGATGGATGAGTGATTGAGATAGTTGGTAATACTGTGTCAATAGTAGGTGGGACTGTTGCACTAACCCCATTTGAGAAATCGCTATCGCCAGCAGCATTTACCGCTTTAACTTTATAGTAGTAGGTTGTTCCACTTACTACATTGGCAGTATTGTTAAAAGTAGTCCAGTCGGATGATATAGTGGTATAAGGAGTTTCACCACCTGAATATGTCCCTCTGAATATCTTATAGTGGGTTACTCGTGAACCACCATCGCTTGATGGAGCATCCCAGGCGATTTTTATATAGTTACTACCGACCTCCATAACCCGGAGATTTCTCGGAGGAGATGGGGACGTCCGAACTTGGGGTGGTGTTGAACTAACTCCATTTGAGAAAGCGCTATCGCCAATGGCATTTACCGCCTTAACTTTATAGTAGTAGGTTGTTCCACTCACTACATTGGCAGTATTGTTAAAAGTAGTCCAGTCGGATGATATAGTGGTATAAGGAGTTTCACCACCTGAATATGTCCCTCTGAATATCTTATAGTTGGTTACTCGTGAACCACCATCGCTTGATGGAGGATCCCAAGCGATTTTTATATAGTTACTACCGACCTCCATAACCCGGAGATTTCTTGGAGGAGATGGGGGTGTTTGAACCTGCTTAACCACCTCCCTCTTGATTGGGCCATAGACCCCCGGGGAACCGCCGGTATTGGCGTTTCTCTCATCGTTCCATTTGCCAGCACTGTCTACCACGTGGACACCGTACCAGTAGAAGCCACTTGAGGTGGGAGCATCAGAGAAGGAACCTGAAGAACTCTTGCCTGAGACAGACGTCCTTTTGACCTCACCCCAGTTTACCGGGGTACCACCACTATCGTCTGCCCGCCACAGCTCCACCCGCACCAGGCCAATTTCATCTGAAACAGAGTAGGAGATGGTGAAAGAACTACCCAGGGTAACAGAGGAAGGTGAAACAGAGAAGGAATTAACATTGGGTGGATTATCCTGTCGAGTTTGGGTTGTGAAGGAGAGGACGCTCCCCTGGCCCCAGCCAGCACTGTTCTTAGCCCAGGCCCGGAAGTAATAAGTGGTGCCGGGGTTTAATCCGCTAAGGCGGTAGCTGAAGTCGCTGCCCAATACACTAACACTGGCCGTCCAGCCATCAGCGCAGCTGGAGGTTGTACCCCAGTCGAACCTTCTCTCCACAATGCTTGAACCGCCATCACTGATTACCCTACCATTGATGGTCGCCACCGTCTCTGCTATGTCCACCGCACTTCTGGTCTCCACAGTTGGTGGAGTAGGTGTTGGTGTAGTTATCTTTTTAAGGTAATATACACCCCCGGGATAACCTTCAGCTGACCAACCTACAAGTCCATCCACCCATCGTATCTTCCACCAAGTATAAGTAACCCCTCCCAGGGCAGCACTCCGTGGGCCTTCAAGGATTACACCACGATCTCCATTGAATTTTCCTCCAGTTATATTACCCGCAGGAGAATCACGAACTCTTAAACCTATATCACCAGTATTCTGCACTTCTACGGTGTCATTTATGTTAAAGCTGGGAATAGCCGATGCTATGCTCACAAAAACCAGCCCGAGCATCAAACATATAAGAGCGATGCCAACCAATGCTTTTCTTCTCATTTTACTCCCTCGTTGTTATTATCTTTCTTTTAGTTATAATTTATTACCTATCTATACAATATAGATGCCACAGAACTTGCAAGTAGTTTTTCTCCTTCTGAATATAGCTCTATTTTTACATCTGTCGGGTATCTCTGCTTTACCCTAGTAGAAGTAGTACTGCCTTCAATTTCGCCCTCGCCTAATATATAATCTTCTCTTGGGTGTTCGTCAATACACTCTTCACCGTCTATAATGATTAGAACCTTGTCGATATAAGCAGGCAACTCGCCGTCATTTTTCACAGTGATGCTGTATCTCAGATGCCAATATACACCAAAAAAAGTCTCCTCTAATTTTACCTCTGCATCTGTTATCCGCACAATCGCAGGCTTAAATTTTACTTCTCTCTCATAAACAACTTTCTCTGGAGTAATTGTCTTAACAACAAGCCTATAAGTCCCTGCTGGTAGACTTCCTCTCCCCTCACGCATTAGAACTTTTACACTCTCAAAGTTGTCTATCAAATCCATTTTTGATATACTCCTAATAGCTGTATACCCTTCAGGATTGGTAAGTATAATAGCCATGTCATTCGCTGGACCACTCACATTCACAGTTAGTACTGGACGTGCATAATAAAGTCCCAACGAGTATTCAACGCTGTATGGGGATATTTCTATGTATCCTGTAAATCCAGCAAATATCATAACCACAACCACCGCCACAATTGCTACTACGGCTATTAATCCAACTATGGTCTTTCTTTCCATCTTTTCCGTATCACCTCCTAAATTTTTTATTTCCCCTTATAAAACTCATTCGTGTTTCCAACATATAAACCTTTGTTTCTTGTTGCTGTGTTGAACAAATCCTAAAACTTCTGCTTCGGTCCCTCCCTTTCACCCCTTCACCATCGCCACATCGCACTATTCACATCCTCAGATTAAGAAGTATGTTGTAGAACGCAAATTTCATCGCAACTTCCTGAAACATATTCTGCACCTTAGTGGCCATAACATGCTCGCCAATTATTCTTTTTACAGATGAAAAGGCAGTCTCAGCCATCCATCTGTATCCGTATTCGTGGGTCTCAGCCCATTTGTCATATCCCAGACGCTGAAATTCTTCTACGCAATCTGCCCTGTAAAAAGAACCTCTTGACCTTGCTACAGCACTGCGTTTTATTTTAATTCCAGATTCTATCTCTTTGGCTTTCAGCAAATTGAAATTCCTTCTATCATCGTATTCAGCATCAGCAAGAACTTTCTCAACTTTTCCACAGTTCTCTTCTGCTTTATTTACAAGCGTTGGAAACACCGTATTGACCCCTGTCCTTTCATCTGTTACCTCTAAAGCAACGATTTCCTTGGTTTTTGTATTCACCGCAATATGGACTTTTATCCAGCCGCGGCGGCGCTTCCAAACCTCTCTCATCCACTCCCCTCTGTTTGTAACTTTCACTCCTGAGGCATCGACCGCTATCGTTATTGGCTTATCAGATTTCATTATCGTCTCTGAAATTGGAATATTCAGTTTTGTAACTCTTTTGAAAATTGATGTGTAATCTGGAACCCCCATCTCAACAAGCTCTGATAACTTTTTCAGAAACCCCTCTAACTGTCTGTACGGAAGATGGAAAATGATACGAACAAAACCCAAAAATTTGATGAAAGAGGCAGGGAATTCATACTGGCGCCCCCTTTTCCTCTTTCCGTTCTTTCCTTTATTCATTTTCTCCAACTCTTTTTCCCAGTTTCTTAAAAAATCAAGATCGAGGTACATTTCACCTCTTTTAACAAGTTTCTCGTTGTATTCTTTCCAATTTCTCTTTTTACTATCCATCCCCTTTATTTAACATCACCTCAGTAAAGAGATGAGAATTGGAAGTCTATATATTTTTATTCAACACAGCATTTCTTGTGGAAGGTGCACCTTTTTATAGTTTATTATGAAAAGCAAAAGTGCACATAAAGGAATATTTCTCCAACTTATAAAAATTTTTAGGAAAGCGAAAGTAGAAGAGACATCAGAAATGGATTGATAGAAATAAGCCAAAGTCAGCTATCAAAAGTGAACAAAACAAGGGATTACATTCGCTTTGGCGAATGGATTGCCTTTGGCAATCACAGGGTTTTTGTGTGGATCGCCTACGAATTGTTGAGCATAATATGGAAAGATCGGAGATTTTGGAGGTTAAATAGGGCTCTAAAAATCCTTGGGTTTGATAGAGGATTCGAAGCTGTTCGTAGATTTGCACACGGTAATAATAGTCTTTGATAAAGGTACTTTGTTGAACAATTATAGTTATTGCAAACTTTCAACTTTTATCTTATCCACTTCATTATCCTTCATACTTATACCAGACTTGCAAAAGGAGCGTCATTGGTCGCATCATACTTTAATATGGCATTATAGAAGAGAAATTTTAATCTAACTTCGTTAAACATGTTCTCTACCTTAGTAGCACGCAAATACTCGCCTGATTTACGCTTCACCGCCGAGAAAATGCACTCTGGATACCATCTTTTTCCGTATCTGTATTTATCTCTCCAGGCTTGATAACCTAATTCTCGGAATTCCCGTGCATACTTCTTTCTTGGATTCTTACTCCTATAAGTCGGACCTTCATTTTCCCTTATTTTTATCGCTGGGCTAATACCATGTGCTTCAAGGGTTTTAAAGTTATCATTTGAGTCGTATGCTCCATCTCCGTTTGCTTGCACGACTTTTCCCCCTGCTGCCCCAATATTCTCCACTGATTGCTCTACCAGGTTATCAAATTCCTTTGTATCTGACACTGACTCATTCGTGGATACAATGCCAACTACTTGCTTATTTTGGTCATCCACAGATATATGAACCTTAACCCAGCCTCTGCGAACTTTCCACTTCTGTCTAATCCATTCTCCTCGATTGCTCACCTTTACGCCAGAGGAGTCGAGCGATATCACAACATCCTCGTTTCCCCTGTAATCTATGTTTAGCACTACATGTAGATATCCCATGAATAAAATCAACGAGTTTGGATATCATCAATTGTTGCATCCATTTATCCTGCGGACAAAAAAGATTTCCGCTTTTTCAC
>DYFG01000058.1 GCA_020725315.1 Nitrosotalea sp.
TTACTCCGATTGATCTGTTATACAAATACAGCAAGGTCTACCATTTTGAGATGGGGGGCGTGGTACGATCAACGAGGTTCCAAAGAAGGTAAGGGATTTGGAGGAAAGGCTTAGGTTGAAGATATTCCCTAAGTGATGCGGAGTTAAGGTTATAAAAGATATAATATTAAAAGAGTTATTATAGGTTTATTAAGGGGGCCTGTAGCTCAGCATGGTTAGAGCGCCCGGCTCATAACCGGGTGGTCAAGGGTTCAAATCCCTTCGGGCCCATCAAACAGATGGCATTAACATAGACTGAAGAAACCCCGAGTAGTGTTCAAAGGCCTGTCACTAAGAGAAATAATTACGAAGTTCTGATTAGATTAGGTTCTCTATCAGGGTTCGCCCTTCCTCAGATCCAAATAAGGGCAGGTCCCAGAGCTGAACTACCCTGTAGCGTGTAGCAGTAACTCTCTTCGCCGTTCTTGGGTTGTAGCCCTCCTTTTCATACCGTTCCTTAGCAATCAAAACGCCCCTCCTTTGCCATTTTGGCGTCTCATTCAGGTTGATTCCCCTGCGAAAGAGCAGCTCATGCACCTCCATTGCCTTCATGCCCTTCAGTTGCTTCTCAGCCTCCGTTTCACTGAGCCCTGCAGCTCGTAGCTCGTAATATCCATACGCATTAAGGTGATTTCGCCATGCTTCTGCCTGCCGCTGCACGAGATAGCCCCAAACATCTTCCCCTCTGCAAACAGGGATTACCCGCGCATCGAAGGCGAGAGCCTCTTTAAAATCCAGAGCGATGGTAAAAGCACTTGCTAAAAAACCTGCAATTACCGAATCCAGTTTCTCTATCCTTCCTTTAAACGGGACCTGCGCGAAAAAAAGATTTATCTCATCAGAGAAGGTATAAGCGAGTTTTGGATCGAATCCACTCTTCTCAAAGAAGATTTTTGTCGCTTTCACCATTCCCTTTGCGAATCGTTCGTCGTACGGTTTCTCAAAATTGGTTAAGAGATGCTTGAAGTTCCTTCCGTCAGCACGCACAATCAGCGGAGGATGAGCTTTTATCTCGGCGTATATCTCCTTATCCCCGTTCTTATTGGTAAATCTTCCTCGGTTCCAAATCTTCATCCCAGCGCTCTTTCTTCACGTTCTCTTTTATTTACTCTCTTTTGTTCTCTCCGTCTCTTCCTCAGTCTCGCTCTCCATTACTCTTCGCTTCACATGCTTTATCAGTACTATATCCCCAATTGCCGTTACCCATCGGTAGGGAATGATCACTCCTTTCCTCTTGCCCACGCTGAACGCGTTCGGATTCACGTTCTTCACCGCCAATCCTGATATCCGCTTCTCTTTTATGTCGACCGTTACATCTTCTATCTTACCGACGCGTATCCCTCTATCGGTATACAAATCCTGCCCATATAAGGAAGACAATTCTATTTCCATAATGCTATTTATGGATTAGGGGCAATATATATAATTAACGGATTAACCTAAAAAAGAAAGATGCGAACGTCTATACAGGTTGGTCGAATCATAGGCATACCCATACGATTGCATTTCACCTTTATATTTATACTACCAGTCATTGTGTTGTGGTTTGCGGAAGCTCCCGGGCCGGTAGGTTTAGGAGAGACCGAGGAACTATCGAGACTTTTCCGCTATTCCTTAGCAGCTTTAGCAGCTTCTCTCTTCTTTCTCTCGTTATTACTCCACGAGATCTCCCATTCATATGTTGCGATGAGATACGGGACAAAAATAAGGAGCATTACGCTTTTCATCTTCGGTGGTTTAGCCATGATGGAAGATTTACCAAGGGAACCAGAGAAGGAATGGAGGATAGCAATTGCGGGACCTTTGATGAGTTTTGCCATTGGGGGAGCATTTCTTTTCACTTATTTTGGTATAAAGACAGTGAAGTTGGTTATTTACGACCCGTTTACAATCCTAATGTTCAGCATCGGGCTTCTTAATGTGGTATTAGCCACATTTAACCTCTTACCTGCGTTTCCAATGGATGGTGGTCGCATTTTAAGAGCTTTTCTTGCAAAAAGAATGCAATTCCTCGAGGCGACGAGGAGAGCAGTGCTCGTCGGGAAGACATTTGCCGTGATAATGGGTATAGTGGGATTTATGCCCGATCCTTTTATGCTTTATTCGACTGGGGAAGTGAGAATACTTTTTAACCCTTGGTTAACGCTCATTGCCGTTTTTTTATACATAGCGGCAACAGAAGAGGAGAGTGCTACGATCATGGTTGCCACGTTAGAGGGGACAAAGGTAAGAAATGTGATGAGAACTGAGAACGCGAGTGTACTGGCGGATATGCCAATCACGGAGCTCGCAGAGAAGATGCTTAAGGAGAAGAACGCTGAGTATGCGGTGGTGAGTGACCGTGGTGATTTAAGAGGGCTTATAACATTCAGTGAAATTAAGGAGCTGTCAACCGAGCAACGGCACTCTTTAAAGATTTCTGATATAATAAGTCCGGTTGATCGGCTGAGCGCGGTTATCTCACAAGAGGAAGAAGTAATAGAAGCGCTCAAAAGAATGATAAGAGGCAAAAAGAATATTTTGGCTGTGGAAGAAGAGGGGGGTGGGGAGATCATTGGAGTTATAACGAAGAGGGATATAGTGATGCATATAGAAATATTGAAAGGGGGTAGTTAAACAAACCAAAGCATTATCGCCGTAGACGGGTTGCCCCTTTTATCGTACCCGATATCTTGATCACTCGTATGCCAACTCGTGCTCCATTTACCGAATGGATGCATGCTAACGACGCCCTCACTTCCTCGACTTTATCATGAGCACATTTCAGGACCCCCACGCCGCTCTTTCCCTCCTCTCTATTGTGGTATTCGATCAGCCGTAACTTAATTTCACTTGCTCCTACATCGCCATATAATGAATAAATCGAATCCCATATCTCTTTCAACAGATCCCTCTTATCTATCTCTTGCTCACACATCACTTCAAAGAGGAGATACCTCCTCCTCTCACGAAGCGAAGGCGGCATATAAAGCAGCACATTCATGGTACTCTTCATAGGAGCTCCACCTCTCGGTCCTTCTTCCATCTCTTCTCTAATATGCCCTGGGGGATATCGCATAACGCACTCGTAGCCTCCTCCTTACTCATCCCGAAGAGCGCAGCGAGGGCGATCATCTCATGTGGCGCCCTTAAATCGTATATCGAGTGAGCATTGCTGGTTAATATCATGGGGGCGTTATATTTCCTCACCAGCTTCAAAGTCTCTCGCATTTTATCAAGGATTCGTGCTCTATCACCTCTTCTGTTGTGAATTAATGCCCCCAAATTAAAGTCTATTGCAACACCATTTGCCGCAGCATATCTCACTGATACGTGGTTCAGCTCCCCTTCCCCGTTTTCTCCACAGGGATGAGCCAGTATATCCACCCGGGAATCCTCTACTGCCGCTCTATTAAGTTTATCATCACCGCCATGAACCACTAAGAGAGGCACTTTTCCCCAGTGGAGCGTTACTTTTCTTTTCAGTTCAAGAACCGAATTTGCTCTTATCTCTACACCAGTGATGATGAAATTTGACTCCACACGCTCTTTCACACTCTCATTGTGGTTTGTTAGTGCGATCCCGGCATAGCCATATCGTTTTGCAACTCTGCGCAGTTCCTCTACTGGTGCATCGGTTTCTGGATATGCATGCACGTTGAGGTCGAAGAAATTGGGCATCACACTAATCTAAAGAAGAGGATATAACTTAAAAAGCACCACTTACAAATGCAAATAAGCCAATACCAATTGCTATCAACGTCTCTTTCCTCATATAGTTATAGTCTATATCCACTTCTTGCAGCTTGAAACAGGTATGCACCAGGAGCATATCGGCTGCTATAACCGGGAGTAGATAGGCGGGATTGAAGAAGTAAGCGGTGTGGTACGTGAAAAAGGGTATCACACTCAGTATGAGTGCCAGGGTATAAGAAAAAATCACGACTCTTTTCGCTTTCTCGGTCCCGTATATCCGTGCAATACTCCTTATATTCCTCAGCGTGTCTCCTTTAACATCAGCTATATCCTTCATCACTTCTCGTCCAAAACCTGCGAGGAACGCAATGGAGGAGAGGATCAGGAGCACCAGTTCTATCCTTCCGGGTTCCACGATTAATCCGCCAAAGATAAAAGGTATTGCCATCGTAAATGCGATATAACCATTACTCACTGCGAGGAATTCCTTCATTTTCAGGTCGTAAAGAATACCCAAAACCGCTGATATAAGTGCGAAGAGGAACAGAATGGGATTCAAGAACGATGCACAGATAATACCGAGGGTAGTGGCGAGGATCGCGATGAACAAAGCTTCTTCTCTTCTCAGCACACCTCGCACCAGAGGTCTATCTATTCTCCGGTTCGCAATATCTGATTCCAGATCACAAAAATCATTTAACGCAAAGGTGCCTGCCTGAATGAAGAGCGCGGTAAAAAAGCCAAGGAGCGCTATTTGCGAAGGAATCACCAAAGATACACCAAAAACCGGCGCTGGTTCATAAATTTTCCCACCAGCGATGATTATCCCGAGTATCACCCCGAGCCCATACATCACTCCGTGTTCTAATCTCGTCAATTCCCAGAGTGCTTTTATTCTTCGTATCATTCACCAGAGAAAAATAATAGGTTTTTTCCGTAAACGCTTTTGCGAAGCAAAAGGGTTTAAGCGGAGTCGCTGGGATTCGAACCCAGATCGTCAGGTCCGGAACCTGACAGGATATCCACTACCCCACGACCCCTCCCCCACGGTATTACTAACTCAAACCAGAAGATAAAATTATTTTTCTCTCTTTAAGACCTCTATCCCGGGCAGAGGCTTCCCTAAGAGATATCGCAGGAATGCACCTCCTGCAAGGCTCACATGGGTATGGGCCATCTCTCTTTTCTCCATTCCCACCTCGCTTATCGCCGCCGATGTATGCCCGCCACCGAGGAGCGAGAATGCATCTGAATTTGAAATCGCTTTAAAAATCTCTCGTGTGCCTTTTGCAAATTCGTCGTTTTCATAAAACCCCATAGGGCCTTTCATTATCACCGTTCTCGCCTTTCTGATTATCCCCGAATAGGTCTCAATCGTTTTCTCTCCAATATCGTATATTGGTTGGTTTGGCTTTACCTGCTCCACCGGAACCTCTTCTCTCCTGCCTTCCACCTCAATTGCGACATCCTCGGGATATATGATCTTATTACCTGCTTGTTCCAGTATACGTTTAGCTCGACTCACACTCTCCAGAAGGCGTGTATCTACTTTCATCGGGATTATACCGTTCGCATACAAAAAAATATTTCCGATAAGACTCGATGTGAGTATACTATCCACTTCCCTCGATTTCAATGCAAAATCTATGATATCAAATACCTCTTCTGGTTTCACGCCGCCCAGAACATAAACACACGGTCTTTCTATGCGGTGAACCGCTCTTTCCAGAGCCCCCAGCTCTCGTTCCATCAATCTTCCCACGCCTGCGTCCAACACCATGGGAAATCCCACGACGGACGCATGCGCCCGGTGCGCTACCGAGAACGCATCGTTGATGTAAATATCCGCGAGGGGGGCAAGTCTTCTTACAAAAATCGATTTCGCGTGCTCCTCAGGCGTTTTATCAAGTGTCTCCTCCGCGAGCATCCGCACGTTGTTGAGCAATAAAACGTCACCTTTGTCAAGATTTTTTATCGCTTCTCGCGCTGCCGGACCAATGATATCATCCACATAGGTCAACTCCACGATCGTGGCGAGCAATTGCGCATGCTGCTCGAGCGGTAGGAAATCATCGCCGCCTGCACGACCCTGGTGTGCGAGGATAACAACCTTTGCATTCTTCTCCGAAAGTTCACGTATCGTTCTTGCATTCTCTACAATCCGCTCCTTCATCTGCACTTTACCATCTATAACCACGGAGTTGAGATCAGCTCGGAAAAGTACTGTCTTACCCGCTACATCGAAATCATCCAGGGTCAAAAAGTCTTTTAACTCTTCACTCATCCTCCTTACCCATCTCTACATCCCAAGCTCGGATATCTTTTTTACCATGTCCACCACCCTGCACGAGTAGCCCCATTCGTTATCGTACCATGCAAGCACCTTAACTAAGCTATTACCTTCCTCTGCTTCCTCTCTCTTCACGTTTGTAGAGAGCGCGTCAACGATGGCTGAATAGCTCGAGCCTACATAATCAATGGATACAAGGGGTTCATAAGAGACAGCTAGAATATCCTTTAGATAGGACCTTGAAGCCTCCTCAAAGGCAATGTTTACCTCATCGGGAGTAACTCTTTTCTTGACATCTGCTACGAAATCGATGATGGAGACGTTGAAAACCGGAACTCTCATCGCTGCACCGTCCAATTTTCCCTTAAGCCCCGGTAATACTTCTCCGATTGCCGCTGCTGCTCCCGTCGTCGTCGGTATTATTGACATCCCCGCGGCTCTAGCCCTCCTAAGGTCCCTGTGTTGTAGATCAAGGAGATTCTGGTCGTTTGTATACGCATGGACCGTGGTCATGAAACCTTTTTTTATCCCAAATACCTCGTCTAAAACCAATGCAACCGGTGCTAAACAATTTGTAGTGCAAGAAGCAGTGGAGATTATATGATGCTTCTCAGGTATGTACATCTCATCATTCACGCCAGGAGCGATAGCTACATCAGGATTTTTTGCTGGTGCGGTGATTATCACCTTCTTAGCCCCTGCTTTGAGATGCTTTGACGCATTCTCCCTGTCTGTGAACCGACCTGTTGATTCTATAACCAAATCCACTCCCAAATCTTCCCATGGTAACTTCTCTGGATCCTTTTCCGCTAAGACTTTTATCCCTTTACCATTTACTACTATGACATCCCCTTCCACTTTCACCTCATCCTCTAATATACCATGCACTGAGTCGTATTTTAGCAAATGCGCCAATACTGATGCCTCTGTAAGGTCATTCACCGCCAAGAAATCTATATTCGAGTATCTCAGAGCAGCCCTAAATGTGACTCTTCCTATCCTACCAAATCCATTTATTGCTACCTTTACCATGTTAAAGTCATTTTTTTTCTCTTATATAAACTTCAACTCACCCATTCCTTAAGGGGATAATAGAAGCAAATATCATAAACAAAAACAACAAAACTTTAAATTTTTTATTAGGTCTGCCATAGCATGACGATTATCGGCAAGAGCAAGACGCCCATACAATTACTCCGTCTTACGCCGAAATAAATCGGAATAAGCCCTATGCATGTGCCTACGAGAAGAACCAGCAATCCTAAAGCACCGGTAAAAAGAAGAACGAGCAGAGCGAGGAAGATTGCAATACCAATCAGCATCTTTCGATACGGGAGTCTCAGGAAGTGCAAAGCGAATTGCTTTCCTACGTATTTTGTGATGAAAAACGAGAAAGGGGCTGCGATTAACATTGTTATGAGCAAATAAATCAACACTGGAGGTGGACTGCCGAGGCTTGACCATGCTTGAACCTCTAAGAGGCGGCTTATCGCTATCGTGGCTCCGCTTCTCGCACGTGATATGAGGAAGAGCGTTCCGAGGCAGAAGAAGACATTAGCCGTGTTAACGCCGCTCAACGTCATAATCACCTGCTCAGGCTCTCTGTTCCTTCGTGCAAGCATTGCTAGCACGGTTGCATGTGCAGAAGTGATCCCGGGCAGAAAGCTCACCAAGGAGCCTAAGGCCGAGCCGGATATAACCGATCTCATAATGCCCCCTCTCTCCAGTGCTGGCTCTTCTACCCTCTGCTCCGGTATCTCAGGTGTGTAAAGGAGCGAAAATAAGATGGTTGAGAGTCCAAATAACCCGGTAAGTGCAGGAAAAAGCATAGTAGAAGGAAAGAAGAATGGTGCGTGCACCGGCATGTTCAGTATCATGTAACCATACAATCCAGAGAGGATAAAGACAAAGGAAGAGAGAAGGATAGCCTGGTATGCTTCCATCCGTTCACTGAAGCCCTCGGTGAGGATAAGCAGTGCGGATATTCCAATGAGCAGGTAGAGCATCGAGCCTCGAAGCAGCTCGTAGAAGTGAAGCGATGAGAAGATGAAATAGAACGGGATAAAGAAGAGGAAAGAGAAGATAACCGCACCAAAACTGCCTATTGCCGATAGGACTGTTGCTTCATAAGCTCTTCCTTCGAGCAGTAAACGGTGTGCAGGCAGTAACGCGAGTGCAGTATCTCCTTCTGGCGCACCGATGAATGCCGCGGGTATATAATTCAAGAAGGTATGCGCTACGGAAGCGGCAAGGATAATGGACGCAACCAGGAGAAGTAACATATCATGAGGAATAAGGGTATCTAACAAAGGTACAGCTACTATCATCGGGGTAATTGAGAGTAGAATGAAGGCGACATTATTGGGATGGAAGCCCGGAACAAGCCCTGTTATTGTGCCTAAGAGCACACCGAGCATCGAAAATGCAAAGAGCAAGAGTAAGAACAAAAAAGAGTCCGTCATCTTTCAGGTCATCGTATCTCCTATTCTCTAAGAGATGTTTCACTTTTTGTTTATTGCATTTAAGGAAAGAGTTCCGGAAGATAAAGCAACTCTTACCGCACTTCTGGAATATAAGGCCGCTCTTTATAATTGGCGACATGCTGGAAGGAATCCTTTTAATCAGAACGGCGAAGGGGAGTAAAAAAACTTAATCAGGTTCTGGGCTGAAATGTCCTCCTTGGACACATCCCTGCATCCTTATCTGCTAAAACTTCACTTCCAAGATTAGAACAATTTCCCGTTGTCTCATTTACTGGTGTATAAAACGTGCAGTCTTTACATGTCGGCATTTTTCTCACCTCTCGAACAGAAATTTACCACGTTGATATGCCCACAATACTTCACATACCCTTCCAAGGTGTATCATGGCTGAGGATCTATATAAAGTTATCCTTGAAGGGTGGCTTTCAATTGTAATTAACGTAATGCTTTTTGGATTGAAGTATTGGGCGGGTATTAAATCAGGTTCCGTAGCAATGGTCGCCGATGCATGGCATCACCGAAGTGACGCAATAGCGTCAGGATTAATTGTAATTGGAGCCTTATCAGGAGCATATCTCTGGTGGATTGATGGTGTTATGGGGATTTTTGTATCCGCCTTAATTTTATACGCTACGTATGACATTTTAAAGGGTGCGGTGAGTTCATTATTAGGAGAGAAAGTCGATCCTGTACTTGAGGCTGAGATAAAAAATTTAATTAAGGCGATTGCTCCCTCGGTATCCTGTTTACATCATTTACATCTGCACCGCTATGGCGACCACATTGAATTATCGCTCCATATAAAACTCCCCTATGAGATGAACTTGAAAGAGGTGCATGATTTAGCCACGATTTTAGAAGAAGCTATCAGGATAGAAATGAAAGTTGAGCCGACGATTCATGTAGAACCTCTGATTGAAAAAGAAGAAGCCAGAAGATTTTCCGGATGAGTGGCAATGTCCAATTTGCGGCTCTGATAAAACGCAATTTTGGTATCAAGCGAGAAGAAAATTTGGACTTCTGCCTGAAATGAATATCTTTGAAGTATTTGTATAGCTCTTTGGAAATACTAAATCCTAAGCACCAAATTAAGCCCTT
>DYFG01000271.1 GCA_020725315.1 Nitrosotalea sp.
CATGGCTTAGCCATAGCTAACAATTGATTTGCACCCGAAGGGTGCTTTCTTGATATTTTAAAAACCTTGTTTCCTCTCTTCGCTAAGCTCTCCGCTACCTTCAAAACATGCGTAGAACCGCCGACAAAATCGCCAGTATGCGGAATAGAAATGTCCGGAGCGACGTATAAAATTTTCTTCATCTTTATTCTCTTCTTAGAAGCTCTCTCACCCAGCTCATAAACCTCCTGAAATTTTCCTCTGGTGGAACATTTTCCTCTAGCACATAATCCTCAATGATATTATCTTCTGAGCCAAAGTGAACATGTCTTGGAAAAGTACTAATACCTTTGTGATGTGGGTCTGTGTCAATTCTGAAAATCTTCTCTCCTCTCTGCCAGTGAAAAGAGAACTTATCCTCTACCGGACATCTCACATCAATCCAAGAACCATCCATCAATTTTAATCTCACCCTATCCGCATGGAACTCTCTATCCGCAATTATATCAGAGAAATCCTCTCTTGCTATCTTTAAAAACGTTAGATGCCTGAGGAACATCAAATCTCCTCTATTAACTCCCTCGCCAGCTTTTTCATCTCTTCTATACTGCTTCTCAATGCTAAAGCCGATAGGAAATCCTCGTAAGCTGGATGTTCCGGCAGCTTCCTCTCTTCTATCCTTCTTTCTATCTCTTCCGGCTCTTTCACCTTGTGCTTCGAAAGTATCCTCTCGAGTTCTTCCTTTTGGTCGATTATCTCTTTTATAATTATTATAGGCACCAACTCGTTCTTCATCTTTGCGGTTGACATGATTTTAATCTTGTTCCCACAACATAAATATTATTCTGTTGTCTTGAGCATAAGTCAAAATCCCCCTCAATAAGAGCAATGCAACATAAACGGGGAGAATCCTCAATAAACTCTCCTCTTAAAAATATTCTCCGATTTGTTTCCTCTCTTCGCTAAGCTCTCCGCTACTTTCAAAACATGCGTAGAACCGCCTACAAAATCACCTGTATGTGGAACCGGGGTGTCAGGAGCGACGTAAAGGATGTTCAT
>DYFG01000272.1 GCA_020725315.1 Nitrosotalea sp.
AATAATAAATGGTTTTTATTAGCTTGCAAATCTAATATGACAATGTCAAATTAGACGTTGAGCGTTTTGCTGGTTTAAAGAGAATAACATTAAAAGTAAAAAATCCTATCACGTTAAGTAAAGAATTGAATTATGAAGCCATTGATATACAGAAACTTATAGCGGAGGAAAGATTGAAGATTGAGAAAATAGATGGGTATACCGACCTTTTAGAGTTTTTAAAGTATATAAGCAATGGGGTTACAAAGGAGGGTGCTTTAATTAACCCCGACCTTCTTCTTTCATGTCTGAACAAGGAAAAGAGAAGATATTTCTTTGAAAGTGTCTTGCAGAAGACATTTCCTAAGCCAATCATCCTTATAACCTCTATTTTCATGGATGAAGTCCCTGATGTGAGCCATCAGGAGTTTAATTATGCTAAGGTCATCGAATGGAGCGGTAGCCATGAGATATAAACTTAGCGAAATTATTGGAGTTCAACCAGGTTTTAAGGCGGCTGTTGACATACTCCAGGACTTAGAGAACGAGGATAAGATTCGGGGATATATACCTACTGAAAACGGTGTGAAAGTAATCGAGCAAGTTTTTGACTATCTCAAACCTTATACTTCTACCCGTCCTATCATACTCACAGGCACTTACGGCACCGGAAAATCCAACTTAGGCTTGGTCATTGCCACTTTGTTGCGAAGAGGAATTGAAGATGAGTTATTTAAGTCCCTATTTGCGAAGATAGAACCTAAATGGTCAGCCATAGGTGAAATGAAAAAGTGGATTGGGGTTCAGGCTTTTTCAATAACTCTCTCATTCTAGCGCTAAAAGGGCATTGAAAAGGGAAGAGCTCGAGGATATCACCCCAAAGACTGCCTATGATAGATCCTTAGATCGAATTCAGGAAATAAAGCGGGACTTCCCTGATGCTTACAGCCAATTAGAAAGAGAAATTGCAAATAAGGGTTATTACTCTGTGGAGGATATGGAACACAAACTGCGTAAGTATGAGAGAAAATGCTTAGAAGATTTTGCTGAGATCAGTAG
>DYFG01000059.1 GCA_020725315.1 Nitrosotalea sp.
GTTAAATATGATAGGAGAATAAGAAAATAGTGGGGACGGACTTAACATAGGTGTATTGTAATTGATTTTGCAACATTCTGAGAAGATTAACCTTAACTTCGTTGAGCGATTAAGAAGGGTAGTAGTGGAAGATAAGTTAATGCCATGGTCACATATCTAAATTAGGATCGGGAGATAAAAGATGGTTAAAGCACGAGCTGCGTTAGAGGGGCTCAAGGTTTGTGAGCATGGAGGAAAAGTGGAAGGAAATGAGAGGAATGAGATACTAGACTTTAGCGGGAATCTCAACCCTTACGGACCACCAGATTTTATTCCCGATGCGGTAAGAGAAGCACTTGAGGAGATACGTTTATATCCCGACACCGAATGCAGCGAATTGAGAGCGAAGCTAGCCCAAAAGTATGACTGCGAGGAGAAAGAAGTATTGGTTGGGGCGGGTGTCTCTGAGCTCATACCGCTTGTCACACTTTCATTTGTAAAGAAGAGGGTGCTCATACCGAAACATACCTATGGCGAATACGAAATCGCGGCAAGAATGATGGATGCGAAAATCGAGCGTATAGAAATGCCCGAACTCCGAATCAATCCTGAATTAATAGCTGAGGAGATGAAGCCAGATGATGTGGTATTCCTGTGCAATCCGAACAATCCAACAGGGCAGTATCTCGGTAAAAATGAGATCGAACTGATATTAGAAGCAGCGGAGCGCGTTGATGCATTGGCAGTGCTGGATGAAGCGTATGTGGATTTTGTAAAGAATGCGTTTCCAGCGCATGATCTTCCCGCTCGAAATATGATTATTTTGCGGTCTCTGACGAAATCGTTCGGTATGCCGGGTGTAAGGATAGGATACGCGATCTCATCAGGGGATAATATAAAGGAGATGAGGAAGATAAAAGTGCCCTGGAGTGTGAGCGTCTTTGCACAGAGGATAGGTGCCGCGGTGATTGGTGTTGAAGGTGATGATTTTTTAGCTCAAACGCGCGAGAAGATAGAAAAAGGTAAGAAAAAGATAGAGGAAGGATTTAGGATACACTCGGATGTAAATTATTATATCCTTGATGTGGGTCATGCACCTGAAGTGAAGAGAACGCTTTTTAAGGAAGGAATCCTAGTGAGGGACTGCACGTCCTTTGGCTTGCCTTCCCATATACGGTTCTCAGTGAGGAGAGAAGAGGAGAATGAGTTGCTGATTCGCCACTTAATGCGATTCTTTTCTATCTAGTAAGAATACTCAGCCCGAATAAAAACAAACCTCAAATATACTATCTAAAATCCTTTAAAATCCCTGCCCCAAACAGTCTTGGCGATACAACCATTTTCATTTATCCAATGCGCTTCTATACCTCAACGATTTGATAGATAAGTATTTAAGGGCATATTTCTTTGGATAACATGTTGTGAAAA
Organism: Nitrosotalea sp.; assembly: GCA_020725315.1. Taxonomy (GTDB): domain Archaea; phylum Halobacteriota; class Syntropharchaeia; order Alkanophagales; family Methanospirareceae; genus ANME-1-THS. The sequence continues at coordinate 1,408 of DYFG01000059.1, forward strand.
GGATGAACATTACTGGGGGATAGGAATGGTATCAACATGGTCAATAAGTCGGGATCAAATACTTCATACGTGTGAACGGCGATACTATTTCCACTATCTTGCTCCCGCAAGAATCAACAGTCGCAATAAGACCCTTCGAGAAATTGCTTTTCTTAAGAAGCTAAAGAACGTCCCTATGTGGAAAGGTGACATTTTTCACTCCCTTGTTGCGGAATACCTTCACAGAGTTTATCAAAAGACACAACTTCTTCCAATAGATTTATTCGATACCTATGAACAAAAGATGCAGGATCAATGGAAATCTTCAATGAACTCTGAGTTACAACCGAATTCAAAGGTCTTTGGTCAAGGTAATGAACTCATGCTATTCGAACATTTTTATAAAGGGAATCTGTCTGAAAATTCCCTTTCCGATGCTATTCGAGGTGTTAAAAACTGGGTAAGTCGCTTCAGTGTCTGGGTTGAGGATGTAGCTTTTCATAAGGAGATCCTTCAAGCTTCACAAACCTGGATAGAGCCACAAATTTATGGGACAGAAGCACCGAGTTTTGAATTGGATGGAATTCAAATCATAGCAAAAGTTGATTTGGCATTCCTTACTCAGGAAGGACAATTTAACATATTTGATTGGAAGACGAGTATACATTCTACTCAGCCTGCACGCCAATTCAACCAAGCAGAATTTCAGGCTGCTGTTTACCAACTCTGGCCACACCTTAAGTTCGGTAAATCCTTAGACACTATAAGAGCTCACTTAGTCTACCTGGGTGGCGAAATGGTTGAGCAGAGAACATTTAAAATCGATGAAAACATGCGTGTATATACCTTAAGTTTAATTCGCCGGAGTATTTCTAGAATGCAACACTTCTCTAAAGTGCACGATGGTGTTCAGTTGACTTTGAACCATAATACTTATTTGACCTTGGATGATCTCGATTTTGCAGCTTATGAGAAAGCGTGTAGTTACTGCCCTTTTAAGATACTTTGTCAGAGGAGGTTGGAAATATGAACAAAGATGAAAAAATCAGGAGATTAGCTGCAACTTTATCTCCAATTGAGGGGCTTTCGCAAACTCGTTACCGATTTCGGCTTTTGAAAGTACGGGAGAAAATTCCGGAAGATAATTTTCGCCCTATAAGGATGCAGCGATGGGCAGATCACCTATGGCGTCACGTATTGAAATGCTCAGTTTATCCAACAAATCGATACGAAGCCCCTGCTTTTCTCATCCCTGAAGACAGTAGTCCCAATGTTGGAGAGTCTATCAAGGTCAAAAGTGTTCCTGACCGGACATATCATATTGATGTAACTGATGAAGTTGTGGATATTGCTATGGAGGAAGCAAAGGGCTCTGAGCGTGAACTTATATGCAGGATGGTGGAAAGACCGTTTACCGATAAATTAGCCTCTCTGGAAAATATGTTCTGGAAAGATCAATGGACTCTCTTTTATTTCCAAGAACCCGCAAATAGTTCCACGGATGAGGAGATAATAAACGCATATAGGGGATTCAAATTTGGTGTAGTCCTTGTTGGAGGTAAAGAGCCATATTTAGCCGTTGATGTAAGGACTCGTTATGTAGGGCGAAGATCGCTTTCTGATTATTCTACTGAAGAGCGTAAAAAAGACCTGTGGAGCCATCTTGACCTGGATTTGCCGTTTAAAGAGAGGGCTAGATTTCTTCGGGATAATGGAACAGCAAAATTTCCGTGCAAATACACAGGAGAAACCGAGAAAAGAGTGAATCAATATCCAATAGATGACCATGGTACAACGGTCTTGGATTATTATTTGGAAAAGTATCCTCAATTGGATATTAACTCTGAAGATTATGCAGTATTTGCAAAGGACAGAGAAGATGATCCAAAATCTTTGCCTGTTCCTTCATCAAGGTTGTTTCCCATTTTTACCACAGAATATGAAGGGCTGCAAAGGTGCACAGTTCGACCACAAATGACGCCTGATGAGCGTTTTTCAGAAATACAAACTTTTTTGGGGTATTTAAACGGGATTCGATACGGCACTACTCCCATAACGGTAAGTAATGAGATCCTCATTACTGAAAGAACAGTATTTTTGCCACCAAAGCTTGAATTTGGAGATGGGTATATCCTTAAACCATTTCAAAATAGGTGGCAATCTCCTATCTGGAGTGAAAGGTTTGATAGCGAGATTGTAAAGTGGGGATCAAAGAAACTTGCTGCCCTATACCAAAATGGACCTTACCACAACGAACCTCTACCTGGAATAGTACTCCTTTATCCTCAATCCATGGAACGGTCAATAAGGGAGACATTCCTTAACGAACTCAGACGAGAGATTAAGCTACAAACCGGACAAGATATGCAAATTCTCCAACAGCGACAATATCAAATTGGGGGAGAAGAACGGATGGGAATTTCTCTTCTTAAGATAGCAACAGAAATCCAATCAACCATTCCGAGGTGTTTAGCTATCGTTGTACTATGGAATAAGCTTCACAAGAGTATTCACGGTATTTTGAAAGAGACAATTCGCCAAACATTCTCGCAGTGTGTTTGGGAGAGAACGATTAGGAATATTTGCAATCAAACTAACCCCCAGCATGCAAGGAGTCAACTTCGTAATCTTGCTCTTGGCGTGATTACAGAAGCAGGTGTAAAGCCATGGGTCCTGGTGGAACCTCTTCATCATGATCTCCATATAGGAATTGACCTCTTATACGGACGAGTTGGTTATCACTTTTTGTATGGAAGAGGTGGTAGAATAATCAGAACATGTTCCGGAGAAGCAATTGATCGTGGGCGAATGCATGAAGCGATTAAGAAACCCGAACTTCAATCGCGATTAGTGCAATCAATAAGATCAATCGTGGAACAAGGACATGATATTAATAGCATTGTTATTCATCGTGATGGACGCTGGTGGCCGAGTGAAAGTGCAGGTTTAAAGGATGCGTTGCGCAGGTTAAAAAGTGAAGAAATACTTCCTCAAGATGTGCGTTGCGCGGCTGTTGAGATACGTAAAAATCATATACCAGTACGACTATTTACATCACTAAATGGTGATGGGCAATATTTCCGGAACCCTCTACCTGGAACTTATTTTGTGATAGATTCAAATCGAGTTCTTCTTGCAACAACTGGACGACCTGGTGCTTGGGATTATCCAGGTGGTAGAACTGCGAGTACTTTGCTATTAGAGGTCATGGATATGATTGGGGACATTGATATTGCGGAAATAGCTGAGGATGCTTATCGTTTGACACACCTGAACTGGAACGCCCCGGATATTGAGATAAGCCTTCCTGTAACGATTCGGTGGACGGATGAAGATCTTCGGGAGACTTTTTACTTACCACTGCAGGGAGAGGAAGATGAGGAGGAATCTGTTGAATCTGAAGGTGATGGGGAGAATGTAGTGTACTTGGAGGAGGATATATAAAGATAAGCCTTTTAATAATTATATCAAAGATATAAATAAACAAAAAGTGAGTAAATAAAAAGAATGAGCAGAATGGGATCAATTTCGGGGAAACTCCAGCGAGAAGGGGAGGTGCTTAGAGAGTTAAATGATGCTCTCCTGACTGTTGAAGCAGAAGCATTGGGTAAGAGTTCAGATTTTGGTTATTCTGAAGATGAGATTTCAAAAAGCCGTCAGTTTCTCATGGATTTTGCTTCGCGTTTGTGTTCAGCACTTAAGGAACAATCACAACCAATTGACCTGCAACCCGTTGTCCGTCATCTAAAAAGCGGTATGAAACCCGTAGAGGATTGGATTGAGGATCTGGAGGCTCTGATCCGGAAAATTCAGTCCAATGAAAAACTTACATATGAAGGCCTAGTAGTTTTAGAGGATATTCTCTCTCTCCTGGATGCTGAGTTTACAGAAGATCTCCAACGCCTATACGCCCGATAAGTGCTCAGATGCAAGAATATCTGAATTCAAAGGTTACGGAATACTCCCTCTTGTTGGACTGGATAGAGCACGAAGTCGAGAGTATACAAAAAAGGAGTGAGAATCATTATTATCCAATTAAATATCTTCAGGATGAGATTGCGAAATTAAATAAATCACTCAGTCGTCTTCGTGTGATCACACGTATTGAAAGCCCTCATTTAATTCGTAGGGCACTTCCGATTATACACGAACTTGAATATCAGGTAAGTGTTATAACTCACTATTATATCCCTGCGCTTCAGAGGGAAAATAAAAATGACCTTTTTCTTAGGAGTCTTTTTCTCTCCACTGCGAGGCGTTGTGGGTTACCTTGGATTAAAGATATTTTAGTTCGTCTTGATGGTACACATGCGATATTCCCGGTTCTAACAGATATTCCAGTTATCTTTGCACCACCACAGCAGGCTACGCGTCTTTCGGATATGGCAGGGGTTTATCATGAACTTGGGCATAATGTCTTTCAGCGGTTTAAAGAGATAGCGAATAATTTAGCAATAACGGTATATCAACATTTTTCTGAGTTAAGACAGAGTATTGGTCCAATGAGTCCAGAAAAAAGGAGAGCGCGTAACCGGGCAATTGAAGATGCTATAAATTATTGGAGTATAGAGAGGCTAAATGAGTTATTCTGTGATATCTATGCAAGTTTCGTTTGCGGTCCTGCTTACTACTTCTCTTGTGTAGATATGGCAATGCGGATTGGCAGTAATCCATTCCGTATAAGCACTACTGATGTTCATCCACCCTTAGCCACGCGTGTTTATGCTTGTTATAGAACCCTATCACCTCTTTATCAGGAAGATGATGTAATAGCCAGTATTCAGAATATTTGGATTGCCTATACAAATATTCAGCAAAAAGAGTCCGATTTTGACTTTATCTGTGCAAATGCTTTGATAAACCAATTTATTGATACGGCAATTCGAAATATCGAGCAATTACTTCCTGAAGCTCAATGTTATACTATGCCTTTACCTAATGTTCGCATGTTGATGGAAATTCCAGCAAGTGAGTCTCTTGAGAACATCTTAAATAGGGGCATAAAAATATTATTGACTCAACCGAGTGGTTATGCCGAATGGGAGAAGAACTTATTTAAGATTCTTCGAGAATAAGTCGATAAGAGCGTTAATGCCTCATCCTCCACTCTTCCGTCAACTTACCGGTGAATGCTTGCTTGAGCAGAATCTGGTAAAGCATTTCCAATCTCTCTTCCGCTTCTTCCATCTGTCTCCTTTTATCTTCAAGTTCTGAAACGATTTCTGCAAACTCTTGCTGGAAGGCAAGAGGTGGTAGTACAATTTCTAATCTGCTTAAATTCTTATTATTTATAGCTGCCTGATTGACCCATTGCTGGCACCTTTTTTGAAAAATTCCCTTAGACCAAAGATAATTAAAAAGTTGTTTAATGTAAGCAGGCACAGCCTTTGTTTCATCTAATCGTATTCTTGTAATGTGATTCGAGAAGACGCAATTTAAATTTGATTTGAAAATGGTAGTTTTGCCCACTAATTCCGGGCTGTTGGTGTTATTGAACAACATATCCGTTTTTTTGAGATAATATCCCTCAATATTCTTTTTAGTCTCAGGCACATATTTGAGCGTTGACAAATCAAGTTTTCCGTCTTCTGTAATGTTATAAGGTCTTAACTGCGGAATGCCACCTTCCTTCTTGTATTTACCATAGGCAAATCCTGATTTTATGTCTTCAATTATACGTCCAAATTCTTTCACATCCCACCCCTTTGGATTCGTTGCAGGGTCACCAAACATGTCATGGAATACAGACATAACGATTTTATCAATGAGCTCTTTCGCTTCTTTTCGCCTTTCCTTGAGATAATCCGCAAATTGAAGTATTTCCACTATTTGTTTTTGTTCTTCAAGTGGTGGAATTGGAGCATTTACTTTTTCTAAATTTGGAATTATAATATGTTTAAAAGTGGTTGTGCCTGCAATTTTTTCCAATTGCTGTTTAATGGTTAAAAGAAAGTAAGCGAGGAATTCTGGCAAAACCCTGTTTCTATTGCACTCAAAAGAATTGAATTGTTGGTTCGTAGCTAATTCTATCTCGTTGATTCCAACCTTACCAATAGATGCTGTGCAACTTAACAATACAGATCTTTCGGGTATTAATGTAGCTGAACTATTTTCAAGCCCTTTTTCCGTTATTTTTTCTTCGGTTGAGAATATGTAGTTTATCTTATTTTCATCTAACTCATTATTCGTAACCCAGGGGATTGCTCCCCCTGCCCAATATTCTCTTTTATCTCTCTTAGGCGTTCCTCCGCCATATCTTTTAAAAATTTCTTTGTTGCCTAAATTTGCTATTTCCCATCCTTCAGGCAAACTTTTCAATTCCATCTCATTCCCCTTTCCCATTTTTAAATACAAATCCTTCAACCCCTCCTGAATCTCACTTACTACATCAATCAACTGCTCAATCAAAACCTCAGGCTTCTCCATTTCTACTTCTTCCGCTTTATAAGGTGCGTATCTGTTCGCCGTCAGGTTATAATCATTCTCCCTTATTTTCTCAACGGGAACAAGCCATGATTTCTCTGACTCCTCTCTACCCTTGAATTTCCCCAGAGCGAGGGGCAAATCACCGGCAAGCTCTCCCCTTGCCGCCTCTTCTGACAATGGTCTTCTCGTTGCTCCAAGTTCAAATCCATCATCTTCCACTCGATAAAACCATACCGCTTCGGTTCTCGGAGCATTCACATCTTCTGGCTTCTCAAACACCAATATGCTCGTCTTTGACCCTGTATAAGGCAAGAATACACCACTCGGCATCGAAACCACGCAGATTAAATTGGATTCATCCACCACCCTCTTCCGGATTTTAACAAGCGACCCTGGCGTATTGCTGAACAGAAGACCTTCTTTTATCACGGTTGCACATCTTCCTCCGGGTTTTAAAGCATTCATCATGTGTTGTAAAAAAGAAGCCTCAAAAAATTTCGTTGAATATTCAAAAACTCCTGAAGGCTCATAAACCAAAGGACCAAACGGTGGATTGGTTAATATCACATCATACTTGTTTCTGTGTGCCGCCTGAGCAGGTGCGGAAAGCGAATCACCCTCCTCAAAATTCGCACTCCCATCTACCCTATGCAAAACCAGATTCATCAAACCCAGTTTGAAAACATCCGGCGCTTTCTCCGTTCCAAAAATATTCCTCTTTAACTTTCTGATTTCAATCTCCTGCCTTGCTGCGTCCGGTATCTTTTCAATATGATTCTTTATTACGTGTTCGTATGCCCATATCAAGAAACCTCCCGTTCCCGCCGCAGGGTCATAGATTTTATCTCCCATCTCCGGGTCTATAAGCTTCACCATGAAATCCACTACATGCCTCGGAGTGAAATACTGCCCGTATTGACCCTGCTCGCCTAATTTTTGTATCAGATATTCGTATGCCCTACCAGCAACATCGTAGTTTGCAGATTCGAGTTCTAACTCTCTTAGTCTTTTTACGAGCATGATTACCGTCTTGTCGTATCTCAATCGCAAGATGTGATGCTGAAAAACTTTCCGAATCAGCGACCTGTCTCGAATAACATTGCCACTCTCATCCACTTCATCCTTGATACTGGATAAGTCAACAGACATCCGGTTTAAGAAATTTATAACCGAATCATATCCATGTATCTTAGCCCAATTTGCAGGGTCCTCTGCCCAGTTATAAAACCTGTAATTACTCGGTATCAGCGGGATATACTCCTTTCCGCTCAGGTTCGCTACTTCCTCATCTTGCCTCTCCATGTCGTCTAAAAGTTTCAGGAAGAGGAAATAGGAAAACTCCTCTAAATATTCCGTTACTTTTACTATGTCCGCTCTCAATACATTCGCAATGGTCCAGAGTTCGTCACCAAATCTGTGGAAATCCACGCTCTCTTTCACCATACTTATTCACCTCATCCTCTCGCTTTTGTTTAGCTAAAAATATTTATCA
>DYFG01000060.1 GCA_020725315.1 Nitrosotalea sp.
AAGAAATTGAATTAATGGGGGATAAAGTAATCAATAAAGTACTGAAACTTGGTTATGTGTAATCTTGTGGTTAGCTAAACAATTACCGAGATAATTATGCTTATACCTTTGCGTGCGAAGAAGTGGAAAAGAGGGAAGAAGATAAAAAGAGAATAAGTGCAATGCAAAGGCTTGCGAGGGTTTTGTGCAGTGATCTCGAGGAAAGAATAAAAGCGAAATATGGGTTGAAAATAGTAGTATCAGCAGGAATAGGAGATTTTATCGTGAAAGAAGCGGCTGATTCATTAAATATGGGGTTCTTATCGCTTTCCACCATCTATGGTAAGGAAATATCCGCGGTATTTCCTGCTTATGCCGTGGCGAAGTTGTTGGAAAATCAGTAAATACCGCCCTTTTTGCATTGTATTCCGCTTAACACCTGGGAATGAATTTTTATGGAGTCTTACAAATGGTATGAGTATAACCATGTCAATACTGATAAAGAACGTGTTGGTGGACGGTAAGGAGAAGGACATCTACATTGAGGGCAATGTAATAGACGCAATTAGCGATGCGGGTCGTGGTAACGAGGCGGTGATGGAAGCGGAGTTTGTTATTGACGGTAAGAGAAAAGCAGCAATTCCCGGGCTGTTCAACGGGCATACCCATGCAGCAATGACTTTGCTGAGAGGCTATGCCGATGATATGCCGCTTCATGAATGGCTTTCAACGAAGATATGGCCGTTAGAGGCGAAGATGACCGAGGAGGATGTGTATTGGGGAACGAAACTCGCGTGCTTGGAGATGATAAAATCGGGCACGACCTTTTTTAACGATATGTATTGGTACTGGGAGGGCTGTGCGAGAGCTGTTGCGGAATCAGGAATAAGGGCGATGTTATCCGCGGTTTTTATCGATGGGTTTGATGAAGGAACGGCAAAAGAGCAGATAAAAAGGAATGAAGCGTTATATGAGGGAAGTAAAAAACTCGCTGAACGAATAATCTTTGCACTGGGACCACATGCACTCTACACCGTCTCGAAAGAAAGCCTCTGCTGGGTGAAAGAATTCTCGGAGAAGCACGATCTTCTGGTTCATATTCACGTATCAGAGACAGAGGAGGAGGTAGAAGAGTGCATAAAACGGTATGGGATGCGCCCCGTGGAATTTCTCAATGAGATCGAGTTTTTAAGTACGAGGACCATTGCCTGCCATTGCGTGTATCTGAGCAGAAAAGAAATGGAGTTGCTGAAGAAACAGAACGTGAAGATCGTGCACAATCCCACGTCGAATATGAAGTTAGCAGCGGGGAGGATGCTTTATGAGGAGTTGAAGAAGGCAGGTTTATACTCAAGTATCGCACTTGGAACCGATGGCTGTGCCTCGAACAACAATTTGGATATGTTTGAGGAGATGAAGGTTGCCTCTTTGGTTCATAAGGCGTTTTCCGGGGATCCAACGAAGATGTCAGCGCAGGAAGCGTTTGAGCTTGCAACTGCACATGGAGCCCATGTGTTCAGGTTGAATTCGGGCGTAATTGCGGAAGGGAAATTGGCTGATATTGTCCTGCTGGACTTAAAGAAGGTTGAACTTGTGCCAAACCATAATTTAACCTCGAATATTGTTTATTCTGCGAATGGGAGTTGTGTTGATACCGTACTCTGTGATGGGGAGATTTTGATGGAGGGGCGGAAAGTAGAGGGCGAAGAGGAGCTAACGGAGAGGGCACAAGAGGTTGCTTATGAGCTCGTGGACCGATAGCCTATTCTACTTTGAATTTTATCTATACCGTACACCTGCTTGTATACTGGCAACTCTTTTCATCGCCTCGGCAAAAGCACGTTCCCTGCTCTTTCCAACCCCTATTCCAGTGGCTATGGGCTCTCCAAGCTTTAAAATCCTGCCTTTCTCCGGGATATCAACTATTCCACGCTCTTTATCAAAATCTTCTATGACAATCCCTTCTTCTTTGGCAAATGTAATCGCTTTTGCCGCATATCGTTTCGTCTCTGCTCTTTCTGGTAACGTTCCTCTTACCGCTTTCACATGTGCATCTATTAAATTCAAACCGGTAGAAAGCTCCAAGGTGTCCAGACTTCCTTGAAAGCGTGGATTCACTTCTATGACGGAGGGGGCATCGTCAGTACAGACGAAATCAACGCCGTTCGAGCCTATTAATCCCAATTCATTCATTAATTCTTCCGCAATCTCGCACATCAGAGCTGAAAATGGTGTTACAAACGGTGAGATGTTCCCGCAATAGACAAAGGGGCCGGAAGCGCAAAGAGAATCCAAGCCTATCAACTGCTCATTCACACTGACCGAAATTGCCTCTTTTTTGGTCGCAATTAGAGATACAGACGCATTTTTCCCTCGTATATATTCCTGATACAAAAATTCGGGTAGGTGGTTAGCCCATCGAAGCAATTCCTCCTCACTCTTACAAAAGAAATTGGCGGTCCCGCCACCACCACACGCGGGCTTTGCTACCACGGGATAATGAAAGTGCTTCGCTTTTTCTTCTTCTGCTGCTATTTCTCTGCCGGTATAGGTAAGCGGATGGGGGATACCTAAATCGTCCAATCGAGATGAAAGCCACGTTTTATTCGATATTGCTTTCATCTTCCTCGGTGCATTCCCCACTATCTTTTTCATCTCTTCTTCGTTTAAAAACCCAAAATCCGCGCGCTCAAACCCCGACGCTATGATCACACCATCCATCTCTCTTATCCTTTCTTTAAGATATTCGAGATGAGCCTGAAGTTGAAGTGCATCTAACGGGAAATAACTTTTTGCACAGCTTCTCGTATCAACATCACCAAAGGCATCCGCGGCATACATTTCATACCCTGCTCTCCTGCCCGAGCAGACAATATGCCTGACGGAATACCCTATTGCCAATATTTTATGTATCTCCCGCATTTTTGCCCGCTGCACGTAATTGAAAAGAAAGATTTTTTTATTCATTGATAAAACTTTCTTTCTGAGAAAGCTCTTTGATGGAGAAGAGAGATGCCGTATTTCAGAAGCGAACCGCAAAAAGCAGATTTTTTGAAGCTGGAAGAGGGAATATTAGCGCGGTGGGCTCAAGAAAAGACCTTTGAACGCAGCGTTGACCGGAGGGAGGGCTGTGATAAGTTCGTCTTTGTTGAAGGGCCACCAACTGCAAATGGACTTCCACACCCAGGGCATATCCTTACACGGGTTGTCAAAGACCTCGTGCTGAGATACAAAACGATGCGTGGGTTCTATGTGCGAAGAAAAGCGGGCTGGGACACACATGGTCTGCCGGTGGAGATCGAAGTGGAGAAGGAGCTGGGGATAAGCAGCAAGAGAGAGATAGAGAGATACGGGATAGAGAAATTCAACCGAAGATGTAAGGAATCGGTCTTCAGGTATGAGAAAGAGTGGGTTAATGCCACAAAACGTGTCGGATTCTGGATAGATATGGATGACCCCTACATAACGTTTGATAATAAGTATATAGAATCGGTCTGGTGGTCATTAAAAGAGATATGGAAGAAGGGCTTGCTTTATAAAGGGCATAAAGTCGTTCCTTTCTGTCCGCGGTGTGAGACCACGCTGAGTAGCCATGAAGTAGCACAGGGCTATCAGGATGTGGAAGACCCCTCGGTATACGTGAAGTTCAAATTGGAGCACGGGGCGGATTCTGAGCCGCTCTACCTGTTAGCCTGGACTACGACGCCATGGACACTCCTCGGGAATATCGCACTTGCGGTTCATCCTCTGCACCGGTATGTAACGGTACGAGTAAAAGAGAGAGCTGAAGAAGCGGTTTTGATCCTTGCTGAAGCTCGATTGGATGTTTTAGAAGGCGATTACGCGGTATTAGAACGATTTACGGGTAAGGATCTGGAGGGTTTGAAATACGAGCCGCTGTTTGACTATGCGAAGGTAGAAGGGGGTGAATCGCATAAAGTAATCACCGCAGATTTCGTCACCCTTGAGGAAGGTACTGGTGTCGTTCATATAGCACCCGCATTTGGCGAAGTAGATTACGAGGTATGCCGGGAGAAAAAGCTGGGCTTTTCACAACCCGTAAATAGTGAAGGGCGTTTTACAAATGAAGTCTCGCTACTGGAAGGCATCTTCGTGAAGGATGCTGATAAGCTTATAATCGAAAAGCTCAAGGAGCAGGGTTCCTTATACAAAGAGGACCGGTATTTGCACTCGTACCCCTTCTGCTGGCGGTGTAATTCGCCCCTTTTGTATTACGCACGGGGATCGTGGTTTATCGCAATGTCGGCGCTCCGTGATAATTTGCTTGCGAATAATGAGAAGATCAACTGGTATCCCGACCATTTGAAGTACGGGCGATTTGGTAACTTCCTGGAGAATATTGAGGATTGGGCGCTCAGCAGGGAGCGATTCTGGGGCACGCCGTTGAATATATGGATATGCACCAGGTGTGGGAAGGAGTATTGTGTGGCTGGTATAAAGGAATTACGGGAAAAGGCAAATAATTCTGTTCCTCTCGACATTGACCTGCACAGACCGTATATTGACGACGTGGTGCTGACGTGCGAAGAGTGTGGCAGCGATGCGAGACGGGTAAAAGATGTGATCGATTGCTGGTACGATTCAGGTTCTGCTCCCTTTGCGCAATGGCACTATCCGTTTGAGGATGAGGAGTTCAACCAGAACTTTCCCGCTGATTTCATTACCGAAGCGATAGACCAGACGAGGGGCTGGTTCTATTCCCTTCTCGGGGTTTCAACTACGATCTTTGATGCCCCGCCCTATCTCAACGTGCTCTCGCTCGGGCATATATTGGATGAGAAGGGCGTGAAGATGAGTAAGAGCAAGGGGAACGTCGTTGAGATAAATGGTATATTTAATACTGATGGCGCAGATACGTTACGGTGGTATCTCTTCACCGCAGGTCCCTTAACCGAGGATATTCGATTCTCGGTCTCTGCGATACGAGAGAAGCAAAATAAGTTCTTGAATACGCTCTGGAACTCTTATTTCTTCTTCGTCACGTACGCCACCATAGACAAATTCAATCCAAAAGGGAAGAATATCCCGGTAGAGAAAAGGAGTGCAATGGACAGATGGATTGTATCGAGGTTGAACACACTCACGAAGGACGTCATTGATGCTCTTGAGCGGTTTGAAATTCACGTTGCCGCGAGGAAATTAGAAGAGTTCGTCGTCGCAGACCTGAGCAACTGGTATATACGGCGGTCACGGAGGCGGTTCTGGATTGTCGAGGAGAACTTTGATAAGGATTGCGCGTATTTAACGCTGTATGAGGTTCTTGTTGCTCTGTGCAAACTGCTCGCGCCTTTCGTACCGTTCATCACCGAGCACATCTATCAGAATATGGTGCGGAAGATTTCAGAAGACGAGCTTGAAAGTGTGCATCTCTGCGACTATCCCACTCCGGATGAATCGCTTATAGAAATTGAATTAGAGGATTCGATGGAGTTGGTTTCCAGATTAGTTGAAGCGGGTAGGCGAGCGAGGTCAGAGGCAGGGATAAAGGTACGACAGCCATTGAGAGCAGTTGTCGTCGTTTGTGGTGAGGGCGAGAAGGAGAAAGCGGCGGGTTTGGCGGGGATATTGCAGGACGAGTTGAATGTTCACGAGGTGAGATTTGAGGAGGAGGGTGCACCCGCCGCGGAGAAGTATAACCAGGTAGAAGTGGATGAAGGTCTAACCCTGTTTTTGGACATCTCGTTGGACAACAGTCTCATAGAAGAAGGGTTGATTAGAGACATCGTGCGAAGGATCCAGGGTATGAGGAAGGACCTTGACCTGGAGTATACGGCGAGGATAAGAGTTCTGTATGAGGGTGATGAGGCGGTAAAAGAGGCGATAACGAAATTCCATGAATATATCTGTGCGGAGACGCTTGCCGTAGGTATAGAAGAGGGATCGAGCTCAACAAATGAAGAGCACATTTATGAGAAGAAGTGGAAAATAGGCAAAAAGGAGGTCCACCTCACAATAGAATTTGTTTAGCCGAATCTCCTTCGCATCAACAGAATTTCAATTAGGATGGAAAGTGATTTAATTAAAATAGTTTTGAACCACCGTAAATTCATCTATGATAAAAAATCCTTCAATACCCATAACACTCGGTGGTGTAGTTTTCGCAAGAGATTTTCTTTTCATAGCAAATACCACCGACCCGGTCTCCGAACTCGTCAATCAAAATTTTGTTCATGAATTCAACTTTATAGTCCCTTGATACAATGTACACGCCGTCCAGCATATTCTCAAAGATTAAATTCAGGTCATCCCGCTCCTCTTTTATCTTTCGCTCCAGTTCCACCTCTTTGGTGATATCCCTGCTCACCCGAACAGTTCCGATCGGTACACCATTTTTCTCCCTTAACAATGCTGCCGAGATGCTGATGGGTACCAATCTTCCATCTTTGCTTAATACGATTGTTCTATAATTTTTAAGCGCCCCCTCTCTCAGCACCAGCTCCATTATCCTGTCCGCTTCTTTAGAATCCGCAAAAAATTTTTTGTTGCTCTCGCCTATCACCTCTGCTGCAGTATAACCCATGTAAGCTTCCGCCGCTTTGTTCCAGGAATGCACGATTCTTTCCATCTCCACAACAACAATCGCATCTGCAGAACTCTCGATAATCTTATCCAGATAATCTTTTGTCTCATTTAGTTGCCTTACAGCCGCTTTCAGTTCCTCCTCCGTATGCTTGCGCTCAGCACTTTCAATACACCTCCATTTACCGTCCTCCTTAATAAGAGCGAATTTGTGGTTGGAAACCACGTCTATGATTTCAGATGCTCCACATTTATCAAGAGAATAGGTGCAAATGGCAATCATCCGATATTTACCAATGACCTTGTTTAACGATGATTCATAATCTGAGAAATCTTTCCAGTCTCTTTTCTCAAGCCAAAACGTATTCCCAAATTTCTTCTCCCTTGCTCCATCTTCCTTAACCCAAATTTTTAATCACATTCGCTCTCTATTGATATCCAGTAATCCTCACTGATAAAGTTGATGATAGGATGAAAAAATAGCAATTTTTATATATGATGAAAGAGAGAGGTTAGGATAGGTGATGAGAAAGAAATGCCAACATATGTAGATTTGGAGAAGTGCGATGGCTGTAAGAGCTTAGGGAAGGAGAAGGGAACGAGTGCATGTCTTGAGGAGTGCCCGGTGGAGTGCATAACTTTGGTTGAAGATGACCCGAGCACCGCTCCTCTTGGACGCTACCAACACGCGGTAATAAACAACGAGGAGTGCACCGATTGTGAGGTTTGCATAGACGTATGCGAGCAAAAGGCGATATACATGGTAGAAGCGGAGTAAAAGGAGAGGGTGGCATAGAGATAGAGAGCGTGGAGGTAAAGAATCCAGAAGAGAAGCAGGTAATAATCGGGCAGGGTAATTTCACCATCTTTGCTTGTGATGATATCTTCAGGACGCTCTTGACCGCGGTACCAGGGATAAAATGCGCCGTTGCGATGAACGAAGCGGCACCGAGATTGACGAGGGTTACCGGAAATGACGAGCGCTTAAAGAGGTTGGCGAGTGAGAATTGCCTCCGAATCGCCGCTTCTCATACTTTTTTTATTATACTGGATAATGCCTTCCCTATAAATGTGCTGGGAGGTTTGAAGTCACATCCCGCGGTTGCAACTTTGTATGTGGCATCTGCAAACCCTTTGGAAGTCATTGTTGCCGAGACGGGACTCGGACGGGCAGTGATCGGGGTGGTTGATGGGACGTCAGTGAACAGGATAGAGACAGAGGAGGAGAAGAAAGAGAGAAGAGAGCTGTGTGAGAAGTTGGGGTATCTGGTCGAGTAGATAAATTTAAATATTCTAAAGAATATAATATAACGAATCCAAACCTTTGACACGTTTATTTTAATTTAAATGTACCTTCTTGCATTGCAATGGTTCTCAACTCCTCTTGTACGCGGGAATCCTGATATTTTTTATAGTCACGCAGATACTCTACAATCACCTCATATTCTCGTTCTGCGAAAACGTCTTTGAGCCATGGTAATCCTTTCGACATAAACGGAATTAAACAATGTAGATCTATTCCCTGTTCTTTTGCAATCTCTTTCGCTCCTTGCTCCCTATCCAATACGACGATGACATCTGAACACTTCACATTCCTTAATCCCCGTATTTTTAGCTCGAATTCCAATTGTTTGAGCCCTACCACTTTACTATCAAACTTGGTTACCAGGTCATCCACAATCCCCACCGTATCACCATTCTCCAAAATACCTTCAATCATTGAATGTTCACCATATCGTTTCACAAAATTATTGAAGTCCTCTAATGACCTCACATTCTCTAATTTTCGTGTGAAAGATGAAGGAATGCCCAGAGCTAAAGAAACGGCGGTGGCTATGGGTATGCCTGCGGTGGCAACACCAATGATCCTGTTTATATCTTCGCATTCTTCTCTTATAAGACTGCCTAATGCATAACCGACTTTTCTGAGCAGCTCGGGGTATGATGACAATGGACGTAATTGGATATACAGAGGGCTCCAAATGCCCGAAACGAGCGTCCACCCGTGCGGGTTATCCCGGAACCATGTCTTTATCATGCCATTTCGGTATAACGCATGTATTATCTCTTTTCCCACGTTCTCTTTTTCTTCTTGCCAGCTCATTGTCTACTCACTCCGGTAAAGCCAAGTGCTTCATCGCAAAATCGCCGTGCTGCGGCTGCCATATCTTTGTGCTCATAAATTTCCCGCCCAATAATGGCATACGCCGATGCACCTTCTAACGATTCAAAAGCGGATTTTATATCCCCTCCTTGTCTTCCGATACCGGGCATACAGTATTTAGGCTCTTTCACTATTCTTGATAATAACGTATGGTATTGTTTAATAACCCCGGGTTTATTCCCTGGTATAACAAAATGTTCCACGCCTTTCTCAGCAGCAATTGTGTACATCTCCACGGGTGCGTCGTCTCTGATAAATCCTCCCTCTTTCGCTAAATATCCCGGATGCGTCATTTCTCCTCCGACAATGGGCATTAAGTTATTTTCATAGAGTGAATCGATAAATGCCGCTTCTGTCTGAGGCCCAGCCTGTGGAGAGATTATTACCCCCTTAACCCCTGCTTCAGCACAGATGGTCGCAAACGTTTCGCCCATCTGAGGGATATCCGTTCCTGCTTTCTGGTGGTCATAGATCACCGGTAGATCGGTATATTCATTCACAATACTGACTAATTGAGGGAGCCCATAGTTCAATCCGAGTATAGCCCCTATTTTGTAGCCAACGATGCCCTC
>DYFG01000061.1 GCA_020725315.1 Nitrosotalea sp.
GGAGAGTAAGGAGAAGGCATTGTTACTAGCGGAACATAACACGCTGCTTCTGGAGAAGGAGGTGAAGAAGGTAAAAGAGCGCATACGAGCGGGCTATTTGCGGGAGTACGTAGAGATGAAGGTAAGATCATCACCTTTTTTAACCGCGGTGTTAAGAATTCTGGATCTCGATGAGGAAGATTTTTATGAGAAAAGAACGCCGGTTGCTCGGAACAACTGTATGATGGCAAATACGATGGAATCGCTCAGGAGGATAGAAGTGAAAAGGTTTGCGAGCCGCGTTCTGGAACGATATGATGCTCCGGTTAGGAAAATTTTGCTGCTCCTGCCCTGTTCTGCACGGAAGCCGTATTCTCTATCACCATCTCACACAAAGTTCATAGAAGCAATTGACCGTTATAGGGGATATATTCATGAACTCATCCTGACGTCTCCGCTTGGTGTTGTGCCGCGAGAACTGGAAGTCATGTATCCCGCTGCGTCCTACGATATTCCGGTAACCGGATACTGGGATGCGGAGGAGCGAGCATGGGTATCTTCATGCTTGCGTGCATATCTTGAGCGGAACGTGGGAAAGTACGAACAGCTCGTTGCACATCTGAGCGGCATGTATAAAGAGATCTGTTCACATGTTGCAGGCGATCTGGGTGTAGAAGTCGTGTATACCTGTGAAGAAGGGGAGGAGGTAACTTCAAAAGATGCTCTTAACAGGCTGAAAGAGAGAATAGAAGCGCTATGTGGCGACGAAAAGCAAATGCCTGGGTTTGAGCAGAAAGCGAGCATGCTCAAGGCAATGGCTGATTACCAGTTTGGCATCGGTGCTGGAAACGAGCTTGTGTCGAGAAAAGAAGGAGAAGTAATAAAAATAACCGGGAAGTTTCCGGTTTATAAACTCAGCTTGAATGGCGAAGTGCTTGCGAGAGTTGTGCCTGAATACGGGCTTTTAGCGCTTACCGTGAAGGGAGCTCGTAGAATCCAACATTCTCTTGCTTCGTACACGGTACACATAGACGATTTTCTTCCCAAAGGATCGATATTGGCACCGGGCGTTGTAAACGCAAGCGAACACATACGGGTGAATGACGAGGTCATGTTTATTGGATCGAAAGCATTTGGCGTGGGACGAGCTCGAATGGGCGGCTGGGAGATGATGGAATCACGGAAGGGTGTTGCGGTGGATGTGCGGGAGGTGGCGGAAATTGAACCGGATTGATGAATTGGATGTATATCTAAGACTGAAGGATTTGGAGTTAGAACATCCATACACTGATGAAATTTCCCTGCGTAATGGGAGGTTCAATCCTTCAGAGGAGGCATATACTTTCGATATAGATTTGAGCGATTATAAGAAATTAGAGAAGATACGTGGAGGATATAGCTTCAAACTTAGAAATAAGGAATATCAATGCAATATTCTTGATTTGACAAGCAAGCGAGTAAAACTGGGGATAAGGGATTTACGTGAGGAGCGTATTGAAGCTGGGGCAATCAGTGTGGACATGCGGAATATTGTAAAAAGGGAAAAATGGGGGTTGGATCAGCTAAGGGAGGAGAGACATTCCCTTAAAAGACTTATATTATTTGGGGCGGACATAATTTCGGGCGGTGTCCGGATGGAAGGATGCGAATTTGAGAACGAAAGTTTAAACGCAGAGCAAAAACGTGCTGTGGAATATGCGGTAGGTGTAAGAGATGTTTATCTTATCTGGGGTCCGCCGGGCACAGGGAAGACGTCAATCGTCCCGGAAATCGTGAGTAATTATATCAGATTACATGAGGGTAGCAATCCCAAGATATTAGTATGTAGTTACACGAATAGGGCGGTGGATAACGTTGTAGTGAAGTTATTTAGGAGGTTTAGCATCGTCAGATTTGGCGACTCTACGCTTACAGAAGAATACAAAGATGCGCTCTTTGATGAACTACTTAAAAAGAAGCGAAGAGAGGTAGAAAAAGAGTTAGGTGGGTTTGAGGAGAGAATAAACCAATTACTCCGGGAACAGGAGAAGATTAAAAAAGAACGTATGTTAAAGAGCAAAGAAGCGGAAAAAGTTGAAAAAGACAAAGAAGTTATCAAAAGCGAAATTGAAACATTAAACACTGAAATATTACAGATTAAAAAACTGATAACCGAACGAGAACATTCTTTACTCAAAACCAATCTCAAAAAGGAGATAGACAAACTTAACGAAGAACTGTGGGATTACGAAGTAAAACTTAAAGATTTCCAAGAAAGAGGGAGAAAAATTAACAGAGAGATAGAAGAGATAGAAATTGAAATTCGGAGGTTAAATGGGGATGTATCAGGCATTCGTGAACAGTTGAATGGGTTGAAGAAAAGCGAGACTGACATAGCCAATATTATACACATAGTAAATTATTATCTGGAAAACGCCAAAAGGAATAAAATCGCGGTTTTTTGGAATAAATGGGTATTCAAGCGCAAAAATCGGTTATATAGGCAATATGAAAAGGAGATAACGGAATTGCAGCTAGGAAAAAGAAATGGCAATGAACTGGAGAAAATACAACAAGAAAAAATGGGAGAGCAGAAAAAGGAACAAGAGAAAATAGCAAGACTTCAAAATGAACTAAACGAAGGTGAACTCAAACTAGGAGAAGGAGAAAAGGAATTGACACGTAAAAAGGATGAATTAAGTTCTATTGAAGAAAGCCTTGTGAGTTTGTTAGAAAATAGAGAGACGGGAGAGAAGAAGATTGAGAAATTAAAAAGCGGTCTTGATTCACTTGATCTGGGTGAATTAGAATATGATGGAGCTGCGTTAAGAAGAAAAGATCCAGAATTACGTGAGTTATACGATGCTTTAAGCAAAAAACAGAGCGATAGAGAGCAAAAAGAAGCTTATTTAGAAGGAATAGTACAGAAACGCAGTTTTTTTATCGGCATAATTGAAAAACTGGAGAATTCAATCAAGGAAATAATTAACAGAATCAAGGTTATGGAGAAGGAAATGCAGCAAGAAATGGAGGAGAAAATAGAAAAAGCAAGGTTAGCTATTCTCAACGAGAATCAGATTATCGCAACAACGAATCTAAGAGCATACGACAAGCTATTTGATAATATTGGGTTTAACCTTGTTATAATGGATGAAGCAGGGTCTATCGATTTGCCAGGTGCTGTAATTCCTTTTTTGCGAGGCAAGAAGTCCATATTACTCGGAGACCCTAACCAACTTCCGCCTATCTTAGCGGAAAGGATACCTAAAATTGAAAGCTTCATTGAGGAACATCCAGAAGTTAGGCAGAGCATTTTTGAAAAGCTCTTCAAAGATAACTACGGTGAAAATCGAGTAATTATGCTCAGATCTCAGTACAGAATGAAAAGGGAAATAGCAGATTTTGTGAGTACATTTTATAACACGCCTTTAAATACGCCGATAGAAGTTGAAGAAAAGTTAGAAGCATACGGAGATGACGTTATAAGTAGCCACTACTCGATGATATGCTTTTGGAGGAGATTCTGGACTAGCTATAGAAGGCGTTCAGCATTTTCCATCGGTGAAATAAGGTTTGTCAAAAACATAATTGAAAGATTCAGGGAGAGATATGGCGATGGAATCTTGGAGGAGATCGCGATAATATCACCCTATAGGGCTCAAGCAGACATGATAGCGGAAGAGATACCAAATGTCGAATGTGCAACTGTCCATACATTTCAGGGACGAGAAAAAAGTATCGTTATTTTTGCAACTGCTAAATATTGGAGTAGAAGCGGTGAGTTTGGATATTTGTTAGGGGATAGAAGAGGCAGAAATCTTCTGAATGTTGCGATTTCGAGAGCGAAGGAGAAATTTATAATCGTAGGGAGCAAAGAGCTTTTTGAAGGAGTAGAAATATACAGAAGGCTTTATGAGCATATCGGGAGAGTAGGTTATGTAGCACCGGAGCACATTAAGAGTTACGACTTTGAGAATCGATGTGAGGTATGCGGAAGTACTATTGAGGATAGGTATAGGCTTTGTAAAGATTGCATTGTATTGGACAGCTTGAGAAATTTTTTGGAGGAGAGACCTCGGACATGGAGAGCAGCGGATGGAGACCTTTTGCGGTCTTCCGACGAGGTTAGGATTGATGATTGGTTTCATAGGAATGAAATAGAGCATGAAGTTGAAAGAAGAGTCCAAAGAGTCGATAGATTGATGTATTGTGATTGGTTCTTACCGAGAGGGGGAATATATGTGGAATACTGGGGCTTGACGGAGGAAGACTGGTATAGAGAGGCAAAAAGAGTAAAACAGAGGTTATACAGGCAACATGAACTGAAATTGATAAGCATAGAGCGAGAGGATATGAGAAATTTAGATGAGGTGCTTCGGCATAGGTTTAGAGATGATTGATGAATCAATAAGAGGCGTGTTTCTGATGAGAGAAGTGGAGGAAATTGAGCGTGTTTGATGAAAAATATAAAATATCAGGAGATATTACCTGATATTATAGCGTCATGGCAGAAAAAAGGGAAGAGAGAGGGGTCTCAGAGATATTTTTGAAGACGGTGGACAACTTTTATAAAGAAAGTGAGACGATCTTTAAGGAATTTGATGCAATACGCGAGGACTATTTGAAGGGTGAGGATATTATGGATGCGTTACGAGAGTTTGGACTCAAAAGGGCGAGTATTTTTACGCTGATTGATGCCATCTTTCATAAAGAGGTGGACCTTGCAGACAAGCTTGACAAAGCGGAGATAGCGAAAGAAAAGAGGGACAAGATAATCGAGTTTAAGAATCGGTTTGCTGATATATCAGATGAGATAAACTTATATGTTATTAGGGAGTTAGGCCTAGACAAGAGGTAACGGGTTCGTGTCTATTAAGAAGAGAGTGCCGCGAATATATCTCTCACCTGGTTCTCAGTCTCTTCCCGCGTGCCTTCATTGTTTATGACAAAATCAGCGAATCTCAGCTTCTCCACCAGAGGCATCTGTAATTCAATCAATTTCTTCGCCTCATCCCTCGTTATCCCGTCTCGTTCCATCACCCTTTTGAGCTGCGTCTCCTCGCTGGCATAGACAACGATAATTTTATCGAATTCTTCCTGGATTCCCGTCTCTATCAACAGCGGGACATCAATAACAACGAGCACATTTGGCTCTAATTCTATCCTCTTTATCGCTTCTATCCGCTCTATGCACTTCCTTTTTACTTCCGGGTGTATAATCTTCTCTAAAACGGTGAGTTTTTCAGAATCGCTGAATACAATAGCCCGCAGCTTCCTCCGGTCTATCGCTAAATCTTTCTTCACGATACCGTTACCGAAGAAACGCACGATCTCCCACCACGCCTTTGAACAGGGTATGACAACCTCTCTGCTGAGCAGATCGCAGTCTATAGCGTAAGCGCCAAGGTTCATGAATTGCCGTAGCACGAGGCTCTTGCCACTTGCCACTCCTCCTGTTATGCCCATGACTCGCATAAGTACTTTTTAAATGTTTGGTTATGTTTGGTTAAAAACTTCTTTCCAACAACTTCGCCACGGCATAAGCAGGAAATACCGCCGATATCCCCTTACCATAGATGGTGGAAAGCGATACGAACCCCATATTTAATGAATCAGCCGCTTCTTTCACGATGAAATCACCTATACCTGCTGATACCACTGTTTTCAACCCATATTTCTCTTTTATTCTTTTTATGTATAAAACACCTTCTTTTTTCGTGTTAAAGCAACCGCATATCTCACCCGTCATCACCGCCCCCGCTGCTTCTATCCCTTCCATTTCTGCCTCCAATTCTCTTCTCACCTCTGACTAGAGACGGGATGCGTTGCCGGAATTTATGGAGTAGCAGTTACTCCAGACCTGAATTATTGGAACTGCTCGAGGCATCGGGAAATCATAGGAAAGTATCCTCAGCCGATAAAAGAAGTTTTGAGGAAGCACGAAGTTATGAATCCGTTCGAGACCTGCTGTAAATATTTGAAGTGGTGAATGTGGGTGTAATAGATAAGGTAAGACAAGAAATAAACAAGAAGAGGTGGGAGAGGTGGAGAGCGAATCAGAAGACCAAAAGGGAGAAGAGTTATTGTTATAGTTGGAGTAATTGGAGTGATGTGCCCTGGACATGTGCATCAGATTATGCTAGCATTCCCGAAGGTTGGTGTATACCCACAGCCGATAAGAGAGGTTCTGCTGTGGGATAACATTATGCAGCAAAAACCAGTTAATCCGTTTGGGACGTGCTGCAGACATCTGAAATGGTGATGTAAACGAAGTGAAATTAAAGATTTCAACTTATTTCTTTACCAATCTTCCAATTCTCTCAAAATCTTTACATACAGGTCAGTGGAGCAGAACCATCCGCACTCTATCATCCCATCTATAATCTCTCTTACTTCTATTTTGGTAATTACGCCACCCCTTAGCAAAGAGAAAATCAGGTAAATCGTGCCCCTACATGTTATACCTTCCACTTCAGCAACTCTCCTTGCATAATCTTCATCAATAACAGCGATTCCTTTCTCGGTTCTTGAGAGAACGAGGACCTCAACATCCGCTCTACTTAAATTCTTGTTCTCCATCAGCTTTTTGTAAAGTTCCGTCTCTTCAACCTCTTTCACATGAAAAACTCCTTCCTCTATCAACTTCTCAATTACCAACGCATCCGCTTCTCCAATCTCCTTACCTTTAAGAACAACTTCCTCAAAAACTCCTCTCGGAATGAGCTTTTTCTCGGTGATTGCTCTTACTACGTGCAGCTTTCCAACTTTTGCAAGATATATGAGTGGGGTTGCATCAAGAACGAGCATTTAAATCCTTAATAATCCCATCACCCCATATCCAAACTATCTTCTTCTCCTTTACCAACCCAGCGAAGTCCCATATGTTCATACCCGCCATTTCAGCAGCTTTTAGATATGAAATCCTACCCTCTGCCAGCATTTTCAAAGCTCT
Organism: Nitrosotalea sp.; assembly: GCA_020725315.1. Taxonomy (GTDB): domain Archaea; phylum Halobacteriota; class Syntropharchaeia; order Alkanophagales; family Methanospirareceae; genus ANME-1-THS. The sequence continues at coordinate 6,911 of DYFG01000061.1, forward strand.
TTCCTTCTTCCATTCAGCAAGTGCAGTTGCAAGTAACTTCCTTAAAGCGAAGTTTTTCCCAATTTTCTCCTCTCGCATGAGCTCTTCAATCTCCATGTTAAGCTCCTCAGGTATCTTCACGGATATCATAGGCATACTTATACTTTGATAAATTTTATATTAAAGGTTACTTCTCTCCAACAACTTCGCCACCGCATAAGCAGGAAATACCGCGGATATTTCCTTACAATAGAGAGAGGAAAGCGATAAGAAGTCCATATTCAGCAAATCTGCCGCTTCTTGCACGATGAAATCACCTATTCCTGCTGATACTACCATATCCAACCCATACTTCTCTTTTAATCTACCCAAAGAAGTAATTAACTCATCTACCTGTGCTTTCTTTACCTGCTCTGCAATACCAACAGCGCCATCCTCCCCTATCTCTTCGAGGTCACTGCATACCACCCGGGATAATCTTCGCATCGCACTCATTCTGCTTTTTTCATCCTTTTCTCGACCCACGAAGGTATAACTGTCTGGGCTTTCACAACTATACTCATCCTCTGTTATGTAACCAAGGAGAAGGTAAGCGTCTGCGGTTATGGCGAACAGCTCTGAGGAAACCCCGCATTTCTCTCCATGCTCGCCTATTTCCACTGTTTTCAGCAGCGCGGCAATATTGGTTCGTAAGACGCCGGAATAGATCAATTCGCCTGATTTGAGCCTTTCAATGTCTCTTCTCTTCGCTTTTATCACACCCCTTACTAATGGAATTACATCTGTTGTAGTGCTGCCGATGTCAACGAAGATCACATCGTTGTAGAGCGCGGCGACGAACTTCGCAGAGGCGAGCCAGTTGGTCGATGCGAACGAAAGTGGGTCTTTATCTACTACGGCGCTGTCTTTAAAATCACAATTTTTGTCAAAGAATTTGGGAGCATCAAAAGTAGCGGAGAGTGCTTGTTTTATGTATAAAACACCTTCTCGTTTTGTCTCAAAGCAATCACTGAGTTCACCGGTCATCACCGCACCTACTGCCTCGAGCTCTGTCCCGAACTTCTGTTTTACATCTGCCAGCACATCGTAGAGGCACTTCTTATTCTTCCATAACGGGGCGTACAGTGAATCCGCAAATCCATTTGACGTGGCTATTTTTGTATTCGCTCCTCCTACATCTATACCTGCGAACATATACTTTTTCTTTTTTTACAAAAAGAAAACCAAGCCCTTACAGGGCTTGCGGGGTCGTGGGGCAGAGCCCCACTGTGCTAAAAGAAAAATTATTTCTTCTGTTAAGATAAGCATAGTTCTGATGAGTAACGATAGCAACAAGGGTGTGAGCAGAAAAAAGGAGTTTGAGGAGAGAATAGAACGATTGCTAAACGAAATCAGCGTTTGTAGCAAGGCAGTAGGGGCTGAAATAGGCAAACTAACGAGCATAAAGGGCGAGCTGAGTGGGCTCGTGAAGGAATCCACGAGGATCAAGATGAAGTTGAATGATGAGCAGGAGTTGAGCGAGGAAGAGCGGGAGGAAATAAGCGATATGGTAGAGATTCTGGAAGAGGAGTTTGAAACAAAGCTAAAAAAGACGGAGGAGGTATTAGCAGGAAAGGAAAAGGAATATTTAACCACGTTACAATACCTGAGGGCAGAATTCGAGAATTATAAGCGGAGAGCGGAAAAGGAGAAGCAGGAATTTGCCGATTGGCGCATCGAAGGTTTTATACCGGATTTACTGCTCATTAAAGACGCTTTAGAAGTTGCAATAGGGCATGCAAAGGAGAATGAGCAGTCTGAAGGGTTGGTAAGAGGAGTGGAGATGACGGTACAGCAGATCAATGCGCTTTTGAAACGAGAGGGAGTTGAGGAGATAAAAGCAGAAGGGGCGCAATTTGACCCGTTTAGGCACGAGGTTCTATCAAAGGAGGTGGTCAAGAATCATCCAGAGAATACGGTTATAGAGGTCGTAAGAAAGGGCTATCTGTTACGGGGAAAGGTCATCAGGCCTGCGATGGTGAAGATAGCGATAAAGGAGTAAATGGATATTCTCCGGATAAATTAAGAGTTGATGATGATGCCGTGGAATTTGTAGCACGACGAAAACCTGATATTTCGGTGCTTCCGGATCTGATAAAGACCATCGAAGAGGTTAAAAGTATTAATTTTGTACTTGTTTACCGCGGAACCCGCAGAGAACACAGAGAGTCAGGAAAAATATTCACCATCTTATTTCGCCATCTCAGCGCTCTTCGTGATCTCGGCGGTAAACAAATATTGTATTTGTATAGCTCTTTGGAAATACTAAATCCTAAGCACCAAATTAAGCCCT
>DYFG01000062.1 GCA_020725315.1 Nitrosotalea sp.
TAAAGAATCTATGGATCCACGATTACACAAATGGTGTCAAAGGCGCTACGGGATCGCTTATACCCTTCCTTTAATATCGCAAATACCACGATAGTCTCCCCTTTTATCGGGTCAGGTTTGCCTATCACAGCAGCTTCAGCCACGAACGGAGCTGATACAGCACTACTCTCGATCTCCGCAGTGCCTAACCTGTGCCCTGCCACTTTTATTACCTCGTCAGCTCTACCAAATAACCAGAAATAACCCTCCTCGTCCTTCATCGCATAGTCACCGGTATAATACGTGCCTTGAAATCTCGACCAGTATACCTCCTTGTATCTTTCTGGATCCCCGTAAAGCCCCATCAGCATACCTGGCCAGGGTTTTCTTATCACCAAATAGCCTTTTATTCCCGCACCTACCGGATTGCCTTCCTCGTCTACTACTTCGGCATCTATACCAGGTAAAGGTAGTGTTGCAGAACCTGGCTTAAGAGGTATGAGTTCTAAGCCCGGAGCGGGTGAGATCATCATCCCTCCTGTTTCTGTCTGCCACCATGTATCCACTATCGGACACCTCTCTCCTCCTATATGCTTGTAATACCATTCCCATACCTCCGGGTTTATAGGTTCACCAACAGAGCCAAAAATTTTTAAACTGCTCAAATCATACTTCTTTACCCATTCCTCCCCATAACGCATGAACATCCTAATTGCAGTGGGACTCGTATAAAAGATTGTAACTCCATACTTCTCTATTACCCTCCACCATACACCAGGGTCTGGATAATCCGGAGCTCCTTCATACATAAGCACTGTGGCACCATGAAGTAAAGGCGCATAAACTATTGATGAGTGCCCTGTTACCCAGCCTACATCTGCCGTGCACCAATAGATGGACTCCTCAGAGATATTAAATACCCATTTATAGGTGGCATAATTGTAGACCAGATATCCTCCAGTGGAGTGCACGACTCCTTTAGGCTTACCTGTGGTTCCAGATGTGTAGAGGATATATAATGGATGGTTGGACTCCAAAGGCTTAGGTTCAACATAATCTTCAGCATCCTTTATTAATTCATGATAGAGAAAGTCTCTACCCTCTTCTATAGTTATATCTTCTCTCGTTCTTTTTATCACAACTACTTTCTTTATGGTAGGAGCAACCTTCAGGGCTTCGTCAACTATCTCCTTAAGTGGTATGAATTTTCCTCTTCTTCTTCCAAGGTCTACGGTTATCAGAACCTCTGCTGATGTGTCATTAATTCTATCTGCAAGAGCTTGGCTGCTGAACCCTGAAAATACAACGGTATGGATAGCACCTATTCTTGCAGTGGCAAGCATTGCGATCGGTAATTCAGGAATCATGGGTAAGTATAAAACCAGACACTCTCCCTTTTTTACTCCAAGGTTCTTCAGCATGGAAGCAAACCTATTTACTTCTCGGTAGAGTTGGAAATAGCTTGAAAGCCTTTGTATTCCCTTCTTCGTCTTCCCAATATAAAGCCACCTTATTCTTATGCCAGGAATATAAATGTTTATCCACGCATAGGTAAGATGCATTGAGCATACCACCAACGAACCATTTTGCAAATGGCTCTTCCCACTCGAGAACCTTATCCCAATGTTTAAACCACTCTAATTTTGATGCTTCTTTCTCCCAAAAACTTTCAATGTTGGAGATTGCATTCCTTTGAAGGTCTATATAGCCTTTTACAGGATAAAATTTTACTTTTTCCATCTTCTTCCTTTTATTTCACTCAGAGGATCTTCTATTCAATCTTCCTCACCACCTCTTCCATCTCATCAACATGGCTCAAGACGGTGATACCCTGCATTTTCCGCAACTTCTCGACGTTCTCCACATCCTCCTTCCGAATTCGTAACTTCAAGTCCCTGCCGTTCGGAAGCTTTGTTATTACCTCGCCCACTTTCTGATCAACGGGAAAGATATACACGGGCACATCCGTCTTCATGGCTTGTGCTGCTGAATTGGTAATGAGCGAATCCGCGATACAGTGTGCTATCTTCGCCACGGTATTTGCCGTAGCGGGTGCGATTAAGAATAACTTGTATGCACCTACCTGGAGTTTTCCTGAGAGGAAAGGTGCATTTGGTCCTTTTTCGGTACTCACCTTTGAAAAACTCGCTTTAACATCATTCAAAAGCTTGTAGAACTTTAAAACGACCTCTGCCTCCCTGGAGAGAAAGACATCAACCTCCAAATTGTACTTCTTGGTGAGTTCCTTCATGAGAGCAACAGACTCACTTATATAATCCCCCGATCCAGTAATCCCCCATGCTATCCTCTTATTCATTCTTTCAGCCTGTTATATATCGCTCTGACCGTTGTGAGGTGCTTCTCTTCTTCTTTTGCAACCGATTTGAACATATCTTTCGCATAGGCATTGGTTACTTTCTCACCCGCGTCTAAGTAAAATTTCTCTGCATCTTCTTCTCGTTTCATAGCTATTTCAAGCGCCTTCAGCCTTTCCTCCATGATTTTCCCCTCCCTCTTTTTACATTACCTTCTCCAAACTCAGATCAAACATCCTCTTCGTCTCGTTCGCAAGCGCATCGGGGAGTCCGGTGATATCCACATTCAAAAATCCGCGAATGATGACTGAAGTTGCTTCCTCCTCGCTCAAGCCTCTCGTCATTAAGTATCGAATCTCCTCCTCCGCGATCTTTCCAACCGCAGCTTCATGCGAAAGGTCAAGGTCTTTTCGTCTCGCTTTGAGCTCAGGAATCGACTCCACTTCAGCGGTATCAGAAAGTATCAAGCCTCTGCACTCGAGATGCCCTTTTACATGTTCAGATGCTCCTATGATATCACCACGTGCGATTACCTTTGCATTATCGGTAGCGATCACCCTCGATATGAGTTCAGCCCTGCTTCCTTCGCCTTGAAGTACCGCCCTCGAACCCATATCGATTCTCGCATTATCAAGAGCATACACAATTGACTGAGAGGTTGCCCGTGCATTTCTTCCCCTGCAATACGTGGTGGGGAACATCTGAAGCGATTTCACCGGCGTCACTAAGATATAGTTGCTGATAAAGACGCCATCGTCCTCAATCGCTACGGCACTTCTCGGTCTGACCTCCATACCACCGCTCCAGTTGTGAACCATAGTAAAGGTGATCTTCGCACCCTTTTTAACATAAAATTCTGAAATGCCAAGATGGAGCGCCGAATTGACTGTATGGGAGACCGAACAGCCGGTTATGATATGGAGTTCCGAGTTCTCCTCGGCAATTGCGATATTATGCACATTCTGCCTGATCTTCTCAGAGGTGATGAACAGACAGGACTGTATCGGCATGGTCACCTTTGAGCCCGCTTCAGCCCTGATAAAATATCCATGGCTCGGAGCTAATTCGACCTCAGCGGTATATTTATCCATATCGACGGGAATGAGCTTCCACAGATAATCTTTGAGCCAATCATACTTCTTTATTGCTTCTGTGGTGCTCATAAGCTCCAAACCCGGGTATTTAACCCGTGAAAAGATCACGGAACGATCTCGCTGTAAAAACGAACCCGACCTTTCCTTCTCTGAGGGCTCAATACCGGCATTAAGTAGATCATGCTCATATTCTTTGGATATTTCGCCCAGTGAGGTGATGGGGTCATATTCATTCGTCTCGATAGTATATCGTTCAATGTCCACATCCTCGCCTAACAGAGCTTTTTTGGACTTCGCACGTTGCGCACGCTCAATTATCTCTTTGTTCATTCAGCACACACCTTCTCACCACATACCTTGACACATCGCTCAAATCCTTCTTCAATTATGTGCCGTGCTACTTCGTCAGGTATCCCTGAGCATGCTATTCGTCCGTTGAGCATCACATGTGCACGGTCTGGCTTTATGTAACGCATTATAAACCCGCTGTGCGTAATTATAAGCCCCGATCGCTCTCTTTTACTCGGTATCTTCTCCCTACCCAGCAGTTCATTCATGAGGTCGCCTATGAGCTCGATATTTTCAACATCCACGCCAGAATCAGGTTCGTCAAACATGATGAAGTCTGGGGCTTGTGCGAGCAGTTGGAGGATCTCCGATCTTTTGACCTCTCCACCCGAAAATCCGAGATTCACATCCCGGTTCAAGAAATCAGACGAGATATTAAGCCTTTTTCCAAGATCTACCACGCGCTCGTCGATTTTTCCCTCCTTTCTTCCCAACGCGATATTCACCATATCACCGAGTTTTACACCCCTTATCTCAGGTGGGTGCTGGAAAGACATGCCCATCCCAAGTTTCACCCGTTCGTTGGTTGGAAGATCGGTTATATCCACATCTTTAAATATTATCCTCCCTTTTTTGATCTTATACGCGGGAAAACCAAGTATCGTCATCAGCAGCGTAGTCTTACCACAGCCGTTCGGTCCAAATAATACGTGAGCCTCACCACGTTCAATACAGAGGTTTAAATCCGTTATAATCTCCTTTCCCTCTACTTCTACCGTCAAATCTTTTATATCCAGAATTTTACACCCAGCAGACGTCGTCATCGCTTGTCGAGTAGAGCTCATAGCCACCACCTCCCGGAGGCTACTATGAGCCCCCTCACAGAACCGGACTTGAGGTTTTCCCTCATCCGGCTCTTCAGAAGAACCTCCCTATTATTTTCTGGATAGGTTATGAGTCCAGTTTTGTTGCCATCCTTTACCCGCCTCTTTGTGCGGTTGATGTCTCCCTGACCCAACGGTTCATCCGCCAGCCCCTTCCCTCCACGGGCATTACCCCGCTTCTTCGGTACTATGAGCTGGTCTGACTCCCAGAGTATCATCTGTACCATTTTACCGTTTATAGGCTCGCCTTCTTATAGATTATTTCCCCCCGTGTAGCTTTAAAGCTTTTCGTATGTTTCTGCGTTGCATAACCTTCTTCGTGGACCGAGGTCGCGAAAGAATTCTAACGGAGCTTATTCACGCTCATCAGCTTTGGGCCTGATTGTGATATATAGCGGCGATTTTCGTGAGAAAGTTATTGGTAACCTTGTCAACTATTCCATCTTCTGTACTTCCTGAGCCGAGGCATGCACACACTGCAAAGAGGGAAGATATAGCTATGCAGACCGTATAACGGGAATTTTTAAGCTCCCTGCTCCTTCTCTTCTGCCCGTACTTATTGAGGACGATACGATACTGCACAAGGCGGGGTATATTATCAGAGCGGCCGTGGAAGCTGGAATATGCACAGCATAGAGTTCAGGAGGAGAAAAAGATGAAGATTTATGAAAATCGAAGTTTGATTTTTAGACATGTTATCCGAAATACCGATAGATCTGGAAAAGGTGAAGAAAGAGGATAGAGATAAGGAGATTTTGCGTGTGGGAATAATAGCGGAACTTGACGCCGTTAATTTGTATGAGCAACTCGCAGCGATGACAGATCGAGAAGAGATCAAAGCTGTTTTTTTGGATATAGCAAAGGAAGAAAAAACGTATATGGGCGAATTTCAGGCCCTGCTTCTGAGAGCAGACCAAGAACAGGTCGAGGAATTGGAGCATGGTAAAGAAGAAGTTGAGGAGATGTTAGGGTAAGAAGAGGGTAGTGGATTGCTTATAATTGACAAAGAACTGGCGAATCGGGTCTTTAAGCCTCCTGCAGCAGCTTCCGAGGATTGAGCTCAGGCCACGAAGCCGAAAAGGGAGGGAACTAATGGCAAAAGAAATCGAGAAGGGAATTAAAAAGGAGTAGGGCGAGAATAAGCAGAGAAGAGAGCACATTATCATACCTTACCTCTTGGGAGAAAAGTGAAAATAATAAAGGTTTAAAAAGCATGCTGTGAAATAGAGAAGAACAAACCCCATCTAAAGCAAGAGAGTGTAGCATACGAAGGGGACGCTCGAACGAGCGGAATAAAAAGCATGAGTGTTTCACAGTTAGTTCGTTCAAAGGAGGAGTTAATGCACGAGAAGGATGAAAAGGAGGAGTCACCTGCTTCGTTGCCGGTAACAGAAGTAGAGGGCGCGGAAGTCCCCTGGGATCCCGCGCAGCTCAGGAAGATCCAAGAACACACCTGTTTCAGTGAAAAAGCATACCATTTCTTCGGCAGAATGCATCTTCCTGTGGCGCCGAAGTGCGATATCCAGTGCAACTACTGCATCCGTAAATTCGATTGCGTGAATGAATCACGACCCGGAGTGACGAGTAAGGTGCTCAAACCCCAGGAAGCGCTCGAACGAGTGAGGGAAGTGGTGAAAAAGGTGCCTTACATCAAGGTTATAGCAGTGGCTGGACCGGGTGAGCCATTCTTCAATGAGGAGACCTTCGAGACGTTCAGGCTCGTAAAGGAGGAGTTTCCCTATTTGTTGCGATGCATGAGCACCAACGGGTTGCTCTTGCCAGACCGGCTGGGAGACATTGAGGAGGTGGGGATTAGCACCCTCACCGTGACGGTTAATGCGGTAGACCCCGCTATTGGCAAGGAGATCTATTCCTTCATCAATTATCATGGGACGAGATACCGCGGAGAAGAGGGTGCGGCAATACTGATAAGAAACCAGTTAGAGGGAATTCAGGAGTCCGTAAAGCGGAAGATTCTGGTGAAGGTGAACACGGTTCTCATTCCTACCGTGAATGATGAGCACATTATGGCTATAACAAAGACGATAAGCGAACTGGGCGTTTATTTACAGAATATTATACCCCTCATCCCGCAATATAAGTTCTCCCATATCAAACCGCCCACACCGCATGAGAAGCGGGAGATACAGGAGAAATGCCGTAAGTATGTAATGCAGATGACGCACTGCCGTCAGTGCCGTGCTGATGCCATCGGGGGACTCGGAAAAGACATTCAACACTGCTTATTCTCAGAATAAGAAATAAATCCTCGCCTGTCGTCGCGTTTTTGATAACTCGTTAGCTTTAATACTTCTGACCTGATCAACCTTCAAGCTCTTTGTGGTGCAAATACTATCCTTTTTATATACCATATCCTTTTTATATACCACGTGTTAACATATACGCGGAGTGAAATAAATAAAGGAGGTGATTGTGATGTGTAGTGTTGGCGGAGGCGATTTTAATCTAGAAATTGAAGAGATTGAATTAGAGCGATACAAGTGCAACGACTGTGGCAACAACTTTGGTGGGATGGGTGACAAACTAATCTGCCCGTCATGCCACTCGGAAAACGTTGTCAAAGTATAAATTAACGTAAAGGCAGGCGTCTAATGGCGAGATACTGCTGGTATATATCGCATAGTGATACTTACGAAAAGATATATACAATTACGTGAAGAAAAGTAAGATCGAAGATGAAAACTGATTTAGATATCTTGTTAGAGGATTTGAAGCATATTCATTCGGATTTTAAACTCATTTCGACCGATAAGGTTGAGGTAGAGGAATGGGTGCGGTGGAAATGCCGGTATGGATGTAAAGCGTACGGTAAGCATCTGAACTGCCCGCCCTATGTTCCCGCGCCGGAAGAGACGAGGAAACTGATCCAATGTTATGATAAGGCGATACTTGCGAGATTTGACGCGATACCAAACGCTGACGTCCCGCCAGCACGCATCCACCATTACCTCTGGGACGCCATAAAAGAGTTGTATGACACGATGTTTGAGTTCGAGCGGCACGCTTTCCTATCCGGCTATTACAAGGCATTTGCACTGGTCGGACTCTGCTGTTCGTATTGCGACGAGTGTATACCAGAGCGGGAGAAAACCGTGTTAGACCAAGCTCCGAAGAGATTTTGTGAACATCCACAGAAGATGAGACCAGGGATGGAGGCATGCGGGATTGATGTCTTCAAGACGGTCAGGAATGTAGGCTATGACCTGGAGGTGCTCACCTCTCCTTATGAAAAGATCACCTTTTTCGGGTTGCTTCTGTTAGAATGAACTCACTCACCGCTAACTATCGGCCCTATCTAACAGAAATTGGAGTTGATTTTTGGATAGCGGTGCGCCATATTACAACAAATTAGCTAGCCCACTCTCTTCTTCTTTACCAATCGTCCAATATCTTCTCCATCTTTAATCTTCAATACGAACGTCCCATGACAGGGTTTGACATACGGGAATATTATGTGGCCATCTTCTACCCCGACAAAAATCGGTGGAATACCAATCAAATACACATCGAACAATTTATATCCCGGTTCGACCTCGTAAACCTCTTTGAAATTCCTCCTTATAAATTCCCGCCCTTCCTTATAGGTGATGTCCGATAATAAAATCTCATATTCCATCAATTCGATACAGCCCATCGCTCCACCTCCTTTATCATGCCATCTATCATCTTCTTCAGCGGAATTGGGTTATGAACGGATCTGGCAACGAGCTTCTCACAGTCGAGATCGATCTGCCCCGCGAGGGCTTCGGCATCTTTACCGAAGATGATTGCGAAGAGTTTTGTGTGTGATATGCTCTGGACCGTCGCGAGATACGATATCCCTACATCGTTATGCACGAAAACGGAGCAGAAATCGAAATCCACTCTCTTCTCGGCGAGCGATTCTATACATGTATCTAAGCTTATCATCTTCTCCACATCGAGATAATACCCATTCGGGTCAGGGACTTTGAGGAGGTCGAGCGCGGAATCGGTTCCCACAACGAATATATCCAGTCCCGCATTTTTTATTCATCTATCCGTTTTCACACCTCCTCAGCTACAAATTTGCCATCGGTAACTGCTACCTTATGATAGAGTTTATCCGACTCATCAGCGATACTGGCATTTCAAATCTTTCTATTCCCGGTAAGAAAAAATTTGTAGTGCTCAGGAATTTTCATATGGTTCATGGTTTGCGTTTCTTTAAAGAATACTTTGCGTTTGAGTTTTTAATTCCGTTACTGATTTTACGTTTGACTACGAGTTCACGTAGTGCTAACTCTGCTGGATTGTTATGAAGGGGTACCTCAGGAAACCTCAGCACGAGCAGAAGTACCTCCCTCTTCTCTTTGGTAAGGGCTATCCTCTTATCCAGTTCCTCGTAACCAGTCTTTGTCGAAAATAACTCGTAAAATCCATTTTCCAGGTTTTCCTTCTCTTTTTCATCGTGATTTCACCGGAAATTATTTAGTCGTAATTGATGGTATGTTTAAGTCCGCCTCTATAAAAAGCAAGAGGTGGAAAAA
>DYFG01000273.1 GCA_020725315.1 Nitrosotalea sp.
GAAATTGGGCGGGGGTGATGGTGGCAGGAACGCGAACAGGACCGATGGTGCGACCTACAAGTCGATCATTTGCAGGTCGTGGAAGCGCATCGAGAATTTCTGACGGAACCATCTCGGCACTCATCCCCGTGACTCTCGGTGGAGGGACTTGCCCCCTTGTATAACAGTTGATTATGCCTGGCAAGCTCGAGGATTCCAGTATAAAACCGCTAACTGCTATACCAGGTCCCAATGTGAATTCAGTAATATCACCGGCTTCATTTGTAAGGAAGCCACCCGAGAAGAAACATATTCTGCTAGTAGCGTTTGGAAGAAAACAGTGCCAATTGCCGGTTTTTGGACCAGTACAGCGTTGAACTATCCCTTCTTCAATTTCAAAACCAAAGGTGGTAATATACTGTTTGCTGTTGTTTTGGTTATGGATCGTGTACTCGTAAGTATAGAGGTTTGAATTCAAGGTAGCACGAGCTTCTATACTCACCTGAACTTTCGTACCGGGCACAAACTTGATATATGCCCATTTTGTCGAGTCATCGGGATTCCTGAAACTAATCTTGTAATCTCCAGTTTCAGCGTCATATTCCAACCTTGGAGTTATATCAAACTTCTTTCCGCCGCGAGGGTCTTCTACCACCACGGTTTCAGGTAGATGCTTCGCAATCTCATAAACAAACTTTTCTAACACCCTACGGTGCTGGGAAAAAGAGGTTAAGACAAAAAAACAGAAAACAACCCCAAGCAAAAAAATATTCTTCATTGCATTTCTCCGTCCTTAATATGCTAGTATCTCAAATGCCAGTGTCTCTCCCTCGGTTCATCTACCACGCCGATAAGTCGCCCACTGAGCATGTTTAACAAGGTAGTTTTTTCTCCTGACGTCAATTCTCTTCTAACCCCACTATCTAAACAATCATAGCTTAAATCCATGTTCACTCCATCGCGGTGTTCCCTGTGCGGTGTATTCCACCAAGCACCACCACAATACACTCCGCAATCAAACAATCCGC
>DYFG01000063.1:0-4670 GCA_020725315.1 Nitrosotalea sp.
GGAGAATAGATGGGTATCGGCTATTATACATATTTTCATCCTTTACACCTCATGTCTTCTCATATGCTCGAAGTCCACGATTTCACTTAACCTCGGTAGGTTATGGTTTTCGATAAAGATCTTATCAAAGACCTCTATACGATATTATTGACCGCACGGGGTGTAACCCACACCCTCCTATCCATTCACGTACCCGAGCAGGTATCGCTCCTGGAGTCGCTTGCTTACACTTGATGCGGCTCTGCTTACTCTTTCTCGATATCAGCTACGGTTGCTTCGTATCTAAAAGGATACGGCTTGCTAATAATCAATAAGTCGAGTCGCGATCTTCATCGTGGTCCCCATTCTCCGTATCGCATCCGAGGTCTTTTATCCACGGTTTTCCTCGAATGTTCATCCTTTTTTATATTATGTAATAGCCTATGTAAATACTTTTACTCTTTTATGCTATGATCCTCATCCACGTCAACCACCTTTTCACTACATGGATTATTGATTATTAAAGTACATAAAAGCTTTTTGGTTGCGTAGCTTGTACTACACAATTGGAAGGGAACGATGGGTATAAGTTGGCAGGCAATCTACGTGCTCTGGCTCAGAGAGATGAAGGGGATGTGGCGGGCAAAGAGCAGAGTTATTGGTTCGTTAGGGATGCCGATGTTCTTCCTTGCATTTCTGGGCTTGGGCTTTGGAGGAGCGTCGATACCGGGCATGCCCGAGGGGCTCCAGTATATTGAGTATCTCACGCCCGGGATAATAGGAATGAGCATGCTTTTCAGCTCGGTATTCGCCGGAATATCCGTTCTCTGGGATAAGGAGTTTGGGTTTCTGAAGGAGGTGATGGTCGCACCGGTGTCAAGACTTTCCCTTGTCTTGGGAAGAACCGCGGGTGGCTCTACCGTTGCCCTGATGCAAGGAATAATGGTTTTATTCTTAAGCACGTTGCTGGGCTTCAAAATTGCAGGAGTGATACCGGTTATCGTTGCATTACTCTTTATGTGTTTGATCTCAGTTACGTTCGTTGGGTTAGGATTGGTCTTTGCGTCGGTTATGCGTGACATGCATGGATTCCCGTTGATAATGAACTTCGTGGTGTTCCCCACATTTCTCCTCTCCGGTGCGTTATTCCCGATAGGGGCGCTGCCCTCCTGGCTTATTCCTGTTTGTTATTTAGACCCGTTAACCTACGGTGTGGATGGGTTGAGAGGCGTCTTGCTCGGTTCGGGAGCTTCCGATTTTTCGATACTGCTCAATTTTATAGTGCTCTCCGCAATTTCCGTAGGCATGGTGAGCGTAGGTTCTTATTTATTCGAGAGGACTGAGGTGGAGCGGTGAAAAGCACGCATCTTTTTATTTTAGACATCCTACAACAATAACATATCACGGCTAGCGAAAGAGGGCGGAACGAGCAAAAATGAATTCTGCAGTGGAGTATTCCAAGTTCAAGGAGCTGGAAGAGAGATGGCAGCGGCGATGGGAAGAGAGCAAGATCTTTGATGCTGAAATTGAAGGAAAGGAAAAGTTCTTTTTGACTATACCCTACCCGTACACCTCGGGACCGTTGCACATAGGTCATGGGAGAACATACACCTTAGGGGATATAATTGCGCGATTTAAGCGGTTACAGGGCTATACTGTCCTCTTTCCGATGGCTTTTCATGTTACCGGAACGCCAATCTTAGCGATTGCGGACAGTATTGCAAAAGGAGAAGAAGAGGTTGTCGAACGATACAAGGATTATGTCTCGATTTATGAAGATGCCATGCGGGTTGAAGAAATTGTCAATAGTTTTAGTAATGCGGAAAACGTTGCGAATTTCTTTGCTGAACGAATATCTGAGGACTTTAAGAGGATGGGGTATTCCATCGATTGGCGAAGAAAGTTCAATACCACTGAGCCGATGTATAACCGGTTCATCGAATGGCAGTTTAAAAAGCTTTATGACAGGGGTGTGATAAAGAAAGGGAGATATCCCATTACATATTCTATCGAAGATGATTCGGCAGTTGGAGAAGATGACATTGAAGGAGGAGATACTGATAAGGTATCAATAATTGAACACACGACGATAAAGTTCAAACTTTCTGACGATGACGCGTACTTAATTGCTGCGACGCTGCGTCCTGAAACCATATTTGGCGTCACCAATCTCTGGGTAAATCCGGATGCACGGTATGTCAAAGTTAAGGCTGGGGATGAATTGTGGATAGTGTCTAAGGAAGCTGTGGAGAAATTGGGTTACCATCGTGAAGATGTAGAGGTTTTGGAAGAGATAGAAGGGAAAGATCTTGTAGGTAAGGAGGCGGAGGAGCCTGTGGCGGGTAGAGAGATCCCGGTTTTTCCCGCGAGCTTTGTTGATGAAGATGTTGGCACAGGAGTGGTTTATTCGGTTCCAGCACATGCTCCGTATGATTATATGGGTTTGGAGGACTTGAGAAGGACGGAAGGGATCGAGATAGAGCCCATAAAGATAATAGACATTGAGGGGTATGATCTGCCCGCAAAAGAGATTTGTGAACGAATGGGGATAGAAAGCCAGGAGGATGAGCGGTTGGAGGAAGCCACGCAGACAATTTATAAGGACGAATTTTATCGCGGCGTGATGAATGAAAGGTGTGGGAATTTTGCGGGTATTAAAATCGCCGCAATCAAGGATGAGGTTAAGGTTTGGTTAAAAGAAAAAAATGCCGCCGGTGTATTTTACGAGACTTCGAGGAAGGCGGTAACGAGAGGTGGAGGGAAGGTGATCGTTGCAGTCCTGCAGGATCAGTGGTTCATCGATTACACGCCACAATGGTGGAAGGATGTAGGGCATACGCTCGTTGACCAGATGACCTTCTATCCGGAGAAGTATAAGGGGTATATGCATGACATCATCGATTGGTTGGCTTTTAGACCCTGTGCGCGAAAAAGGGGTTTGGGAACGCGTTTTCCATTTGAAAAAGAATGGATAATCGAATCGTTGAGCGATTCTACCATTTACATGGCGATGTACACCATAGCTCACCTGCTCAGGCATGTGCCAGTTGATGTACTGGACGAGCAATTTTTTGATTACGTGTTTCTGGGGACTGGCAGTGCAGAGGAATTGGCAGAGGAGCTCCATATTGATCTTGACGTTTTGACCTGGATAAAGGATGAGTTTGAATACTGGTATCCAAATGACCTGCGGCATACCGCACCACCACACCTCTCTAACCATCTGGTCTTCTTCTTAATGCACCATGCTGCGATATTTCCCGAAAGTACGTGGCCGAAGGCGATAACCCTGAATGAGTTGATGATTAGAGAAGGGCGGAAGATGTCAAAGAGCAAGGGAAATGTAATTCCTCTGGCAAAGGTGTCGGAGCTTTATGGCGTGGATTTGTACCGGCTTTACTGTGCGATCAATGCGGACTTTGCGACTGTCGTAAACTGGAGGGAGCAGGATACCGAAGCACTGAGGCGGAGATTTAATGCATTGATAACGGTATTCGAGGAAAGTACAGGGGTTGATGCGTTACAAGAAGACGAATTCACGCATACTGATAGATGGCTGCTCTCAAAGTTTTACCGACGGCTACAGGAATCCATCGAGTGGTTCGAAGGCTTTAGAATACGCGAAGCAGGGATAAATCTGGTCTTCAACCTGATGAATGACATCCGGTATTACGAGAAGCGGGAGAGCGTGGAAAGGAGGAGAAGGATTGTCCGAAACATACTGGAGGACTTGCTTATCGTTCTCTCACCGATAGTGCCGCATATCTGCGAAGAGCTCTGGCACACGTTCCAAGATACATTTATCTCGATACAAACACTGCCGGCGATAAAAGAAGCTCTTATTGATGAACAGGTGGAGCGTGAGGAGGACTATTTGGTCTCGTTGGTCAACGATATACAGGAGATATTGAAAGTAGCGCGGCTCAAGCCCCGTAAAATCTACCTGTATACAGCAGGTATAGAGGCTGAGAAATGGAAGTGGGAGTTATTCAAAGCACTCAAGGATGTGCCTGATGAGGATAAGATTAAAGAGGCTCTGAAGATACGGAAGGATAAAAGCACGGTGGATTTTGTGAAGCAGGTGATGAAAAGTAACCGGGTTTATTTTGAACTGGATGAGGATAAGATTCTGGAGCGTGAGAAAGGCTATTTAACGAAAGAGTTCGGCTGTGAAATAGGGCTAAATGAAGCGCATGACCCGAGAGGAAAGAAGAAGTTTGCTCTTCCGCTTAAACCGGCGATTTATGTGGAGTAAGTCTTAAGGATTGAAGCCCGTATTTTTAAAAGTTTTTATAGTATAAAGAAGCGTAATGGAATTTCATCCCTCAACTACTTCTGCAAATCCAACTCTCTCCGATACTCTAGTTACTCGTATTTTCACACTATCCCCTTTTTTCGTGTTCGGTACGAAAACCACAAAACCCTCTATTCGAGCTATTCCATCGCCTTCTCTACCTAATTCCTCTATGGTTACGTTGTAGGTCTTACCAATGTCTATAGGGGAACCAAATCCCCTTCTTTCTCGACCGTATCGCATTACCTTACAAAACCTCCTTTTACTTTCTTTTGCTTTTTCTTTCGTGGTGCAAAGAAAGATCGCTTTCTTTACGAGAAAAGGCGCTTTTTCCACGCCACCACTTAATAACCAAGATATTCCTTTCCATTATAAATAAGTCGCAAAATATTCACGA
>DYFG01000063.1:4770-6618 GCA_020725315.1 Nitrosotalea sp.
TTGGTCTCGGTGTGAGGTTTTCCCTCATATCTGGCTCTTCAGGAATGCATGCCCTGCGTGCGGGCTATTGTAGGTCAAGTGGTAGACCTTGGGTAAGCTCTATCCCCAGCCGTTTCAAGGTGCGTTCTTTTGGCACGCCATCATCATCCCAGCCGCGCATCCGATAGTACTCAGTGCGTGTTTTAAAGGACTCTTCCCGGTCTATTACTCGCCCATTTACCTTCTCTTCGAAGAATCACGCAGGCAGTATGTCATCCTCTTTAGAAAACCCTTCCCTTAAATTATACAGCCGCTCTACGTTCCATATCCGCTCGCCAACGAACATCAAATCCTCAGAAGTATACGTCACGCCAGTTACCGCACTTAATATGTTTGCATACTCCTCCTCGCCGACGCCAAAGAATGCGAATTTACACACCACGAGTGAATCAACCGCCGCAAACCTATCCTGGAATATCTTTGTATGCCCTGCCTTTCCTGCAAGCGTGTAGGGATCAATCGCCTTTGGCTTTCGCAGTATCTCCGGAGCCACGAGATATGCTCGTGTATGGCATCCGCCGCGATTGGAGGTGGCGTAACTGAAACCCAGCCCTTTGACACCACGAGGGTCGTATGCCGGAAGTTCAAGCCCTTTTATCTGGATCGACTTCTCAAGGCACCCTTCTGATGCTGCAAAAGACCTCGCACCCCTGCCAAGCTCTTCGCCAATACCCTCTTTCTCACCGATCATGCTCGTTAGGGTTACCAGTTCAGTGCCCGAAATGCCTTTATGTCGTATTTCGGCGTAGCAGCCCAAAACACTTGCGATTAAGAGCCGATTTATCGATCTCTTTTACGTTCTTGCCCCACAACGCTTGTGCGGATTTTATCTCTACATGTTCATCCTCTATTTCAATAAATACCGGCTCTGGAGATTTGCCAGTGATGATTATCGTATCATATCCCGCCTTCTTCAGGTTCGGACCAAATGTGCCACCGCAGTTCGAATCGAATATCGTGCCCGTCAAAGGGGATTTTGTGGAAAGCGAGAGTCTGCCCGATGCGGGCGTTGTGGTGCCGGTTAACGGGCCAGCGGCAAATACAAGCAGATTCGCCGGTGCGAGTGCATCAACTTGTCCTGCATCATAAACAATCTTTGCGCCAAGTCCCCGACCACCAATATAAGTTTTGAGTAAGAAATCATCAGGAGCAAAGCTATCTATCCGACTTGTTGAAAGGTCTATTCGGAGTATTCTCTTCTTCCAGCCGTATACGGTGTTCATAGCTACTGAAGAAGTAAAAAGAGTAATCGCCGTTTTATTAAATCTTTTCTTACGCCCTCATTTACAAGTCTAAGGACCTTATCTTCCCAATCTACTCAATCTTCTTTCGGTTGTGTGGCAAGTTCTCTCACCTTCAGGATATTCCCTCTATCATCTCTCCGGTTATCAACCGGTGTCTCGAGGATCAGTGGTAGCTCCTTGATCCGTGCATCGTCGAGTATCACTCGAAACCCGTCCTCTCCTATATACCCAAGCCCAATATGCTCATGCCGGTCCAATCTCGAGTCCAGGCCCGTCTTTGCATCATTGAGATGCACGAGCTTCAAATGGTCAAGCCCGATAACCTCATCAAAATGCTGCAGCGTGGCATTCAGGCTCTCTTCAGTCCGTAATTCGTATCCCGCAACGAAGGCGTGGCAGGTGTCAAAGCAGATTCCTATCCGGTCCTTATGCTCGATATGATCCATAATCCGTCGAATATCCTCAAACGTTCCTCCCATTCTGTTCTTTGTCCCCGCCGTATTCTCCAGAAGCAGCATCACACTGCTATCCGCTTCAGTGAATGCCGTATTAATCGCCTCTACTA
>DYFG01000063.1:6718-8918 GCA_020725315.1 Nitrosotalea sp.
AGCAGCATCACACTGCTATCCGCTTCAGTGAATGCCGTATTAATCGCCTCTACTATCCTTCGAAACCCCTCTGCTTTCCCAGATCCACGATGACTCCCGAGGTGGGTGACGAGATAAGGAATCTGGAGAGAGTCGCACCGTTTCAACTCTTCAATAAGTGCCGCTACAGACTGCTTATACACATCATCGGTTGGCGCGGCAAGATTTGGAAGGTAAGGCATGTGATCCACCGGTGGAAATATCCCAGAATGCCTAACCTTCTCAACGAATCGTTGGGTCTCAGTCTCCGTAAGCTCTTTGATCTTCCAGCCGCGGGGGTTTCTCGAGAAGATCTGAAACGTATCACACTCCCGCTCCGTTGCTCGATCCACCGCCTTATCGATCGAGCCTGCAATTGAGACATGAACGCCGATGCGAACCATTGTCCATCTAATCACTTCTTTACTTTACACCATCAATAGCCTTTGATATTCGAAACTAGTTCTGTTGAGTTCTTTCTTTCACCGAACTGCCCAATAAGCTCATCTCATTCGAGTGACGCTTCTATCCATGCTAAATACTTATCGTAGCCCGCCACAATCGGAAGTGCGATGATCTCCGGCACTTCATAGCTATGAACTTCTCTTATTCGTTCGATAATCCCATTTACCTTGCTCTTTTCGGTCTTTATTATCAGCAGAGCCTCTCTATCCTTGAACAACTCCTCTTTCCACCTGAAATACGAGTTCACGTCTGCGATATTTACGCATGCCGCCAATCGTTCCTCTACCAAAGTCCTCGCTATCTTCTCCGATTCCTCCATACTCGTCGTGCAGAAGAGCACAGAAAAATCCTTCTTCATTACTTAGAGGCGAGCTTTTCCAATACGTCCCGAGGCAATTGTTTAGCAACATCTATCTTCTTCACACAGTGGGTCTTTATTCCCCTCTTCTTCGCTTCCGCGTTTAAATCCTTCGCCTTTATCTTCTTTACGAGCTCCTCCAACTCCTCACCCATAGTTCCTCACCTCCTTAATTTAACAAATCTTTTTTGCGCCCCATTTATCCCTGAAGTCCTCTACTGCAACTACTTCCTTCACCTCTGGAATCCGCTCCTTCAGCGTCGCCTCAACGAAGTTCACCAGGGTGTATTGGCTCATGGGGCATCCTGCACAGGCGCCTTTTAACCTCACTTTCACCACACCGTCATCGACGCCGACCAGTTCTATACTGCCACCTTCAAAGGCTAAAAAGGGGCTGATCACCTTCCCTATTACCTCTTTTACCTTCTTAAACATCTCATTTGTCACTTCCTACTTCATTATATAGCAAGTGTTCTATAAAAAGTTGTGCGAGGTGTACGTAGAGCTCCCTATGAACTAAGAGTGTGCGATACTGTCAACCATGAGCTAAAGGCCGGGGCTGGGATTTGAACCCAGGTCTCGGGATCCACAGTCCCGAGGGATAGCCTCTACCACACCCCGGCAGTTGGTATGTAATCCGGTTCATAGAATAATACCGATTACTTTATAAAATCTTTGCCGCTATTTTATAAATTACACGTTTCAGTGGTGATTTTTCGTATCTGAAAAAATGGGAGACGTAGAATTGCTTGGAAAAGAACCGGTTATCGTAGGCATAGTGAGCGGGTTGTCCATTCGTGATGCGGAACGTGCGAAAGAAAGCGGCGCTGATCTAATCGAGTTGAGAATAGACCTTTTGAGAGAGGAGGAGAAAGAGATAGAACGGGTGAAAGAATTTGTCTCCCTGCTCACAGCGCCAATAATCGTGACGAACCGGAGGAAAGAGGAAGGTGGTTCATTCACAGGCACTGAAGAGGAGAGAACTGCCATGCTCAGCAGTATTCTCGAAACTGCTGAGGTGGACTTTGTGGACATCGAGTTTCTTTCGCCTCCCGCGGGGAAAACAAAGCTGGCAGAGAAGGCTAAAAGCCTTCTTATACCCGTTATCTTTTCTTTCCACGATTTCAGAGGTATGCCAAGTCGTTCAGAGCTATTGAAGATCATTGCGAGCATGTATGAGGAAGGCGGGAGCATTGCAAAGATTGCGGTAACACCGGAGACGCTCAGCGATGCGTTGCTTTTACTCGACCTAACGCATGAGCTCTCACGTGAAGGTAAGTTGGTAGCAATTATAGGGATGGGGGCTATAGGAAGACATCTGCGCGTAATAGCACCTCTGTATGGGTCTGTATTGACCTA